>JBEDUS010000184.1:0-24313 GCA_040414975.1 Candidatus Udaeobacter sp.
GTAGTCTCTCTCTTACCCTTGATCTGGTTTCTGCGCGGCAAGATCAGCTATGACGCTTTCAATCGCGCAGAGTCCTTCCTCTGCTTCGTTCTGCGATAAATTCAGCGGCGGCAGCAATCGAATAACCGACGTTGCAGCTGGAACGGTCAAAAGATTTTTTTTATGCAATCGTTTCACGGTTTCAATCGCTTTAAACCTTGGATCGAATTCGACACCAATCATCAAACCCAGTCCCCGAACATCATGCACAACACTTGGGTTTCTCTTTCTCGCCTCATGCAATCTCTTCAGCAAGAATTCGCCGCGTTGTCGCGCGTTGTCAGCAAGAGCGTTGCGCTCAATCACGTCGAGAATGCGCGACGCCACCGCGCAAGCCAGTGGCGTCCCTCCAAATGTCGATGCGTGCGTGCCCGCGGAGAGTAACCCCGCAAATTTTTCCCGCACCCAAAATGCGCCGACCGGAAATCCGCCGCCTAGCGCCTTGGCCATCGAGATTCCGTCAGGCAAAAAATCGACATTCTGTCCGAGAATGCGTTGCCAACTCTGAAATTTACCGGTCCGAAAGTGGCCGGCCTGCACTTCGTCGAGCAAAAGAAGCAGGTTGTGTTCGTCGCAAAGCTGCCGCAGACCAAGCAAATATTCTCGAGTCCCGATCGTGATTCCGCTCTCGCCCTGGATCGCTTCGATCAAAATAGCGGCCGTCGATTTCGTGATTGCGGTTCGCATCGCCTCGAGATCGTTGAATTGCACCTGTTTGAACCCCGCCACCATTGGCTCGAACCCTTTTTTGACCTTTTCCTGACCCGTCGCGGCTATCCCCGCCAGGGTCCGCCCGTGGAACGACTCGATGGCGGTGATAATTTCGTACCGCCCCTCATTATGACCAAATTTCCGCGCGAGCTTGAACAGTCCTTCGTTTGCTTCGGCACCGCTGTTACAGAAGAAGACGCGGCCCGGCGCGATTAGATCGACAATGCGTTTGGCCAGCCACGCCTGGGGTTCGACGTAATAAAGGTTCGACACGTGAACCAGCTTCTTAGATTGCGCGACCACTGCCTCGGTTATTTCCGGGCTCGCATGGCCGAGCGCGCACACAGCGATGCCTCCCCCAAAATCGAGATAGCGGCGTCCGTTGACCTCCCAAACATAACTTCCCTCTCCGCGGTCCAGCGCGAGATCGAACCGCGCGTACGAAGGAACAACAAATTCCTCGAACAACTCGCGAATCTTACTCTGCGTTGAGCGTTGGGCGTTTTCCGTCGCTTTCAACGCACGACCTCCGTTCCCACTCCCGCGTCTGTGAAAATCTCCAAGAGGACCGAATGCGGAACGCGACCGTCGACGAACTGCACTTTCTCCACCCCGCTCTCGATGGCCTCGGTCGCGCTGTCCACTTTCGGGATCATCCCCGCCGCAATGGTGCCCGACTCTTTTAGTACGGGAACTTCCGCTACGGAAAGATGGCTGATCAGCGTCGCGACGTCTTTCGGATCGCGGAGCAACCCCGCGACGTCACTCATGAAAACCAACCGGCGCGCTTTCAGTGCGATCGCTGTCCGGGCGGCGGCAATGTCCGCATTGCAATTGTAGATTTTGCCGTCATGGCCGCGCGCTGTCGGACTGATCACCGGCGTGATGCTGCGTCGAATGCACTCGCGCAGTGGCTCGACGTTTACATCGACGACCTCACCGACAAAACCCAGATCGATCTCTTCGTTTAACGGCGAATATTTCTGGCACCGGAAAATGTCGGTCCCGGCGAATCCGCGCGCCTTGCCGCCAAAATCCTGGATGGCCTTTACGATTTCCGGATTGATCCCGCGCGAGAGAACTTGATCGACAATTTCTGCCGTCGCCGCATCGGTGACCCGATGGCCCTGTACAAATTGCGCTTTCAAACCCGCGATTTCCAGCGCGCGATTGATCGCTTTGCCACCGCCATGCACGACCACCGGGTTAATGCCAACTGCTTCGAGAAATACAATGTCGCGCGCGATCCGGTGTCGTTCTTCGTTATCCGGCGAATTCATGAAGCTCCCGCCATACTTCACGACGAAGACCTGGCTACGAAAACGTTGAATGTACGGGAGGGCTTCGAGTAGTGTCGCTGCCTTTGAAATGATCTCTTTCATTTCAACCTCCGAGCGTCGCGGGATTGTTTACGTCGCCCTTGTTAAGAGCGACATAGTCCTCCGTCAGATCGGCTGCATACATGGTGTAATTGCCTCGCCCGAGATGAAGATCAACATGCAGATCGAACGCCGGCGTGGCCGTAATTTTCGCCAGCCTTTTCAAAGTGACTTTTGTCGGGTAACCGTGACGAAACGCAAAAAAGATCTCGCGGCCTCCGGGCTTCGCGTAACCGATATCTACCATCGATTCATTCACTTTCGCCTTGGAATAACCGAGCGCGCACAGAACCCGTCCCCAATTTGGGTCGCCGCCACACCAGCTGACCCTCACGAGTGAACTATTAGCGATCGCGCGAGCTGCGACTTCAGCTTCGCGAGAGTTGCGCGCGCCGTGAACGTGCAGGGTGATGAAACGCGAAACGCCTTCGCCATCGCGCACGACCATTTTCGCCAGCTCTAGGCAAATAACGTTCAGCGCCGTTTGAAAAATTCTAAATCTGGCATCTCGACCATGGATTCTCCGATTCCCAGCCAGCCCGTTGGCAAGCATGAGGACAGAATCGTTGGTGCTCATCTCGCCATCGACGGTAATCCGATTGAAGCTAAGTTCGACTGCGCTTCGAAGCGCGCGTTTTAGCAGCTTCGGTTTAATCGCAACATCGCTCGTGATGAAGGCAAGCATCGTCGCGTGCGCCGTAGCCATCCCGGGCTGGATCATGCCTGCGCCTTTGCAAATTCCTCCGATCCGCACCGAGCGATTGTCAATCTTGAATTCCATCGCCACTTCTTTGCGTCGCGTGTCGGTCGTCATGATTGCTTCGGCAGCTTCGCGCCCGTTCGATATCGACCTTGCGAGTAACGGCACGCAAGAACGAATTCCGCGCTCGACATTCTTCATTGGCATCGCCACACCGATGCGGCCTGTCGAACAGACCAGGATGTCGTTCGCTTTCAATGTCAGGGCACGCGCGGTGATTTCCGTCATTCGCTTCGCGTCGATCATTCCCTGTTTCCCCGTCGCCGCGTTCGCATTTCCCGAATTCGCGACGACCGCCCGGGCAAAATCCTTCGCGGCAACTTCGCGACTGATTTTCACTGGCGCGGCGCAAACCCGATTAGTTGTAAACATTCCCGCGACCGCTGCAGGATCGTCTGAGACGATTAACGCCAGATCGCGTTTTCGTCCCTTCTCCGAACCTTTGCCCGTGCCGAGCCGTTTAATGTCGCAGAAAACAGATGCCGCTCTGAAACCATGTGGCGCGCAAATTGAGCCCGGAATGGTCTTGAAACTCGGGGAACCAAACTCGGGTTCTTTCACAGCAATCCCTCCGTCTCGGGATAGCCGCACATCACATTAAAACATTGAATCGCCTGGCCACTTGCTCCTTTCACAATGTTATCGATCGCGCTCATGAGGATGGCGCGGCCTGTGCGCTGGTCTATGCGCCATCCAATATCGATAAAGTTTGTGCCAGTGACGTTTTTGCTGTCGGGAAAAAGTTGGTCGCCAAGCAAACGAACGAAAGGCTCACCGTGATACTCTTGCTCGTAAATGGAAGCGATAGAGCAAGAGTCGATTTTCTCCGCCAGATCGACATAAATTGTAGTAAGGATCCCGCGATTCACAGGCACGAGGTGCGGTGTGAATTGAATTGTGACTTTCTCTTCCGCTATGATTGATAGTTGCTCCTCGATCTCGGACAGATGCCGATGTTTCGGAACTCCGTACGGACGCAGGCTTTCGTTGCATTCCGCAAAGAGGTAATCCACCTCAACTTTGCGGCCGGCTCCGGTCACGCCACTCAAACTGGTGACCATCATGCTCGAGAGATCGACGACCCTTTCACGAACCAGCGGCAAGAGCGGAAGCAGTATGCTCGTCGGATAACAACCCGGACAGGCAACCAGTTTTGCCTTCGAAATTTTATCGCGATGAATTTCAGGTAACCCATAAACGGCGTCGCCCAACAACTCCGGCGCGCGATGATCGTTGGCGTAAAACTCCTTGTACGTCTTCGGATCCCTGATGCGGAAATCCGCGCTAAGATCAACAACGCGTGCACCAGCTTGTAAGAGTGGCTTCGCAAATTCCGCAGCGAGCCCATGCGGCAGCGCAAGAAAAATCGTCTTAGCCATCTGCGCGAGTTGCGATGGATCAGACTCGACGAAACCAAGCTCACTCGCTCTCTGGTAATGTGAAAAGCGAGGAAAAATCTCACTTAACGTTTTCCCAGCGAATTGCCGTGAGGTAACCGCAACAAGGTCCGCGTACGGATGACGCAAAAGAAGACGCACCAGTTCTTCGCCGACATAACCGGATGCGCCAATCACAGCGACCTTGGTCTTGCTCCGGCTACCCACAGCCGGCTTTGCAGTCTTTTTCACGGCGCGCAAGGCGTATTCCGTTTCCCCCAGATTGCAAGAAACATTGTGTGAAAAATCATTGCGCTCCGGCATCACGGACCCGTGATCAGCAAAGGATTTTCGGCTGAAACTGCAGGAGGAAGCGACGGGCGGTTTTGATGGGCCCTCGACGGCTAGGAAGCCATCGTTCCCTGCTGCAATTTCGAGCCACGGCGCTCCATTAGCCACGCAATCCAGATGCAGCTTTCGTAAAGCAGAACCATTGGAAGCGCCATGGCGACTAAAGTCAGAATGTCCGGTGTGGGCGTGATGATTGTCGCCAGAATAAAAATTAGTACCACAGCGTAAGGTCGTGTGCGTGCCATGAACCGGTACGTAATCAATCCAAATCGGACCAGCGCCAGGACTACCACTGGCAATTCGAAAGCAAGCCCGAAGCCGATGGTGAACCGAGTTACAAAGGAATAGTACTGTTGCACAGTCCAGGTAGGCGCCCAGCCGAGCGACTTGGTATCGCGAAAGAAAAAGAGAATCGTTTTCGGCAGCAACCAAAAATAACAAACCAGCACACCAAGGAGGAATAGCGCGAAGCTAACCAAAATAGCCGGAAACAAAAAGCGCTTCTCTACCGCCGTGAGCGCAGGGAGGACAAATTCTGCCACAAAATAGAGCAGCAGCGGAAAGGAGATAACGATACCAGCGTAAAACGCCAGGTGAAATGAAATCACGATCGAATCTGTGATGCCAAGGGCCTTAAGTGTCGCGACTTGTGATCCCAAATTGCGCAGTGGCGCCTGCATTACTCGCACGAGTGTCGAGCGAAATGCGAAACAAACGATCATCGCCACCAGGAGCGCGATTGCCATCTTCACAATCGTCCACCGCAAGTCTTCCAGGTGCTCCAGAAACGGTTTGGATGTTTCGCTTTCCGGTAGGTCGCGAAATTTGAAAATGTCTCGTAGCGTCATTAGATCAGAACCCGCAATTCGAATATCGAATATCGAAACAAATGCGACTTGAAAAGCGACGCGAGCGCCCTCCTAAAGCTCACACCAAACGGAAATGGCAAGTTGCGCCGATTTCGCGCGAAGCGCTTTGAGAGTGCGAGGCGTTGTCGCATCGCTCTTGAAAGGCTAACAGCCCGCCCCCGGGAGAAGACCGCGGGCCCAGAGCCGCGCCCACATGCTTAGGGTGTTGGCGTCGCGAATCTCGTTCTCGGCCACCATTCGGCGAATTTCCTCTACACTAAATTCGCGGCAATCGAGGATCGATTCGCCTTCGTCCCCGGCGGATGCCTGTTTACATTTCTCTACGGGGCGCGCCAGAAAGAAATAGCCGCGTTCATCTGTAAAACCCGGTGAGGTGAAGAAATGGCCTAGCGCGATGAGTTTGCCAGCGTCAGAAAGCTCATAGCCCGCTTCCTCGCGAAGTTCCCGCAGTGCTACTTGCTCAGCGGTTTCCTGGATGAGGCCGTCGATCTGACCCGACGGCATTTCCCAAATCGCTGCGCGAATCGGAATGCGCTCCTGGTGAATGAGAACGATTTTGCCGTCCTGCGTCATCGGCGCAATGATCACGGCTGCCTTGCGGTGCACAATTGTCCATGCACGTGGTAGCGAACGCGCAGGTGTTCGCACGCGGTCGGTCACAACTTCAAGATGAGCATTGGCGAAATGCCGCTCGCTCGACACTGTTTCCCAGCTGTTTTGCGTCACGTCGTAAAGTGTAGTGGCCGCTGTCCTCAGCGGCAATTGCCTGATTTTGTAATCAAAGCTGTAGAGGGTCCGCCTGAGGCGGATGTCGGCTGCGAATTTTTCTACCCGCGCAGACACCACGCCTGCCACTACAAGCCACCCAGGTCTTTCCGCCAGCGTTTGATCTGTGCTGCAATATTCTTAGGTGACGGAGCGCCCATCGCACGCCGCTGCGCGAGCGAACGGCGAACATCGAAAACATTCGCGAGGTCATCCTCGAAGTGTGATGAAAACTTTTTAAATTCTGCGACGCCGATTTGATCCAGCGGAACGCTTTTCGCGATAGAGTGCACAACAAGCTTGCCGACGATTTCGTGCGCGTGGCGAAAAGGCATGCCCTTCTTCACCAGGTACTCAGCCAGATCGGCGGCCAGAAGAGTTGAGTCGCGTGCCACGTTCTCCATGCGTTCGCGGTTGATTTTCAACTCCAGTACCATCGCCGTAAAAACTTCCAACGCGTCTTTGACTGTATCGACAGAATCGAACAAAGCCTTCTTATCTTCCTGGATGTCCCGATTGTAAGAAGAAGGAAGCGCCTTCATCGTAGTCAACATCGACGTCAAATTTCCGTAGAGCCGGCCAGTCTTGCCGCGCGTCAGTTCAGCCATGTCCGGGTTCTTCTTTTGCGGCATCAGGCTGGAGTGCGTCGAAAACGAATCGCTAAAGTCCAGAAAACCGAACTCAGTCGTGCTCCAGATGATGAAGTCCTCGCTTAGGCGGGAGAGGTGCAGACCGATCATGGCGAGACAAAAAAGGAATTCGCACACAAAATCCCGATCGCCGACGGCATCGACGCTATTCTGACTCACGTCCGAAAAACCAAGCTCACGCGCGATTCCCTCGCGGTCGAGAACGATTGTCGATCCGGCAAGCGCCCCGGACCCGAGCGGAAGAACGTCCGTTCTCGCGAGGCAATCACGAAGACGATTTGCGTCGCGTTCCAACGCTTCCAGTTGCCCGAGCAGGTAATGCGAGAGAGTGATCGGTTGGGCGCGTTGCAAGTGTGTGTAGCCGGGCATTACCACGTCCACGTGTCGCGCCGCAACGTCGAGTAGCGCAGTTTGCAAACGTCGCAAGCGGTTCGAGACTTCCGCGATCTCCGCTTTCGTATAAAGGCGCAGATCGAGCGCAACCTGATCGTTCCTGCTGCGCGCCGTGTGCAGCTTCGCGCCGGCAGCTCCGATTCGTTTCGTGAGCGCCGCCTCGATGTTCATGTGTACGTCTTCGAGTGATCGATCCCATTTGAATGTGCCAGCTTCGATCTGCGTTTGAATTGCGCGCAATCCACGCTCAATCTTTCGGCGTTCGGCTGTTGTTATGATTCCAGCACGAGCTAGCGCTGCGGCGTGGACGGTCGACCCAGCGATATCGTAGAGATAAAGTCGCCAGTCCAAGGAGACAGATTCACTGTAGCACTGCGCAATTTCCGCAGCGGGTTTGTCGAATCGTCCCTTTCGCATGGTCAACCGACCGATGCAGCGCGCGTCACGGTCACGGAGACGTGTTTCGCGTCCTCTAAGGCGAATTTCCGCACTTCCACCGTCACTTTCTGGATCGGAAAGCTCTTCAGCAAATGCGCTGCGACCCGATCAGCAAGTGTCTCGATCAGATTTGTCGATTGATCGCGCACGAAACTCTTTGTTTCCTCAGCTAGCGCTGCGTAGTTGACCGTGTGGTGGATCTTGTCGCCTAAATCGCGCGTTTGCTGGTATGGCCAGAAGGAAATGCTGACGGTCAACCGTTGGGGAGCGGCACGCTCTTCTTCGGGGACTCCGATACGAGTAGAAACCTCAAGTTGCTCGATGTGAATTTCATCGGCGAACGGGTGTGATTCATTAGTCATCCGCCAAGATTAACGCAGCGCAGCCGTGGGGAACAACGCGGAATTATGCTGCTAATTCACAGTGCATCGCGCCAGCGCAAAAGAATTTCTGAGGCCTAGTTGCAGTTTCTACCTCGGTGGTTGCCCTCGACCGCTGCCGCCAATATTGTTAACCTCGAAGAAGGGTGAACGCCCAAGGCACCTCCGCTAAGACTGAGCCGGATCTCCCACTGGAGATCGGGTATGTCCTGTTAATCGACGTTGTCGGTTACTCAAAATTATTGGTGAACGAGCAGGTCGAAGTGCTACGGGAATTGAATCGGATCGTACGAAACGCCGAATGTTTTCGAGCAGCGGAAGCAAATGGCAAACTTGTCCGAGTACCGACCGGCGATGGAATGGCATTGCTCTTTTTTCACAGTCCGGAAGAGCCAGTACGATGCGCACTCGAGATTAGCACAGCATTACAAGGTCACTCACAATTCCACGTGCGGATGGGAGTGCATAGCGGGCCCGTCAACACCGTAAGGGACGTTAACGACCAAATGAACATCGCCGGATCAGGGATCAACATTGCGCAACGCGTATTGGATTGTGCCGATGCGGAACACATCCTTTTGTCGGGACATGTGGCGGATGATTTGAGTCAGTACCGGCATTGGCGGCCATACCTGCGGGATCTGGGCGAGTGCGAAGTTAAACATGGGTTACGTCTGCATGTTTTTAATCTGTGCAAAGATGGCCTTGGTAATCCACAGATTCCCGAGAAACTCAGGCGGCGGCGCTGGAAGCAGCAAGCCGCTGCTATCCGCCTAGTCAATCCAGCTCGCTGGCCAAAGCTTTTAGTTACTGTGGCCTTGATTGTGTCGATCATCGCCCTGATGATTAGCGCCTCAATCTTCCTTCGCCGCGAATCCGCAAGCGCTCCACCCATGTCCGCTACAGCGAGAACTGGGGTATCCATTCCCGAAAAGAGCATCGCCGTTTTGCCGTTTGAAAATCGGAGCGATGAAAAAGACAATGCCTACTTCACGGATGGCGTGCAGGATGAAATTCTAAATGACCTTTCGCGAGTCGCCGATCTCAAGGTGATAAGCCGCACGAGCGTAACGCAGTACAAGACCGGCGGCGCTCGCAATTTACGCGAGATCGCCAAGGCGCTGGGCGTCACCCACATTGTTGAAGGCAGTGTTCAGCGGGCAGACGGCCGCGTGCGGGTAACCGCGCAGTTAATCGACGCCCGGACAGATATGCATATTTGGGGGGATCATTATGATCGCGATGCCTCGGACGTCTTTGCATTGGAAAGCGATCTCGCCGAAAAAATAGTAGCGCAGCTCAAAACAAGACTTTCGCCGACCGAGAAGGCGGCGATCGAAGAGCAACCCACTGGGGACATGGGAGCATATGACCTTTATCTGCGCGGGAAGAATTTACTGCAGGCGATCAGCTTTAACGTACGTGCAAGCGACAACTTGATTAAGGCGGCGCGACTTTTCGACGAAGCAGTAGTGCGCGATCCTTCGTTTCTGCTCGCGTACTGCCAGCTCGCGCGAGCACACGATGAACTCTACTTCATTGGGGCGGACCATACTCAACAGCGTCTGAAATTGGCCGAAGCCGCGATAAACAATGCTTTCCGCATTCGACCCGATTCCGGAGAGGCGCATCTAGCGCTTGGCCATCACCTTTACGTTGCCTATCGCGATCATGACCGGGCGCTTTCTGAGCTGGAAATAGCGCGACGGAGCTTGCCGAATGAACCGCTCATATTCCTTTCCATCGCTAGCATCGAACGTCGGAGGGGAAAATGGGAGGAATCCAACAGCAACTTCGAGCACGCGCTGGAACTTGACCCGCGCAACTTCAGCATCCTGCAACAGCTGTCGCTCACGTATGACTTCCAGCGCCGTTACGTCGACATGTCAGCCACCCTTAAGCGCGCATTGGAGATCGCCCCAGACGACATCCCGACGAAGGTGCAGCTCGCGGCGATTGCTCTCGAATCACAGGCTGATCCTAAGCCGTTGCACGCCGTGCTCGACACGATTATCGCCGCAGATCCCCACAGCGCTGGAGCGCTTGCCGATCAACGCATTGAGCTTGCTCTTTGCGAGCGCGACTGGGCTGCGGCGCTAAGGGCTCTGGCCATGACTGACGCTGGATGCCAGGTGGGCAGCCTTCCTTTTCCACATGCTTGGTGCATAGCCGCAGTGGCGCGAGCTTCTGGTGATACGACGCGTGCGCATGCTGCCTTTATCGAAGCGGAGACGGAGATCAAGAAAATTCTCGGGACGCAACCGGATTACCCAGAAGCCCTCTGTGTCCTTGGACTAATCGAGGCTGCTCTCGGCGAAAAAGCGCTAGCCATTGCCGACGGCCAACGCGCTGTCAATCTCTTGCCGTTAACAAAAGATGCCGTTGACGGCGCCTACATGATCACTTACCTGGCTCTGATTTACGCCTGGTGTGGCGATAAAAAACTTGCGACCGAACAGCTGGAAATCGCCACGCGAATTCCGAACGACCTTAACTACGGCCAACTGCGCTTGCACCCGTACTGGGACCCATTGCGCGGCGATCCGCGATTTGAATCACTGGTTACTTCGCTTGCTCCGAAGAGCCCATGACCTGGACCAGATTCCGTCTGTTAGGAAAAGCGATAGAGCGTTACTTCGGGATCATATAATGCCAGGCAAGAACCCCTTTCTCACCTGAGTTGTCCGGATGGTTCTCGGCCATCTCTACCAGCGCTTCCAACAATTCTTCTTCATCTTCCTCCAGATCCTTGGAGAGCCTCTTTTTAATCGCTTTTAGTTGGTCCTTTGTCAGTTCAAGTCTATCGCTTCGCATATTTGCTCCTTTCGTTAGCCGTCTGGATATGAATAACGGCGCTGATTTCGTCAAGCAAATCCGCCAGCCCGCAGCAATATCCATCCCAGCCGGCCTGATAAAGTCGGTTCAACCGTCGGTCGTGGGAGCAACCGCCACGGCAAACAACGTGGTACTTGCACTCGCTCATTCGTGACACTTCAGATGCGGCTGAGGCTCTGGAACGAGTTAGGTTTTTGGAGGCCGCCAGCACCTCGTTTAAATCGGCTACCAGAAGATTGCCAAATTCAAACTGGCGGTCACCAATGTACTTGTCGCATGCGCTTACCGTTCCGTTTGGTTCAATCGTCAGAAATTGCCCCATACAGTCTCCGGCGTACACGCACAGATTTGGCGCGCGGCCGGACAGATTGTTTATCAGCGTGCTCAAGCTCGCAATGTCGATGTCGCCGCGGTGTGTCGGCCACCAACATCGAAACATCTGCTGCAGAAAGATGACGTAGTCCGACCACGGCAAATAGCTATTCCTCGTTGGCTGCGCTTCACCGTTGGGCGGCAAGACATTCAACAGTGCAGCTCGCGCTACCTTTAATTCGAGAAGACAACTCAATAAGCGCTCTGCGCCTAGCTCGACCACTTGTCGATCCACCACAACGAGCGCGCCGCACGGCACATTCGCTTGCTGCATCTTTGCAATCCCAGCGCAAACCTGTTCCCATGTCGGCTGCCCATTCACCGTCCTGCGACGCCGGTCATGGATTTCAGCGGGCCCGTCAATACTCACGCCTACGTCAAAGTCCGTGCTTGCAAACAAACTAATCCATTCATCGTTCAATCGAGTGGCGTTGGTTTGGATCGAGTTAGTAATCACTTGCCCTTCACTCTTGAACATCCTCTGTAGCCACAGCGCTTTCTTGAAAAAACCAATTGGCAACAGCGTGACTTCTCCGCCGTGCCAAACAAAATTCACGTGCCTAACCTCTGGCCGTCTTAGCGCGTCGCGTGTTGTTTTGGCCAAGACCTCGAACCCCATCACCTGATTGGGCCCCTCTTTCCACGAGTGGCAGTATGTGCAACGCAGATTACAAAGGCGCGTCGCCTTCATGACCAACACCATAGACGACCGCAACGCACAAGGCGCGGCAAGATCTACATCTTTGGACTCGCGTAATCGCAAGAAGATCTCCAGCTCACCGGGATCCAGGATTTCTAGCGGCGTCGCGAACAGAAACTCGATCGTCGCACTATTCGGTTTAAACAGCTCCTTCGGCAGAAGGGCATGAAACGTCGATCGCTCACGCCGGGACAATTTCGCTTCGATACTCGATAGCTTATCGACCAGTCTACGGTAGGTCGCGGTGGACGTTCCCCTTTGCATCTCTCGCATCTCACGATGCAACAAGAGGTATACTCAGAAATCCCCCGATAACGCCAGACAAAACGCGCTGTGTCGCCGGCGGGCATCGAAGTCCACTGATCACATGTCCGCCATGATAACTATCAACGCGTTCGCGTATGCGATGTGGGTATCAGGCGGCGCGGGCCGTTGAACGTACAGAATTCTTCGATTTGGTTTCGAACCAAACGGGCGGACCACGGGAAGAAGTGTTAGACGCCAACCAACGCGAAACCGAGGTCACGGATGTTCTTTCCGCCAAACGCTTGTTTTAGCCCTCGCAAACTTTCGGGATTGGCGTTTCGTTCGAGCTCGTGGTGCAACGCCGGCTGGAGGAAGCGGAATCCCTTGAACAACGCGACGCCCCCAATGTGAACTAACCTTGACGTGATCAGGCGCGCATTGACGTTAAGTGCGCGATGAAAACAGTTTGGCGCGTTTTTGCTTATTTGAAACGGTATCCGTGGATGGCCGCGGGGACGTTGATCTGCGCCATTCTGAGCACGGTGATGGTGATTGTCTTTCCTGCGACAACCAAATGGATAATCGACGATGTGGTGCGGGCGAATCGACCGGACAAATTGCTGCCACTACTAATGCTGGCGGCGGTCGCATTTCTTCTTCAACACGGGTTCAACGCGCTGCGCATTGTGCTGAACAATACCTTTGAACAAAAAGTGATCTTCGATTTGCGCAGCGATTTGTATTCGCACATCCAACTGCTGCCACTGCGGTGGTTCGACAACCGCGCTACGGGCGATTTGATGACCCGCGTGATCGAGGACGTCAACTCGGTCGAACGCGTGTTGATCGACGGGATCGAGCAGGGCGTCGTGGCAGCGCTGCAAGTGATCGTGGTTCTCGGGGTGATGTTCTATTTGAGTTGGAAATTGACTTTGTTAAGTCTGGTGCCTGCGCCCTTTCTGGCCGGCGGCGCGCTTTGGTACACGCTGACCGCGCACCGGCGTTATCAATTGCAACGGCGCGCTTCCTCAGCTATGAACGCGCTGCTGCACGATAACCTCGCCGGCATCAGGCAGATCAAGAGCTTCGTCCGTGAGCGCGAACAACACACGTGCTTCAACAAAGCGAGCAATGAATTGCGGCGGGCCACGCTTATCGTCATGCGGGTTTGGGCGATGTATCACCCGTCGATGTATCTGATTGGCTCGTTAGGCGTTGTCCTCTTAATCGCAGTCGGAACAAAAGCCGTCCTAGCCGGCGCGATGCAACTCGGCGATCTCATCGCTTTTCTCATGCTCAGCGGATTTCTTTACGAGCCAATCGGGAAATTGCATCAGCTTAACCAACTCGTGCAAGCGGGACGAGCGGCTGGCGAACGCGTGTTCCAGATTCTCGACGAACCGATGGAGCCGGGCGCTGTAGCCTCGGAAGCGGAACGTGGTGCCGCGATTACCGATCCCGATCACAACGTGCGAATTGCCGGCGACATTCGCTATGAAAACGTGGGCTTCAGTTACGTGGAGGGATTGCCAGCTCTCAATCATGTTTCCTTTCACGCACCACCGGGTGCGACCATCGCGCTGGTCGGCACAACCGGCGCCGGCAAGTCGACACTTGTGAATCTGCTCGCGCGTTTCTATGAATTCACCAGCGGTCAAATCTACATCGATGGGAAACCGATTCGCCAATATGATCTGCGTGCGTTGCGTGAGGCGATCGGTGTGGTAACGCAGGAAAGTTTTCTTTTCAACGGGTCGATTCGCGAAAACCTGCTCATGGGAAAACCGCAAGCGACTGACGCGGAATTATGGCGCGCGGTGGTTGCAGCAAACGCGCAGCAATTCATTCAACGTTTGCCAGAAGGCTTGGAAAGCGTCGTAGGCGAGCGTGGGGTGAAATTGAGCGTAGGCGAAAAGCAACGACTTTCCGTTGCCCGCGCGCTGTTGAAAGATCCACCGATTTTGATCCTGGATGAAGCGACTGCGAGTGTGGACACTGCGACGGAGCGCCTGATCCAGGAAGCGCTCGAGCGCCTGATGGCGAACCGCACATCGATTGTCATTGCGCATCGGCTATCCACGATCGTGCATGCAGACCAAATTCTGGTACTCGATCATGGCCGGATCATCGAACGCGGCACACATGAAGAATTGCTGGCGCTCGGTGGAAAATATGCACGGCTATGCCAGCAAAGTTTGCTCGAAACTTCCCCGGTGCGCGAAGCAGAGCAGCCGGCAGAAATTGTCGCGTCACAGACAACCGAGGCGGACGAAGAGGTGCCGGTCTGCTGACATAAAGGTTTTCGCCGGTTCAGTCAGAAGGCTCTTCTGCTTAGGCTTCATCAGCGGAGTGCAGGTCTATGTTTGGACACGCTGCACAACCGCATCGTATCTTTCCCTCAGATCAGCGTATCGTCGCTCGGCTTCGATCAGAGCCCGGCGCTCTTCTTCCAAGCTTTGTTCGAGATCACGAATCTGCTCCTGGAGGCGAATCGACATCCCCGCCACTGCTGGTCCAACGGGTGTCGCCCAGCTGAATTTCGGTTTGAGCATCCGCGGCAGTTGCTTGTCCCGTTTCCCACAACTGCGGCATTTCCTGAATCTTGCAACAAGCGCCGTTGCGGGTGTTGATGACAAGAGTTTCGCCATTAATCTCGCCAAGCCGAATAAATTCCTGCAGGGCACCCGCGTTGTTGGTCCGTAATAATGCTCGCTTGTAAGCTCGACCAGCCAGTCCATCCCGAGCTGGGGCAGCATCGGCGCTTTCACCCAGGTGTGCCGGTCGTTGGAAAGCGTATCATGTGGTGCGATTTGCGCCATAGCAGCCCAGCGCGCGATTTGATCAAAACGCACCGGACCAAAGGTGCTTCCATCTTCGTGTTTCCGCAGAAACCAACTTTGATTCACGAGCCTAACGTTACTCTGTTGGCGATGGCGAATTGGAAGGCGCCGGCGACGCAGCCGGAATAATGATGGTCTGTCCGGCCTGCAGTTTACGGCCATCTTCGATGTGATTAGCGTTTTGAAGTTCTTCCACGCCAACCTTGTACATTTTGGCAATAGAAGTGAGTGTCTCGCCTCGTGCGACCACGTGAGTATTCCCGGTGCCAGGATGCAACGGAGACCCAGTTGCAGCGGCAGGGCTGGTCTCTGAGGGCGTACTCTCTCCAATCATCACGCCCGGCCGAACGTGCGCGATTTGCTGTTCCAGCTTGAGGATCTCCTGAGACAACGCATCAATCTTGGCATTCTGTTCGTCTATCTTTTTTGCCAGTGCTTCCAGTTGAGTAACATCATCTGATTTGCGAGACTTCGCAGCTCCAGCCGTTTGAGCAGATGCAGTGCAAAGCAGCCCGAAAACGAACGTCGTACAAAGAATCGATGCGACCTTCATCGGGGCAAGACTTTGCCATCAGCAGTTTTATCTGGCAAGCATCATCGGCTTCGCCAACGTTAAATCGTTCATCGTTGAATTGGAAACCCGATGTAATGATGTAACCATATAACGCATCACGGCGGCGCGCCGCTTGCCTTTCCAATATTTGCTCTTAGATTTTTTTTATGCCTGAGCGCATTCAGAAGCCGGTGGAACCGGTTCCGTGGGGTCCAAAACAAGGCGACGGTGGAGGTCCACGTTCACCAGACATTTCGCGGCCGGACACGAAGGATCTTCTTAAGAAAATGCGCAAGGTGGATCCCAATCAATCCAAGCGCTATCGCCAGCGCACTGGTCAATAATGGAGCGCTCCCCGGTGGAGTTTGACCGGAACTTTTCTGGCGCAGTCGGCGATTTCCCTGGGCTGCTGCGGCGCAAGGGACTGCTTGCTCCGGAGCCTGCGACTTCGCTGCCACAAGCAGAAATCCCTCAGAAAACGTGGCAACCAACAGAGGCGACCACAATTCTCGCTTTCAAATTTTCAGGAGGCGTGCTCGTGGCAGGCGACCGGCGCGCGACTTCTGGCAACACAGTGGTGTACGATCGTGCCGACAAGGTTTTGGAAATCGATCGGCACTCGATCATGGCCATTGCCGGCGTGCCGGCGACAGCGTGGGAAATGGCGCGAGTGCTAGAACACTCGTTCCAATATTTTCGTCGAACTCAACTGCAGGAAATGAGTGTCGATGGCAAAGTGCGCGCTTTGTCCAAGTTGTTGCGTGATAATTTCGGGTTTGTCATGCAAGGCGTGGGAGTCGTGGTGCCGATCTTCGCAACGTACGATTTTCATCCGAAGGCCGAGGCGCGTCTTTATTTTTACGACGCGATGGGGGCGCAATTTGAAGTGACTGATTATGCGGCAACGGGGTCGGGATCGCCGGCGGTGCGCGGCATTCTTTATTACGAAAACAATTGGAGCGCGAAGCCCCTGCAGGAACTAGGCGAAGACGAAGCGGTATCGATTGCGCTGCGTGCACTGGATACCGCTGCCGAATCCGACACAGCGACAGGCGGCGTGGATCGCACCGGAAAGATTTATCCGCTTATCAAGATTGTGTCGCGCGAGGGCATCGCTACCTTGCCGGAAAGCAAAATCGCTGCGGTATTCAAGGAAACGGTGGCATGATTGAAGAACCCTATCGTTGGGTCGAAGCGATCGCTAATCGCCGCGAGTACATCGAAGCGCAGCTTGCCCCGGGAAGCCCGATCGCGGCGCTCGGTTATCGGGACGGCGTTCTCTTTCTCACCGTCGGCCAGACGCGCCAGAAGGTTTTTGAAATCTACGACCGGATTGCGATGGGTGCCATTGGTCATCCCGGAGATATCGAACGATTGCGAATGGCGGCAATCGAATTGGCCAGCACGGAAGGCTTCACCCGGTCTGCGACAGATGTTTCACTGCGGCGGCTCGTACATTACTCGCTCAGTCCCGCAATGAAGAGCGCGTTTGAACAAGTTTATGGGCCACCATATCTGGCAAGGATGCTCTTCGCAGAAGTAGCAGGACGACCCGAGGAGGATTTGTTTTTACGAGTGGAGTACGATGGTGAGATCGCGGCCAACGGCGCAACGTACGCGCAGGCGCGGCGGGACTTCGCGGTGCTCAGCGGAACACAACATTCGAGAGAACTAATGGAAACATTTCTCACAACTCAGCATGCGCCAGACGCCAACCTTGAAACGGCGCTCAACTCTGCGCTCGACGCGTGGAGCATCGGGCATATGACTTTACAAAATAACGACGCAAAGGAACCACCGGAGCGGGCTGCTGTTACGAAACATCGACGGGAACAGCTCGCCGTCGCGGGAATCGAAGCGGCGTTGCTTGAGCGTGACGCGAGCAGGGCAATTCGTTACCGCTCGTTGTTAGATAAAGAATTACGTCCCTTGATCCACGATTAGTATATGGGGAAAAATCATCATCCGGAGATCACAAATGAAAGCGCTTCGGAAAATCCTGGCACTCTCGGGTTTGTTGCTGATGGTGGCGTCTTTCGTCTGGATGCAGTTCCATCAGACGGAAAGAGCTAAGCCCGCCAGAGAACCGATAACAGCGCAGCCGTCGGCTACACCTGGCCCGTTCGCAGTAGTCATTCTTGATCCCGGCCATGGCGGACAGGATTCCGGTGCGATGTGCGGCGGGGTACTCGAAAAGGATCTGACTCTGGACGTGGCGCGACGGATCGATCGATTGCTGGACTCAGAAGGAATCGCGACCCTGATGACTCGCCTGGGGGATACTTATGTCTCCCTGGCCGACCGCGCAGCATTCGCTAATCGAATCAGCAATTGCATTTTCGTTAGCATTCATTTCAACGAGGATAATAAGCCGGTGGCCAGTGGAGTGGAGACTTATTACGCATCGCATCAAATCACCACAAACTCCTCTTTGGCTTCGTGGCTGCCTTTCTTATGGCGGCCACTTTCCGAGTCGCCGAACCCCGAAAGCCAAAGTCTCGCCGGATTCATTCAGGAAGCGCTCGTCGCCCGCACAAGGGCCATCGATCGGGGCACACAACCCGCACAATTTTTTGTAATCGCAAATGTTACTGCTCCTGCCGTTTTGATCGAAGGAGGGTTTCTCACCAACAAGGAGGACATTTCCAAACTCACGAGCGAAGATTACCGCGATCAGATCGCCGCAGCCGTGGCGGACGGCATTTTGCATTATCGCGAAGTGGCCAGCCAACGTAAGCCAGGATTGGCGGCAGCAGATCCGGGAAAACGGTGAATACGCAGTAAAACAAAGGCGTCCAAGTAACATCAAAATGAAGGGTAAGATCGCGGTGCTGATCTTCGTTGGATCGCTCATGCTGGCGCGAGCAGACCAGCTGATTGAAAGCGTGCAGCAAACTTTGAAAGATCAGGGCTTTTATTACGGTGAGATCACCGGTCAGATGAGTTCGGATTTAACCGCAGCCATTCGACGCTATCAAATTCGCAGTGGACTGCAGGTGAACGGTCAGCTCAACAATGAGACACTTCAATCGCTAGGGGTTAACTCTTCCGCACCCGCCCGACCTGCGGCAAAGCCTGCGTCACCCAGCCCCGCGGTACCCAGACCGGTCGAGCAATCTCCCGCCGAGGGGCCGAACATGACACCCGCACCGGTTCAGCCTTTTCCGAATACATCGCAAGATCAGCAAGCGTATCCTTCCAATCCGGTCGCACCAGACACTTCGGCGTCGGGAGTTCTTGCTCGGACGCCTTTCGAAACCGCGCCGCCCGATGTGCAACGCAATGTGATCGTTTCTGCTCAAATCGCGCTGGCGCGACGCGGGCTTTATCGCGAGGAAGTTAATGGGGTCTATGGCCCGGCGATGGAGTTCTCGTTGCGAGCGTATCAAGCCCGAACCAAACTTCCCATAACGGGACGGCTTGACTTGCAAACGCTCGCTGCGCTCCGCTTGTTACCGCAACCACGCGGACCATTTTACGATCCGTACCACAGACGTTGGCTCCGCCCGCCCCCACCGTCGGTCCGCGGCGAATGGGTTCCTGAATGACGTTGCGCAAGCGCCTGACTGCGAGACGATGCCTATTTAGGATTGTCGAAGCGGACCGATTGCAGTTCGGCGAACACCGTGCCGACGAAGACCTGGGCTTCGATGCGAAGCAGAAGCCGTTCTGCATCATCCGACACCCAGATTGTGGCACGGCGAAATTTCCGATGCGGTTCTAATTGGAGATGCTTGCCAATCCGCTTGAGCTGCAAATCGAGTTTGATTGCGTTATAACTCCCGCCGTGCACTGAAATTTTTTCGCGACCAATTACTGTGACAATAGCAAGATAAGCATTGGTGGCGGGATAGACCGCGACACGGTAAACGCTCCGATCCTTAAGCGGTTGACTGCGCAGATAAAGCATCGCCGAAAATAGATCGAAGAGGTTGGTGAAACTAAACTGGCGAGTCTTTGCTTCCGCTTTGCCCTTACCCTCTGTTCTCGAACGAGTCACTCCATTGTTTGTAAACGTGAGATGCGTGACAATTTTCTTTGATCGATAACTCTCGACTTGCTGAGTTTCGATCGGTCGCAACGTCTCGGCGTAGGCGGCCGCCTGGTAGTTCACATCCAGTTTCCACAGCGCTCGAACAAAGCCAATGGTTCGGCCGGTTCCCTCGAGTTGAAACTTGTTTCCGGTTGGCTTTGTAAAGTGGACATCCCCGGTAGCTGCAGTAAGACCAGACCACCCAAAGCGATAGGACGCGTGCAAGGGCCGCAGCTGCGGAAAATTTCCAGCCGGTTCCTTACTCAGCGTTGCCTGCCAATTCTCCGCGAGCGAACTGGAGCAGAACGCGAGTAATGCAACGATGGTCTGCAGGATCCGACGTCGGATCAGAATCGATCTTTTCGCAGGCCGCAATCCCTCAGCAATCGTTTCCCGTTGATATGGGTCGCTGCTTTTCATTCGTACGAAAAAAAATACACGCGAGTTTAGCTCGCGTGTATTTCCGAATTGTCGAATTTGAATATTAAGGCTTCACAGCCCTGGCCGGAGTCGCGGACGAATTTGCTTTTGCAGTTGAGTTCCCAACCCGCCCTGGCTTGTTGAGCACAGCGATGATGTCGTTCGTAAAATCGATGTTATCATGCGAGTACATCAGGACGGGAACGCCGTTAATGCTCATGCCGGATTTGTCGAATACCAGATCCAGATTGTTGGCTTTAACTTTCTCCATTACCACATCGGTGATTTCCTTTACGAGTCCTTCGCGCATGCGCATCAACTGCTCTTGTAATTGCCGTTCGCGGGTTTGACGGAAATCGCTGATCTCCCGCTCCATGTTTTTGATGTTGGCAATCTTATCATCCCGCTCCTTTGCCGTTTGCGTCTTCTTATCAGCGCTCAGGGCCGGCGACTCGAGCTGCTTGTTCAGATTATTGATTTCGTCCAGCGCCTTTTTGTAAGCGTCCGCCCGGTCGTCGTATTCCTTCTTGGCGGCATTTTTGGCATCATTGATTTTTGTTTCGGCTTCTTTGGTCTTGTTGTATTCCTTAAACGCGCGCTGCATATCGACCGTTCCGATTTTGAGTCCGCCTTGTGCAAAGGCCCCAATCGGAAACGCCAGCGTCAGCGCAAAGATTATGGACAGGGAGTTTTTCATAAAATGGAGGATACAGTGCTCGGAATCGCGTTAGACTGCAACCATATATATTCGTTCAAAATTGATAGCCTACGCTGAAGTTGAAATGCCCCCCGCCATGATATCCGTCACGCTGTATCGGATACCCGTAATCGAGGCGCAGCGGGCCGATTGGCAAGTCAAGCCGAAGCCCCACACCAATGTCGGAGGCGATATGATTGAAGCCAAAAGACCACGCGCTTCTGTTGACGAAACCGGTGTCGTAAAAAAGTGCGCCACGCGCTTTTTCGATGATTGGGAAGGTCCATTCAATTGTCGTGCGCCACATTGACTGTCCGCCTGTCGGTTCGCCATTCTCATCTTGCGGACCAACTTCACGAAATGGGAATCCTCGGAGATTATTTGAGCCTCCCAAAAAGAGCCGCTCGAAGATTGGCACTTCGCTCCCATTACCCCATTGAGTTACGGTCGAAATTTCGCCATTAATCAGCAGGATGGTGTCCCAGGGTAAATGAAAATATTGCGATCCCTCGAAATTAAGCCCGTAGATCTGAACATTACCTCCAAGAAAACCGCCGGTGATGTAAGGTGAAAAGCTGAAGCGTTGCCCGTGGCGCGATAGCAAAGGATTGTCGCGCGAGTCAAAGACCACGGTATGGAAGATCTTGCTCTCCAGGAACGAACCCGCTTGTGACAAAATGAAATCAGACGCGCTTGGGTCCACATTGAAAATGTCTACGTCCTGCAGCATGTAGCCGAGACTTGCGTACATATAGGTGTTGATCGGCTTTTTCAGTTCAAACGAGAATCCGTAATTCCGCTGGTCGTATTGCGCGCTCAGATAATCTGCCTCCGTATAGAAGGCCTGAAAGCTCAACGACAGTCGTCGATCCAGGAAATACGGCTCGGTCAACGAAAGAATAAAATCCTTCCGCTCCGTGCCGTACTGAACGCGTAACCTGAATTTCTGACCTCCACCGGTGAAAGAGGGCCAGTTGAACAGATCGAAATTCCCTTGGGTTAGCTCTGCGAACCCAACCAATTGGTCAACTGTGCTGAATCCTCCACCAAAGCTAAGCGAACCGGTTCTTTTTTCTTGGACCAGGATGGTGAGATCCTTGCGGCCCGGGATGTCAGTGTCCTCCGGATAAGTCTCGACTTTCGCAAAATAGCCTAGGTTCTCCAGACGCTTCTTCGTGAGATCCACTCGGACCGTGTTGAAAACATCTCCCGGCGCAACGAGCACTTCGCGCCGGATAACCTTATCCTTGCTACGTGTATTTCCCTCGATATTGACCCGATTTACGAACGAACGAACGCCTTCCTCGATATTATACTTCACGTCAATCAAAGCAGGACCTGCCGGCGCCCCCTCCGGCGTGACCACAAGATCGACATAACCGCCGCTACCGTAAGCGTCGGCTATCGCCTTGGCGTCATCGCGCAACTGTTTGGGGGAATAGACACTGTTTTCCTTCATTTTTAGCAAATGGCGAATCCTGTCCTCCGTGGTCATCTTGTAACCTGTGATAATCAGCTTGTTCACGTGATACTGCGGACCTTCTGCGATCACGATGGTGAGAATCAGTGGTCCCTTCTCCGTACGCTCTTTGCGCACGTCTTTGATTTCGACGTCGATGTAGCCGTGGTCCTGGTAATATTCGCGGATTTTTTCGAGATCTTGTTGCAATTGGACGTCGTCCAGGCGGCCAGACTTATCGAGGAAATAAATGAGGGTTCTGCCACGCGTCTTCATCTGTTTGCGCAACGCCCTGGCACTGATGTGCGCATTCCCCTCGAACTGAATCCGGCTAACTGCGCCTCTCGCTCCTTCGTTGATCGTATAGACAACGCGAGCCGTTCCGCGTTTCTCATCGATTGGTTCTATTCGAAATTGAACGCTGACGTCATTGTAGCCGTGCCCCTGATAGACCTCGATGATTTTCTGGCGCGCTTCTTCCAGTTGCTGTTCGTCCACCGGTTGGTTGAGTTTCAATTTGATTTCCTTGCGCAATCTCTGCGCTTTCACCCGCACAGCCCCATCGATTACGATCTCACGCAGCTTCAAACGGGTTTGCACAGCTACGATCACCTTCACCCCATCTCCCTGCGGCTGAGCAAAAATGCGAACGTTTTGAACTGAGCCTGTTCTGTAAAGTGCCGCAATATCCTCCTCGACTACCTCGTTCGAATATGGCTGGCCCACTCTGGTTCGAATTTGTGCAAGAATTCGTTCTTTGCTGACGGTGCCGGGGCCTGTGTATTCCACGTCAATTGAGCGGACAATCGGAGGCGGCGGCGGGGTCGTCTCCTGAGGCGCCTGCCCGCGGCTGGCTGTGGCACCAAGCGTCGCGAAAATAGACGCGGCCCAAATTGCAAACGGCGGGGGGCGCATCCATCCAGAAAAATATCTCATAGGTTAAGAAGCGCGGCCCCGCGCAAGCGAGCCCACGCGGGACAGGCGGCTATATCGGAAAGAAGGCGTCAGTCGTCAAGGCGAGATTTTTCACCCGGGAAGCCGATTTGGCCATAAGCGGCTCGCCCATTCAATTCAAAAGTTCATACCAGTTATTTCGCCGGCGCGGTTCGTACCCCGCGTCGCGAACAAGTGATTCAATTTTCCCTGCATCTAGTCGAAATGTTGTTCCCGCGCTGCTGACAACATTTTCTTCCATCATCACCGATCCGAAATCGTTCGCGCCGTATTTGAGGGCGATCTGGCCAATCTCCGGACCCTGCGTCACCCAGGAGCTTTGCACGTTGTCGACGTTGTCCAAAAAAATGCGGGCCAACGCCTGTGTTCGTAAATACTCCGCTACGCCGGTGGGGTGCTTAACCTTCAAGACGGTATGCTGCGGTTGAAATGTCCAGCAGATGAACGCCGTAAATCCACCGCTGCGGTCCTGCTGATCACGAATGCGCTGCAAGTGTTCCACCCGGTCTTCGATGGTTTCCACATGTCCAAACATCATGGTCGCACTCGATTTCAATCCCAGCTCGTGTGCGATTTGCATTACGTCCAACCATTGATCGCTGTTAATTTTCAATGGAGAAATTCTCTTCCGCACGCGATCCACCAGAATTTCCCCACCGCCGCCTGGAATTGATCCGAGTCCCGCAGTCTTGAACTCCGAAATCACTTCGCGCAGCGGCATCCCAAAGGTTTCCGCGAAATGCTGAAATTCCGGCGGACTAAATCCGTGAATATTGATATGTGGATATTTTTCCCGGATGTGATGCAGCAGATCGATATACCATTGGAGCTGCAACTTTGGATGATGCCCGCCTTGCATCAGAATCTGAACACCGCCAACGGAAGAAAGTTCGTCAAGCTTCTGATCAATTTGCTCGAATGAAAGTACGTAATGGTCCTCATCTTTTTCTGTTCGATAAAACGCGCAGAACTTGCAGTAAACGTTGCAAACATTCGTATAGTTAATGTTTCGATCGACAATGTAGGTGACGATCTGGCGTCCGCGTCCACCGTAGCTCTTCATCTTTGCCAAATCCCGCCTCGCATTAGCCAG
>JBEDUS010000185.1:0-3560 GCA_040414975.1 Candidatus Udaeobacter sp.
TACCCACACCGGCAAAACGTTTCATGATGATCTGCACACGCACCCCTTGCATACGATAGCCCCGACTCAAAAGCACTCGGAAGTCGGGGCACGTAAAACGGAATGCAAGGGTGTGTGCCTCGTGAAAACGTCATTCCTCTTACTGGCGCAATATGAAGGTCTCGCCGTAATCCCGGTTGAATGGGTTTGCCGTGACTACTTCCGCCATCTCACAGTCGAGAACTTCCTGCGTAAGGTCTTAGCCGGTGAGATTGACTTGCCTGTTGTCCGCATGGAGCGAAGTCAGAAATCGGCCAAAGGGATTCACATCAACGACCTTGCTGCATATCTGGATCAGCAAACCGAACTGGCACGCAAAGAGTGCGACCAGTTGCGCCACACTGGTTAGTGACAGAACCGACTGATTGAACCGACAGACTGGACCGACTGATTAGACCACCGACTCTTCGGACACATCTCAAAAATCGGTGCTCCAATGGTGCTCCATGGACAAACAATATGTCGTGAAGTGCCTATTTTAATGATGTTTATGTTCTGTCGGTAGTTTCCATCATCGGAGCGACACAGAATCGGTGGGACCGACTTTCTTGCGGTATTTTCGTATTTTTAGCCACTTGCTTCGTTTTCCTCACGGCTCATGTTGTACCATTTTCGGCCGATTTGGTCCCTTTTTAACAGCCGTGGTACAACAATGTTGTACTTTGGAGGCGATGTTGTACCATGGGAACGATAATTGGACGGACCCGCAAAGACGGCTCAAAGGCCTTTTTAGCGCAAATAACCATCAAGCAACGGGGTGTCATCGTCCATCGCGAGTCAGAGACTTTCGATCGTAAACCAGCGGCCAATGCCTGGATTGTGAAACGCGAGGCCGAGCTTAAGCGGCCGGGCGGGCTCGAGCAAAAAGAGGACCCCACCCTCGCCGCCGTGATTGACCGCTACATTTCGGAATCGAAGAACGCGATCTTGGGAACGAAGGCGCAAGTTCTTAAGAGCATTAAGAACAGCGATCTCGGCGAGACTAAATGCAGCGAAATTACTAGCAATACACTCGTGTCATTCGCGCGCGATCTAAACAAGGGCGTTGAGCCGCAAACCTGCGGTAATTACTTCTCTCACCTTTCGAACATCTTCATAGTGGCGCGGCCAGCGTGGGGCTACCCACTCTCACGGCAGGAATTTGACGATGCCCTCACCGTTATCAAGAAACTCGGGCTAATCAGAAAAGGCAACGAGCGCAATCGCCGGCCCACCCTTGAAGAGCTCGATCGCCTGATGGAGCACTTCGGGCGCATTCGAGTGAACCGCCCCTCCTCTATTCCGATGCAGAAGATCGTCGCGTTCGGGCTGTTCTCGACGCGACGGCAGGAAGAGATCACGCTTTTACGATGGGACGATCTGGACGAGGACCGTATTCTCGTCCGCGATATGAAGCATCCAGGCGATAAGAAGGGCAACAATGTCTACTGCGAACTTCCGCCCGAGGCGCTCGCGATCGTCGAATCGACGCCGCGCGCTGACGAGCGGATATTTCCCTATTCGACCGACGCCATCAGTGCGGCATTCACCCGAGCGTGTCGAATTCTTGGAATTGAAGATCTGCGATTTCATGATCTCCGGCATGAAGGGATTTCACGTTTGTTTGAAATGGGCAAGACAATACCACAAGTGGCGGCCGTTTCAGGCCACCGTAGCTGGACTAGCCTGAAGCGATATACCCATATTCGACAAAGCAAAGACAAATATGATAGTTGGAAATGGAAAAACATTTGTCCGGACTGAGTGATCGACGTTTATCGCGTTTTGTTCGACTGGAAAGCGCTTCCTCACACTTTGCAAATTTGTCGTGAACGTTACCGCGTAATCAAGTGCCTACTCTTTCCTCAACCTGTCTTTGCGTTGATGATCAAGTATCTCGTCTACGCGAGATGCCCCGCGATAGATGGCGTGACGGCGCTTATTCGTTACATCGCGCTTCAAGCAGTCGAGTAGTATCGGCTTCAATTCATCGACATTCTTGAAGTCGTTTGGCAAGCCCTGCACAGCGCTCGCAAACGCCCCGAATTCCTCGACGCGCTTGGGCGCGCTGATCTTTCCAGACCGCAGTGTCTCAAGAATCTTAGCTGGGCTACCCGTGTAGAGCTTGTACGCCCTCAATGTTCCAGGAAGCCGCTGCACCACTGCATCGCGACTCGCAGGAACGGTCGCGGTGAGGCTGCGGAGATCCTCAACGAGGTCGTCGACCGACGTGCGAAGTTGGCGTGCATAATACCAAATCGGCATCCACTTGCGTGGGTAGTGTGCCTGAGCGTGCAAATATTGCAGCGGCTCTTGCACGCGGTTGTCGCGCAAAAAATTCTCAACAATCGAGTCTGGGGTGATGTTTTCCCGAATGATGTGGACCTTATTCTGCTCTGCGGCGGAAACCGGCTGAACTTCCCCGACCACCCGCAGTGCGGGCGCCCCTTTCACTTCGCTAAAGTCGCCCTCTCGGATGAACTGGATCGAAGGCAACAAGTCCTTGTCGATAACAAATCTTCCGGACTTACCAGCAACCTCGCCGGAATCGAGATCAATCGTCGCTTCAGTTCCAGCAGCGACGCGAGACATTCGTCTGCTGAACTCTTCTACAGCCTTCTGTTCGCGCATCTTAATTATCTGGCGCAATTCGCCGGGCTTGATCTGCCGAGTCTCGCCAACATAGCGGAAGTAGATGGCCCCCTCTCTTACGTCGCTGCCAACATTTTTCACAGCAATCACCGGGCACTCGGGGTGTCTCTCGACGTAGATCGCACCGACGCTTTTGCCAGCAATGTTCAGCGCAACCTTCTTTATCCTGGGAACCGGATCGAGAGTGCTCAGAAGATGCGAATTGAGTATAGATGGATCGAGCGTTTGGAACTTCTCATCCGACATTCCTTCAATAACAGTAGTTCCGTCCTTAACGCCGAACAGGATGTGGCCGCCCTTGTTATTGGCGAGGCCCGCGACTGCCTTAAGGAGAGCTCCATTCACGGCATAGTTCAGCTTGCATTCGACAACGTCCGTTTCGCCGCCACGAATATGCCAACTGGATTTTCGTTTTTCGAACATCGCCTGGATGTACGCGACGTCTGTCGGTGACTGCGGGCCCTTGGGATAGATTGTGGCGTGATCAGCCTCCCACTTCGCAAGGAACGCCTCAAGCTCATCCTCGCTGGCGGCAGGCACATCCCTTGCGTAGCTCCCGGTCTTGATTTGCGCGACGCGGCCGGAGCTGATGAGGCGATCCGCCCGATTAAAATAGAAATGCACCTGATCATTCTTCATGCCTTTCGCTAACATCGCGCGAACGAACTGCAACCTCACAGTGTTTTTCACGTCCTCCGGCGCGAAGTCTCGATGACCCGGAATAAAACTGAAGGCGTAGTCGAGCCGGAACGCAGTGGCTTGCGGCAAAGTTTGCTGAGAAGAGTCAATAGCGTTGTCTTGCCACATCCCTTGGTTGGCGAGGTGATGGCGAGTCGGGGCGCTTTGGAAAATTTGTCGATCGCCCAGCTAAGGAGCACCCAAAGAGCACA
>JBEDUS010000186.1:0-17640 GCA_040414975.1 Candidatus Udaeobacter sp.
ACCGTGGAACTGTCGTCTGGCAAGTCCTCCAAAGAATACTCTCGCGGCGAGAGTTATTTGCGCAGTGAAACCTCTTCGTTTTGATGAATCACCTGCCAGGACCGGCAAATCGATGAATCTCCACATCGTCATCGCTGGAAGCTGCGCTCTTACATTTTGCCTGGCCGTTGGCGCATGTAAGAAGAACGAGCCAGTTGATGAAGCGCAAAGGGCTGGCCTAACGACTGCTGATTTTCCACAGATCACCGCTGATGTATTTAAGCCGATGGACGGCGGCCTCGAATTGTCGCCACAGGAAATCATGGGTCGCAATACCTGGAATCTGTGGAGCGCGGGCAACCAGCATTTTTGGAATAACGCCGCCCAGGACAGCTATGGGCTGATAGATCTCTTAAAGATGCTCGATAATCGCAAGTATCCGCGCGGCGAACGCTTCAAAATTCTAGGCCTAATGAACGAGCCGGGATTTCGCGCGCGCACTCCGACCGACGCCGACGAATTTGGTTTGTGCCTCGATGAACAGATAGCACCCGAGCCAGCTGGCATTGATGAAAAGGTGTATGGGAAACCCTCAGGCGTGCTCGGCTTCCGATTGTTCCCAAATCCAGAGTTCACTGACGAAGCGCGCAAGAAATGGGACGGCGATCGGTTCATGAATGATCCGACGTACTACAATGATAACAAGCTCGTACGGCCGTATCGGGTCGGCGTGGCTTGCGGTGCTTGCCATATCGCGCCAAATCCGAGTAACCCCCCCGCTGATCCCGAGAACCCGCGCTGGGAAAACCTTGCGTCTGCTATTGGCAACCAGTACATCAACGAAGGAAAAGTCTTCGCCTGCAACGTAGAAAAGGGCGGATTCTTTTATGAGATGCTTGCTGCGCAGCCGCGTGGCACCTCCGATACTTCCCGGATCGCCACCGATCACATCAACAATCCAAATGCGATCAACCCAATCTTCTTGCTTGCCGAGCGGGAGCGGATCGCGGTCCCGGAAAAAATGGCGGGCGGAACGCTGGCTTTGCCTGGCGAAAAAGAAGAGATGCGGGTGCCACACGTGTTGAAGGACGGCGCAGATTCCATCGGCGTGGCCGGCGCAACTATCCGCGTCTATGTCAACATCGGCATGTTTTCCGAATATTGGCTGACACTTCACAACCGATTGATCGGGTTGACTCCACAAAAAGCATTTGAGATCCCCTATGCTCGCGAACATTCGGTTTTCTGGCGGGCGACCGAGGAGCGTCTGGGAAACATCGCCGCCTTTTTCCGACGCTTAACACCGTTTCATCTCGCCGACGCTCCCGGCGGACAGGGTTACATCACAGCAGATTCAGCAGTGATGACGCGCGGAAAAGAAGTTTTCGCGGAGAGTTGCGCGGCATGTCATTCGAGCAAACAGCCACCGCCAAATATCGATCCGCGCTCCGGTGAAGGGAAGAAATGGTTTCGCACAGTAGTGATGGCGCCGGATTTCCTGGAAAACAATTTTCTGTCAAACGATAAACGCTATCCATTGACCAAGATCGAGACGAATTCTGCGCGCGCGTTTGCGACCAATGCCAAGGCCGGCCACGTCTGGGACAACTTTTCGTCGCAGACCTACAAGGACCTTTTGCCCGTCGATGAGCTGGAATTTTTCAATCCGTTCGATGAAACCCATCCGATAAAATTCAAACCGAAAGAGAAAGATGTCGCATCCGGTTATTATCGGACTCCTTCACTCGTTAGCGTGTGGAGTTCGGCGCCGTTTCTGCACAATAATGCACTCGGCAAATTCACTGGGGATCCTTCAGTGGCAGGCCGGCTAGATGCCTTCAACGATGCGATTGAAAAGCTGCTTTGGCCGGAAAAGCGCAAAGGACCAGACTCTATCTGGCGCACAAGCCAGCGCTGCTACCTACACATTCGCAGGGAATACGTTCCATGGGCCTTGCGCTTCCGCTGCGACAAGAATGGGTACTTTAACATAGGACCAGTCCCCGCAGGAACACCAATCAATCTTATCGCAAACCTTCAGCCAGGCTGTTGGGATTTGCTAACCCTGGTCCCGAGAATCAAAGCGGACTTGGACAAGATCAACGATCAACGGTTGGACGACGACGCCGCGAAAAAAGTGTTCGCGCGTCTTGTTCCCGATCTTATTAAAGCAAATAAGTGCCCAGATTTCATCGAGGACAAAGGTCACTACTTCGGCAGGGATTTACCTGATCCCGACAAACGCGCGCTGATCGAGTATCTAAAAACGTTTTGAAAAATACATGTCATGAAAGTCAGTAGTGTCCTTTTCCCCCAACGCAGCGGATCTGGGCAGGATTGTCAAGGACGTGGCGGAGATTCCCGACATTCCCTTAGTTGAGATATCGCAGTTTTGAACCGAAAAACCTTGAATCGTCCTCGCGATCCTGTCAGCATCGCAGGCCGATGCCGATAAAAGGCGCGTTGATCGAATATCGCAAAACGAATGAAATTGCCTAACGAAAGGAGAAAGGATGGCTGTCACCGTTTCTGAAATGTTAAAAATGTCGCAGGCGCAGCTCGACGACCTTTTCACGCAAAGTCCGACTGGCGATATCCCGAGCGGCGAGGGGGCAGGAACAGCTATCGTGGCCCCGGGCACGACTTACACACACGAGATCGCCAGTTTCATCAATCATTTTGCCTGGCAAGGGAAGGTGTTCGATCCAAGCAACGGCGTTTTGCGCAACAAGATTCTGCCCTTTGGCCTCAACGCGATCATCGCCAAAGTCTATAAAGGATCCAGCTGGCTGGATAACAAAGAGTGCATCGTGCTCGATTACTCCGAAACTTCGTTGGTCGCCCACTGGATTCGCGATGAAATCCGCGAAATCGCGCCGGGCGTTTACTTGGGCGAAGTTTATCTGGGCAAAAAAAGGCTGATTAATTTCGCGCTCGAGTTTCCCCCGCCCGCGTAGTCAAATCGTGCGGCCAAGGCTAAATGTGCCGTGAATTCTAACGTTAGCCGCCCAATGCCGCGCGCCAACACTGGCTCGTGGTTGTTAGATTGGTTGAGCGACACCACGATGCTCCTTTTGCAAATGGAACGCCGGATCGATCCATGGGTGCGTCCACTATTCGACGCGACTCTTCGCGATCCGACTGCACGGTTCGTAACCTGGCTGATTAACAAACAGCGTAAGGATGAAGGCCTAAAGATCGCGGAAGAAAAGCCGCTGCCCAACGAGGAGGAGTACCTTGACTCGATCATCGCCAGCTTTACCGCGCAGATGCGGCTGCTCTGGAAACCAGGCGGCTTCGAGCGCGGCGGCAACACCAAAACACAGGGCATCGTGCGAGGCGAGTTTGTCGTGCACGACAATCTCCCCGCAAAGTTCCGTCACGGTATCTATGCGAAGCCTCAGATCTTCCGGTGCTGGGTGCGTTTTTCCGGGCCGGGTCCTTACATCACTCCGGACATCGACGACGTCGGATTCATGAGCATCAGCATCAAACTCATGGGCGTGCCTGGGCCAAAGCTAATGGACGAGGAGAAATTCACACTCGACATGTTTGGCGTTTCGACGCCGACCTTTGTGACACAGGATACAAAGTCGAATGCACACCTGCAAAAATGGAGCGTGAAAAACGCGCAGATTTTTCACTTCGTCAATTTTCGGGAACCGCACATTCTGGACATGATTATGCAGGGACTGTGGGTCAAAACGCAAAGCAGCCCCTTTGAAGCTCCCTATTTTAGTTGTGTTCCTTATCTGTTAGGCGAAGGCCAGGCCATGCAGTACTCGGTTTGGCCAAAGACGAAGGAAAAAACTCCGATCCGCCGGCTTCCTTTCCGGCCACCGGACGATTATCTGCGCGCTGCCATGGTGAGGGCCCTCAGCGAGGGTGATGTGGAATTGGACGTTCGCATGCAACTCCAAACCGATCCGTTTCTGATGCCAATCGAGAACAATGGCGTGCTCTGGCCGGAGAAACTCTCGCCGCGAGTCTCGGTGGCGACTCTGCGTTTGCCGAAACAAAAATTCGATTCGTCGCCCCAAATGGAATTCGCCAAAAAGCTTTCTTACAACCCCTGGCATACGATCGCTGAACATCGCCCGCTCGGTAATCAAAGCCGCGCCAGGCGCCGCATGTATCTTGAGTTATCGACGTTGCGGCATAACATGAATAACGTGCCTCATTACGAGCCGACAGGTGATGAGGTGTTCGAGTAGGAGGCCATGACTCCGCAGTCGAACTTCATGGTTCTTGCATCAATCGATCCGCAGCGCGAGGCGGAGCTTCGGCAGTTGCTTGATTCCATGAATCGGGGTCCTGGCCAGGTAGACCCGAACAACTCCTTCGTACCTTTTGCGGAATTCGACACGCTCCATTTCGCGCGATTCATTATCCTGGACGATAAGACAACTGAAGATTTGCGGGTGTATGGATTAACCCCGCGCAGTTATCCGCTGTATCTGGCATTCTTGGGAGATGTCGATGGCGATGCTCAAGCCTTTCTGGGTAAGTTGATCAGACGCGCTGGAAAGGGCCTGGGCAGAATTTTTTCCTGCTGCGAAGGATTTGCCTCCGATGCCGATCTCCTCACATGGATGAGGCAACACAACGCGCCTGCTATCGCTGCTTATCTCAATACTCGGGGACGTACTGTGCGCCAGATTCGCGAAGAGGCGGCGCTTTATGAAGCGCTCGAGAGTTACATCGAGAAAAACGCAGATGCGTTTCGCGACCTTCCACCGCGGGAACTGCTTGGGAAACTACAATCGCTTGTCGAGTCTGAGAAATCGGCCGGACGGTTAACCTTGTCTCCGGAAAGTCGAACACCGTTAGGCTGGCAGATCAGAAACCTGCTGCATATGATAGGCCTGCCCCTGCTGGTTTTAATTGCCTCACCTTTGCTCATTCTGATAGCGCCATTTTATATCGTTGCGCTTCGTCGTTTGGAAAAGACGGATCCGGAGGTTTGCCCCATGGTGGACCAGAAATATTCTGAGAACCTCTCAAGGTTTGAAGATCACGATGTCACAAACCAGTTCAGCGCAATGGGTAGTCTCAAACCCGGTTTGGTGCGGCTACTGACGACGATATTTGTGCTCAAAACTGTTAACTATGGTGCAAGGCATATTACGCGACCGGGCCGCCTCGGTCGGATACGCTCGATTCACTTCGCCCGTTGGGTGTTTGTTGCTGGCACGGAGCGGATGATCTTTTGCAGTAACTACGACGGGAGCGTCGAGAGCTACATGGACGATTTCATCAACAAAACTGGATTCGGTTTGAATGCTTCTTTCAGCAACGGCATCGGTTATCCCAGAACGAATTGGCTGGTGCTGGATGGTTGTATCGACGAGCGTAAATATAAGGAATACCTCCGCCGCCATACCTTGCCGACGCAAGTCTGGTACAAGGCATATCCGGGGTTGACCGCTGTAGACCTGGAGAGAAACACACGGATTCGCCAGGGATTGGAGAAAGCATTCATCACGGACGAACAAGCCTGCGAATGGGTCGCATTGCTATGAGTGAAGTGGATTATGGCGACGTCCAAGGTCTGGTTCGCTTTGGTTATAGCCACCTAACCAGTGCCTCCTATGCGCTTTTGAGGATTAAAAACGCGGCTGCGGCGAAAGTCTGGATTCACTCTGCTCCTGTAACCAGCGCGGTTGCCATCAAGCCTCCACCGCAGACTGCGTTGAACATCGCGTTTACTGCGTCTGGTCTCAGGGCGCTTGGATTACCGGATTCGATCATCGATGGGTTCTCGCACGAGTTTCGCGGAGGGATGGCGCAAGAAAGCCGTGCCCGACAATTGGGTGACGTGGGAAATAACGATCCGTCCAAGTGGCTCTGGGGTAGGTACGAACACGAGCCGCATGTCGTTGTCATGTTTTTTGCCGAACCGGACCGGTTCGATTCTTTTGTCGAAAGCGCCAAAGGTAACACTTGGAGTGATGCATTCGCGCCTGATGTAATCTGGCTTGGCACGAGCAATCTCAACGGCACGGAACCATTTGGTTTCACCGATGGCATTAGCCAGCCGCAGATCGACTGGGAGCAGCAGCGTCAAACGCCATGTACTCAGTTGCAGTACACGAACATCGCTGCGTTGGGTGAGTTCCTGCTTGGCTATCGCAACGAGTACGGAAAAATAACCGATCGCCCCTTACTGGAACCCGATGCCGCCAGCGCAGTGCTGCTTGCCGCCGCCGACATGCCTGCAAAAAAAGATCTGGGGCGCAACGGGACCTACCTTGTCATGAGACAATTGGAACAGGATGTCCGAGAGTTTTGGAAGTTTGTCTATAAGCGAGCCGGCGGAAATCTCGCGGAGGCTGGCCAACTGGGAGCGAAAATGGTTGGCCGCACGCAAGCAGGCGATCCCTTGGTGCCAATCCAGGATGGACCGATTCCCGGCACTGACCCACGGACCATTAGGCAGAATCAATATACCTACCAAAATGACCCCGCCGGCGTCCGCTGTCCTTTTGGCGCGCATATTCGCCGCGCGAACCCGCGGAACGGCGACTTTCCTGAGCGAGAGCTTAGCGCATTCAAGAAACTCGTTATCATGCTGGGTTTCGGCCCAAAAGGTTTCTACGATGATCTGATCTCACCGGTTCGTTTCCACCGCATTCTCCGGCGCGGTCGGGAGTACGGCTCCGAGCTATCACGGGAACAAGCGCTCCAGCCAGCTCCGCCTAACGAATCCCCGCGCGGATTACATTTCATCTGTCTGAATGCAAACATCTCACGCCAATTCGAGTTCCTGCAAAATGCATGGATCGCGAACAGTAAGTTTTCCGGCTTAACCGGAGAAAGCGACCCCCTGCTGGGCAATCGGCAGTCGTTACCGGGCTGCCCGGTTACTGACAATTTCACGGTTCCTGGAAGCAGCAGTTTAGCGGGCCGGGTTTCGGGTCTCCGGCAATTCGTCACTATGCGCGGGGGCGCGTATTTTTTCCTGCCAAGTTTGCGCGCCTTGCGTTACCTCGCCGAAACGTGAAATACATGGAAGCGTTGCGCAACCTTATTTCCTTTTCGACACGACAGAAAAAAGGGAACAGCAACAAAGGCCATACCTACGGCACGCAATTGCCTAAGCAGGACAAAGAGAGACTCGTACAATATCTGAAGACGCTGTAGCGCTGCGCGGTCCGTTGGTGTTCTGGGTATCGCACGCTCATGGGGGCTTTACACGACCGTGGTCGAGGAGATTCTGCGTGAGCCGTACCTTGGACAGCATCGGCGCGCTCACTTGCTCGCACTGTTCGGGTATTTTGATCACTGGGTCGCTGCCACTTATTGCCAGATAAATGTTCCAACGGATTGACAGTCCGTCGATCACGCCAACTTTGTGACACTGATTTATCTATTAAACGCGCCCGTAGCTCAGCTGGAGGGAGCAATGGATTTCTAATTCAGAGAGAAGGGCTCGCGCAGTTTTTCGCGGTGTTGCGCAGCGTGTTTTTCAGAGATGACGATAGCCTAACTTATTTTCGTGGCGTTTCGCTGACTTGCACAGTTTTACAGCAAAAGTTTCGCTGACCGTAGAAGTGACCGTAAAAGATAACGCGGTTCTGTCTCGCGCGCGGAACTGTCTCAAATAGGGGGGAGCGGTCACGAGTTGATGCGAATCGTGTCGGGTCGTAGCGTAGGCGAGAAATAATGGTGGAAAGGAGCGAGCACATGCCAAAATACCTGATTCAGGGATCCTATTCGGAGCAAGGTTTGAAGGGGGTGCTCCAAGAAGGGGGATCGAAACGCCGCGAGGCTGCTGAGCAATCAATCAAAGGAATGGGTGGCCGACTAGAAGCCTACTACTACGCCTTTGGGAGCGACGACTTCATAGTCATTGCGGATCTGCCGAGCAACGTGGACGCAGCAGCCCTCTCGTTGGCCGTCAATGCCAGCGGAGCCGTGCAGTCGCGAATAACGGTACTGATCACGCCCGAGGAGGCTGACCAAGCCACGAAGAAAGTGAAGACGGTCAAATATCGCCCACCCGGAAAGTAGAGCTGCGCGGGCGAGTTCGAGTTCGCTTCACAACCGAAATTAGGCCGAAGAAGAAGTGGTCCTGGGCGTGAGAATCGCGTGCCCAATGAGACCGACTGCACACAATCCAATCGCTGCAAGCCCGTTAAACGTGTCTCCTACCAACGTCGCAATCAAAAAGATCAGAGCACCAGTCGCGACGATCCAGGCCGACCACGGATAGGCCCAAGCCCGATACGGTCGCCGTGCCTCGGGTTCTCGATAGCGCAAGGCGATGAGGGCGATGCAACAAAGACAGTAATTGGCCGCCAAAAAAAATGAGGTCATCGCGATGAGTCGCTGAAATGTTCCTGTGGCGATAAGGCCGACAGCAATCGCAGTGGTCAAAATCGTCGCAACACTTGGTGTGCCACCGGCGTTCACAGTCGAAGTGCGTGACCAGAAAAAGCGATCACGGCCCATTGCGAAGGCGATGCGCGTCCCAATCATCATGACGGCATTCAACACGGGCACGAGCGAGATCACTGACAACACTGTGATGAGATCGCGTCCGCGTAGGCCCGCAATGACGTGCGCGGCGTCGGCCGCGGGTAGAGTTGCGCTAGCAAGCCCAGACATCGGTAGCACGTTTAGCAGCGCAACGTTGACTAGCAGATAAATCACGATCACCGACAATACGCCCCCAATCATCGTTCGAGGAAGATTGCGCGACGGATCACGATCTTCCTCAGCAAAGTACAACGGGCTTTGCCAACCGCCGTACGTGATCACGATCGCTTGCAAGGCGATGACTAGTCCGTTGAACGTCATCGCAGGCGCTATGCCACCTTCCGATGCGGATCGACGAGCGGGCACTAAGAGACACGCCACAATGAGAGCGAAAAACGCCAGGCACTTCAGGGATGTGGTCATCTCTTGAAACTGACTGCTGACGCGGATTCCCATCCACTGCAGTACCACAACAGCTATAAGGGTTGAGATGGCGACTAATCGGACGGCACTGCTGATCGGTGGCACCAAGACCGCGATGAACTCGGCAATCGCGATCGAGACATATGCTAGAACCGAACAGTACGTAAGCCAGTCGGTCCAGCCCACGGCGAATCCCGCCGTGTTACCGAACGTGTGGCGGACATAAACGTAGTACCCGCCGTCTTGCGGCAGCATAGTGCCCAACTCAGTCAGGCAGCTTGCACCTAGGAGCGTGTACAGCCCTGCAACGGCCCACAAAAAAAGAATCGTGGATCGCGTGTGAACCTGTCCGGCGACTAGACCCGGGGTGCGGAGAATACCCACACCGATTGTAGCGCCCACGCTGACTGCGAGACCGAACCCAACGCCCAGAACACGTCGAAGCCGGCCGGATTTTTCAGTTCCCATCGAAGAGCTGCGTAGCAGCGCGTTATCAAAATAGGAGGCGTCCCCCGGGAAGTGAAGCTTGAAAGCGCGCCCGTTAACGTCTGTTCAGGACGGGCGATGCTTTAATAGCCAAACTTATTTTCGTGGCGTTTCGCCGAATTGCGCAGTTTTGCAGCAAAAATTTCGCCGACCGTAGAAGTGACCGTGAAAGATAACGCGGTCCTTCGCGCGCGCGGAAGTGTCTCAAGCTGAGGCTCGAGGCGAACGCAGCTCGGTACAAAAGTCTTGACTCCTTTATAGCGGTTTAATTAAAAACGATTGTTTGGGCTTAGGCCTGCTTGAAAAAACCCCCGAACGGATCGCGAAAGGTGCTGAACCGCGTTCTGCCGGTTCCAGTGAAACTCTGCTCAGTCCAAACTTTATCCTATGAAAAGGAAATCGTCGTCTACAGCCGCCTCGTTTAATCTGCGCGTTTTAATCGGACTCTTTGTTGCCCTCGCGGGTGTGCTTCTTGCGCTGCTAGGCTTCGGTACGTTTTCGAACGCCTCTGCCCGGGAAAACGCAGGCAGCACGACATTGGCGGCACCAAGTCAAGAGCTCATCGGACAACAAATAGGTCAAACGACAGTGATACCGGCGGTGCACAGTGACCTGTCGCCTCCACTTCGGGACCAACCAGTGCTATGGCCACAAAGCGTAGACGAATTTGTTGAGCGTCGGCACCCAAAGATACCTCTGAAACACACGGATCGCCCCGATCCAGTGATCCAAAACAGCTTCTGGCAACCGCTGACGAAGACATCAGCGGTTCCCGCTCCCATTCGGGAGTGGCCCGGCATAGCTGCCGGCTGCAACGGCTGTAACTGTTGCCTTCCCGATACCAGCGGTTCAGTTGGGAAAACTCAATACGTGGAGCTAGTGACCATAGGAGCCCTCCAGGTCTTTGATAAACTTACAGGCATACCACTTTTTGGCTCGGTATCGATCAATTCAATCTGGTCTGGCTTTGGCGGACCATGTGAGACCAGGCCAAGGGGCGATCCTGTGCTAATCTACGATCGGCTGGCTGACCGATGGCTTGTCAGCCGCTTCGCCACGCCCAGCGGCGCAATTAACCCGCAAGACGAGTGTATCGCCGTCTCACAGACTGGCGACGCCACGGGTGCGTGGTACCGCTACGGCTTTCATCTCACAAGCGGCTTCGTCGATTATATGAAGTTTGGCGTCTGGCCAGATGGCTATTACATGTCCGGAAATATGTATACCGATGAAAACAGGCCACGCTGGCTGGGTCCGCAGCCTTTTGTGTTCGATCGGGCGAAGATGCTCGTAGGCGATCCTACTGCCACCGTTCAAACTCAAGGCATTATTGCCGGCAGGCAAACCTTTCTGCCTTCAGACCTGGATGGCATCCTTCCGCCACCGCCGGGCGACCCAAACCATTTCGTAGCATATCCTGAGGAAGAGGCTACTCCACCGCCACGGGCAGCGACATCACTGGCCAGTGCAACTTCAACATCGACTCCACCGGCCACGAGGGCTCTCAATTACAAGGTATGGGGTTATCATGTTGATTGGCGGCAACCAGTTAATTCCAGCTTTACTCTCCAAGCCAGTATTCCGGCAGCACCTTTTACTGACATCTGTGAGGAGTGCGTGCCTCAGTATGGCACGACCTCACCACTCGACACATTGGCTAGTAAGCTGATGTTCCGCAATGCTTACCGCCGATTTCCAGACGGTCATGAGTCGTTGCTTAACAATTTTACCGTCAACGCTAATCTATCACCATCACCTTCGCCGGTGGCAGGCATACGTTGGTTCGAGCTGCGACGCAGGCTGCCCGGAAACTGGTCGCTTCGCCAGGAAAGGACCTACGAGCCGGACAATACCTGGCGCTGGCTGGGCAGCATTGCGTCGGATAACCAGGGGAACGTTGCGCTCGGCTTTAGCGCTTCGAGCGCTGCGATTCACCCGCAAATTCGTTATGCAGGCCGACTGGCCACGGATCCGTTGAACATTCTGTCCGGTGAACAAGATCTTTTTGACGGCACTGGCAGCCAGACGGACAGCGACAATCGATGGGGCGATTATAGCGACATGTCGATTGATCCGGTAGACGACTGCACTTTCTATTACACGAATGAGTACTACCAGATAATCAGAGGCGAGGACTGGCGCACCCGCATCGGCTATTTCCGCTTCGCCCAGTGCACACCGCCACAAAAAGGAACTGCCCACTTTGTCGTTTGCGACCGAGGCGAACCTCTTTCGAGGGCCTTAGTGTCCATCGACGGCTTTACCTATGGGGCAACACTTGCTGACGGCACTTACGATCCTGTATTGCCACCCGGCCCGCATACCTATGTTGTCTCGAATCCGGCGTTTGCGACACAAACAGGAGACTTCACTGTCCATAACGGTCAGACCACACTTGTGGAAGTTTGCTTAGGAGGTAGGGCCTCCGTAAGCGACTTCAATGGCGATGGCCACCCGGATTATGTGCTCCGTGATACCAGCACCCCGCAAACAGCGATATGGTATTTGAATAACAACGTTCTCATTGGCGGCGCGGTCGCCCCAACTTTACGAGCAGGCTGGGGGTTAAGGGGTGTAGCGGATTTTAATGGCGATGGCCACCCGGACTATGTGCTTTACAACATGACCACCCGGCTAACAGCGATCTGGTATCTTGATAACAACGTTCTCATTGGCGGTGTTGCCGGCCCGACTCTTCCGCCCGGCTGGGCATTGGTGACTGTAGCGGACTTTAATGGCGATGGCCACCCGGACTACCTCCTTTACAGCGCGAATACCCGTCAAACAGCGATCTGGTATCTCAATAACAACGTTCTGATTGGCGGTGCTGCCGGCCCGAGTTTGCTAGGCGTTTGGAGCTTGGTAGCGCCTTGACATCGCAGTTAGTCTGCTGATCGATCAGCTTGAGGAATATAGTGTACCGGGCCAGGCGATCGGCCATGGTTTGTTTATCGGGACGAAAGTAACGAGCGCCAAACCGAGGCCAGTTGAACCGCAAAATATTTGGCCATGGCTCAGCTGGAGAGAGCAACGGATTCTAATTCAAGCCTAACGAGTTTCGTATGTTTTCGCTGCGTTGCACAGGTTGTTTTTCATAGGTATACGGAATGAATCCGATTCGCGCTGTGTTGCGCAGAATTACCCAGTTTTTGCAGCAAAAATTTCGCCGACCGTAGAAGTGACCGTGAAACAATCGAGCACTCGGGCGCGCGTGGAACTGTCCCAAGGCTTGTCCCGGCGACGCAACCGCCTAATTACCGCTGCAACTTCGCTGGGATTAACCAGTTCAATACACGTGCTGACGCGGTTGCCCTCGCAGAAATGGAATCAGGAAACTGCTGCGCATCTGTTGAATCGAGCGGCATTCGGCGGCACGCCGGCAGAAATCGAGGCTGCGCGCAACAAGGGAATGGCCGCGGCAGTGCGCGACCTTGTCGATGTTAGCACTGAAGCCGCGCACGCGCCGCCACCGCCGCTGTGGGCACGACCGCGCAACATTCGCGCCGAGCGGCTACAAATTAAGATGGCGAAGGACCATGGCCAGAATTTCCAGGAAAAAGCGCGAGGCGTGCGCGCGATGCAAGGCGAAAACCTTCTCGACCTTCGCCGTTGGTGGTTTGACCGGATGATGAACGGCCCGGCCCCACTGCTTGAGAAAATGACGCTCTTCTGGCACGGGCATTTCGCCACCAGCGCGCAGAAAGTCCGTGACGCGTACTGGATGTGGTTGCAAAACGACACGCTTCGCCGGAACGCGCTTGGCAATTTCGCCACCTTGGTGAAAAAAATTTCGCGCGACCCAGCGATGATGATCTACCTCGATCTCCAACAAAGCCGTAAAGAACATCCGAACGAGAACTGGGCGCGCGAGCTGATGGAGCTCTTCACGGTCGGCATCGGCAATTACTCCGAGGACGACATCCGCGCAACAGCGCGCGCGTTTACCGGTTACCGGATTGATTTCACAACGCAGCAATTTCGCTTCGCACCGAGGCAACAAGACCTCGGGACGACGAGGTTTATGGGCCACACCGGCCCGCTCAATGGCGATGATGTCATCGACATTCTCATTCAACAGCCGGCATGTGCCCAGTTCATTGCACGCAAGCTGTGGCGATTCTTCGTTGAAGACGAGCCGCCGCAGGAAACTGTCGATCTTCTTGCGGACCGTTTCCGGAGGCGCAATTTCGAGATGCGCCCGGTATTGCGCGAAATCTTTAGCTCGGCCGAATTTTACTCGGAGCGCGCGATGGGCATGCAGATCAAAAGCCCCGTGCAATTCATCGTGCAAGCTTCGAGGCTGCTCCAGACGCAATTGCCTTCGCCGACGGTCGCACAAAATGCGATGCGCCAGATGGGGCAGATACTGTTCGCGCCGCCGAATGTGAAAGGCTGGGATGGCAACAGAGCCTGGATCACAGCATCGACATTGTTATTCCGGTATAACTTCGCAAATTATTTGATCAACGGAGACGCGATGCTGCCGCCGGGCACCCTTGCGCACGCGAATACTTCCGATCCCGCTTTCCGCTCGGCAGTGCAGCAACAACGGCTCGCTGAGCAAATCAAACGGCCGCCGATCGATATCAGAGGAATTGTGCCTGACGAGTTGCGCGACAAACCGCGCGAGGTTGTCGATCTTTTGTCGGCGCGCTTTTTCCAAAAGCGTCTCGCAGAAAAAGAGACAAATACCTTTGTCGACTTTCTCGAATCCCGAAGACCCGATATCGGCGATGCGACACTGCGCGAACTGGTGCACCTGATGATGAGCACGCCGCAATTTCAATTAGCCTGACAAATGAATGCGAAAACTACGTTGCAAACTCGCCGCGAATTTTTGCGCACTTCAGTGCTCGGTGCGGCTGCGACGTGGACACTGCCTGTTTTCCTGGAGAAAACATTTTTTGCACTCGATGCGATGGCGGCGAATGTGGGCACGCAAATCGTCACTGGCAGGGACGGAACGATTCTCATTGTCTTGCAACTAGCGGGCGGTAACGACGGCCTCAACACAGTCGTGCCGTACGCCGACGATACCTACCATCGTGCGCGACCAAGGCTTGCGTTCCCTAACGAGCGAATTCTCAAGATCGACGATTATGTCGGGCTCAATCCAAAACTCACCGGCCTCAAGTCGCTCTATGACGAAGGGCACCTCACCATCATTCAGGGCGTTGGCTATCCAAATCCAAATCGGTCGCATTTTCGTTCCACCGAAATCTGGCAAACCGCTTCCGATGCCAGCCACAACGAAACCCATGGCTGGCTGGGACGTTACTTTGACAATTGTTGCTCCGGTGCTGATCCAACCGTTGGCGTCGCGATTGGCGAAGGATCGCCGCAGGCGTTTGCGGCGAAAAATTCCACAGGCATCACATTTTCGCGCCCAGAGCAGTTTCGCTGGCGCGCGTCAGAACCTAACGACGGTCACATAAGCGCGGAAGAGGCTTTCTTTCGCCAACTCAACGGCTTCGATGAAGAGGCCACGCCGGCGGCGAAAGATGGGGCGTCGATCGGCGCGCTTCCGGGAAAAGCTAGAAGCGATTTGAGCACTCTGGAATTTTTGCAGCGTACCGCACTCGATGCGCAGTTGAGCTCGGACAAGATTCTGACTATTGCGCGGAAATACAAATCGACAGTGGCGTATCCTCAGGGGCAGCTTGCGAGTAGCTTAAATATCATCGCGCGTATGATCGCCGGCGGCCTGACGACTCGCGTCTACTACGCGAGCCAAGGCGGCTTCGACACCCACGCCGGCCAGATCAACGCTCACACACGGCTAATGGCTGAATTCAACGATGCGGTGAGTGCGTTCGTCGCCGACCTGAAGCAGCAGGGAAATTTCGAACGGGTGCTGTTGATGACCTTCAGCGAATTCGGCCGGCGCGTTGCGGAGAACGCGAACGCCGGGACGGATCATGGCACTGCGGCGCCAATGTTCGTTCTGGGCGGCGCGGTCAAAGCCGGGTTGATGGGCAAATATCCTAGCCTTGTGGATCTTGATCGCGGCGATCTAAAGTTCAACACTGATTTCCGTAGCGTTTACGGCAGCGTCCTGGACAAATGGTTGAAGGCTCGAAGTGAAGTTGTACTTGGGAGAAAATTTCCAGCGTTGGCGATTGTATAATGACCCACCATCCGTTAGCTGAAGCACGCCATTTCAGCGGATTGCTACTCCGTAGAGCGCACCGGATTAAATAATAGCTGTGGCGTTCGTGAGCGAATTCTTTGCTTTTCGGTATTTTCGGCACTTGGACCAGGCTCATTTTCGCCGCCGTTGCTCTCCGGCGGTTTTCTCAAATCCCGCTCTCAGTCGAGCACTTTCGATCTCGTGGTCAGAAACCGTAGGCTCTGGCTACTGCATGTTAGCAAGGTGTGACAATGACCGCCAAAGGGGTTCGAGCCCCGTAGGCTCCGAGATTTTTGTATTACATTAATTCGCTCGGATCGCACTGGTTCGTTAGGCAAAAGCAGGGGTTCGCACTAAATCCGACCAGAATAATTCGCAGGTGGCGAACACGAAGCTCGGACGGTCACAAAGCCGTTCAGCACGTGAAGATCCGCAGGGCAGCAGGACGATGATGAAGGGGACCGGACAGGAGCTCCAAAGCGTTCTCCCGACGAATAACAGAATCGTGCGCAAATGGTACTATTTTCATGATAATAATGAACTTGTGGAATTGTCGGTTCTCCGTCACAAGAGAAAATGATTAAAACTATTATCTTATCCATGTGTCTCGCAGCTTCCTCACTTTCGCTTGATGCACGTGCCCAGGATACACTTACCCGGGATGCACTTGCCCAGAATGACCGCCAGTATACTGACGGCCCGGTCACTGAGGTGGACTACATACAAGTCGAGTACGGGCATTTTCCAGAGTACATCGCTTGGCTAAATTCGACATGGAAGCCGACAATGGAAGCCATGAAGAAAGCTGGGCTAATCATCGATTACAAGGTCTTCCAGGCCAATCCAAAATCACCGGATCAGCCCAATATATTTTTATATCTCACTTTTAAAAACATGGCGGCTTATGGTGGGAACATCGGCGATAAAGGCATCGAGCAAGAATACGTGGCCAGGAAGGTAATCGGTAGCACCGAGTTTCAGAACAAGAAAAGAGTGGAACGGAGTGAATACAGAAAAGTTCTGGGCATTGAATTGATTCGTGAAATTATTTTGAAATGAAAACTTTTACTTGTGTATGTGTTCGACGAGCGCGCCAATAACATTCTGGAATCCCTGTCAGATCAGCAACGCAGCGTGCTCACCGCGGCGACGAGGCAGGTTGAGCAACTGCTGCGAGCATCGATGATAACTTTCGGTATCGAGCCCCCAACTACTCCAGATGCCCGGTGGTGCTTCGATCAATTTTTTGCGGAACTCAACAGCCGGTTCGATGGAGGCTTTGATCCGGGGCTGAGCCGCTCGGCCTGCCCTGCGGAACTCACGCCGCCTTCGGGATTATTGATTCTGGGCCGTCTACAAGGCAGACCTGTTGGCTGTGGGGCACTGAAATTTCACAAGAAGGAACCGGCTGAGCTAAAGAGAATGTGGATTGCAGAATCGGCGCGTGGGCTAGGAGTTGGCCGACGGCTGCTAGCTGAGCTAGAACGGCACGCTCGCAAAGCAGGTGTCAAGGTCCTTCGTTTGGAGACCAACCGAGCCTTGAATGAGGCGATCCATCTCTATAGACGTTCTGGATATGTCGAAGTCGAGGCATTTAATGCCGAACCGTACGCACATCACTGGTTCGAAAAACAGTTGGTCTGTGTTTAGGTGTGTTGAAGTCAGTGGTAACCCAGTATCCAAAGGAGTTTGCTATGAGCAAAACAGCAATTACCTCTCCGGAACTCGCGCCGCCAGTCGGTCCGTTTTCCCAGGCGATCGAAGTCGGTGGTTTTCTCTACTTCAGCGGACAGGTCGCTCAAGACCCGGCCACTGGGAAGGTGGTCGAGGGGGGCATTGTGCCCGAGACGGAGCGCGTCTTCCAAAACCTATCGGCGGTTCTCAAGGCGTCCGGCAAGAGTTTCGATGACGTCGTGCGGGCCGGTGTGTTTCTCACGAACATGACTGACTTCGCCGCGATGAATGGCATTTACGCAAAGTATTTCAGTCAGCCCTTTCCCGCCCGCACCACGATCGCGGCGGCTGCGCTGCCCCTAGGGGCCTGCGTCGAGATAGACCTAGTCGTCAAGGCTTGAGGCGGCGCATGGAGGTCGATCTCATGAAGTACACATTTGGAGATTTCGGATGTGCGCGGCGACTAC
>JBEDUS010000187.1:0-3925 GCA_040414975.1 Candidatus Udaeobacter sp.
GGAAGTGGCCGCGACACAAAATGATTTCCCCGCAAGATGTCGCCAGCGCCGTGGCATACGCGCTCTCTCACCCTGCGAACGTAGTGCTCGAGAATATCAGTATCTCTAACCTGAGTGGAAATCTATAATCCGTTAGGCAGCCTTTGGGCTGGTATTAGTTGTAACCATGTTTCGAGAGGGGTCATTTCCAAGGAATGTGTTCCAAATGACACCGAAGTGTAGGGTGGCGAATGCGACGACAAGGAAGATGTTTGTCCAATGATTAAAGCTCTGCAGAGCGAGCTCAGCATCAACGTCATCGCGTCGATTATAGTTTCGCTGCTGTTTCTCGTGGCAGGATTTCTTTGGGGTAAGTACAAGGAGCGACGCCGCAAATTTGGGAAAAACCTGGAAGATTACGATTTCTATCCATTCACCGTTACCCGAGAAAATTTTGGCGAGTTCAGCCTGAAGGATTTTCGTCTTGGGATGCATTACTTCCTCAAGAATGAAGATCATATCGCCGCGAGGCAGCTCATCTTTATCGGCGAGCAAAATAATGTGCGTGCACAACTCGAACCCGCAGAACAGAAAGTTTACGTGCAGCTATTCGAAAAATATCATGGCAAGACAATTGCCGACGACACGCACGAATTTCTCGAAAACTATGAGCGGATTGTGCGCCTGATTGGGAAGTCCTTTCCGAATACGGGAATCGAGATTCTGCTGCACAACCTGGCCGATCCCGCGCATTCGCTTATTACGCTCGAAAACAATGTTACCGGCCGCCATTTGCGTGACGGCACAACGAACCTGTTGATTGACCTAAAACGGCGGCAGCTCCTAAACGAAGACAAATTGAATTACGAACTCAACATCGGCTCGCGAAAATTCAAGTGCACGACCATTCCAATCAAGCGAAAGGAATTCGGAATCGTTGGCGCGATCTGCATTAATATAGACGCCAATTACATCACCGAGGAAGTGCTCCAAGACCGACAACGAATCGAAACTTGGTTTGGGAATTTTCTTCGAAGCGACATGCAACTGGATGAAAATATCCTGAGCAAAGACGAATACGGGAAAGCACTAAAAGGCAAACGCCACTTCAAGGACGAAAGGGTCTGAACTTTGCAAATGCCATATCCGGAAGGGAGCTAGGGCGCGTTAATAAGGGAGAAGTTTGAATCCAAACTCTGGACGGATTGCATCATACAAAGGATGCATCGTTTTTGGGGTTATTTATTGTCTTTCGGGTTGGTCGCATGCGTTTTGTCAACCGTCTGTATTAGCGCTGCTAGTTCAAGCGAAAGCAGAGACGGTGGTTGCCAAATAGGCGCCTATCGCTTTTCGGATGGCGAGATAGTCGATATCGCGCCATCTGAGGGCGACACTCTCCGCTGGCGTAAATTTGACGGTACAACCGGTGCTTTGCATAAGATGCCGGATGGCTCCTGGACCAGCACACTAGGGTGGACGGATCGTCCAGACGGACACACAGTGTCTTTCACGCGTTGCGCGGCTGGTGAGATCGAATTCGACGGTAAGAAAGCGCACCGGATCGCGTTCGATGTGACTGACACGGTGTTCGAAGGCAGTGGCGGAGTTAAGCTCGCTGGCAGGTTGGTGCTGCCGCAGGGCGAAGATCCGGTTCCTATTGTGGTTCTCGTTCACGGTGCGGAAAGGGAATCTGCTCGCGAGTGGTACGCGCTCCAACGACTGTTACCAGCCGAAAATGTCGGCGCGTTCGTCTATGACAAACGCGGAACTGGCGGCTCCCAGGGCAAGTACACGCAGGATTTCAATACGCTCGCTGATGACGCCGTCGCTGCCATGAAGGAAGCCAAGCGAATCGCTGGTACGCGCTGCTCCAGGATCGGATATCAGGGCGGTAGTCAGGGAGGCTGGGTCGTGCCGCTCGCGGCAACACGCGCCCCTGTCGATTTCGTTATCGTCAGCTTCGGATTGGCGGTCTCCGTCATCGACGAAGACCAGGAAGAGGTAGCGCTTGAGATGCGCCTCAAAGGTCATAGCCAGGAAGAAATCTCAAAAGCGCTGGAGGTAGCATCCGCGGCCGAGGGGGTGTTCGAGAGCAGTTTCACCCGAGGCTTTGAACATCTCGATGCTGTGAGGGCCAAGTACCGCAATGAGCCCTGGTACAAGGATGTGCATGGCAACTATACACATTTCATTTTGCCGTACTCCGCTGCCGAAATACGTGAGAAGGGCAAGAATTTCGTCTTCGGCACGCCGTTCCGCTACGATCCGATGCGCACGCTTCGCGCGGTCAACACCCCGCAGTTGTGGGTTCTTGGAGAAGACGATCTCGAAGCGCCGAGCGCTGAGACAAGTCGCCGTATCAAAATACTGATCGCAGAAGGAAAGCCCATTACCCTGGCGCTATTTCCGCGCGCCGAGCACGGGATGACCGAGTACGAAATCGCTTCAAATGGCGAGCGGATCTCGACCCGATATGCGCCCGGCTATTTCGCCATGATGCGGGACTTTGCCCGAAATGGCCACCTAGCGGGCTCCTACGGAGCGAGCATGGTCTTCAAACCAAAGATGAACCATGACAGTGAAGGTGCCTCTAATCGATTGTCCGTAGAGGGCGAACAGTGAGAAATTCTCCGACTCCGTGTTACTCCTCTCGGAGTGATTATTTCGGCGAGGCCTGCAGCGCGGCCAGGTACTCCGGTCTCTTGTGATACTCAACCAGGCGGAATCCCCAACCGATCAATGTCGAGAGATCTTTGGTCTTGTTCTTCTTTTCGTTGAGGAACTTTTCAATTCTGGCTTTCAATTCCGGTTGTTGGTCCCTCGTGTCCAAAATTTCAAAGATTTCCATCGATAACAGCCAGTCTTCGGGGTGTTCGGCTTGCTGCGTCTCCCAAATTTCACCAAGCCGTTCATAGCCGGTTTTGTTCTCGCGAATCTGGCGTACCTGCGCGTAAAGATTCTCCAGGCGTCTGCGCTTTGCGTCCGACGGAACTTTAATGGTGCGTTCCTTTGGAACCAGCGCGACCTGGTTGTACGCGTCCTTATCTGCGGCACCGTTAAAGACCGAACTGATTCGTTCGCCTACGGCCATGTCGTAAAACCCCCACTCAGGCTCGAACAGGACGCGGTCGCGGTATTTCGCGCTGCAGTTTACAAAGGTGATCAACAACAATTTCGCGTCGCGGCGCAGGATTTTTTCAACCTTCCCCGAGACGACAATACCGCTGACGAACTCGATCTTCGCTTTCTTACCCTCAACAACTCCAAGCGCATGCAGTTGATCGTTCGTGAGCAACTCTGGCGCGGTTGATGTTTGTTTCCATTTGCCGATCGGCGAACCGAAACCGTCCTTATGATAATCGATGCCGTGGTGTTCGAGTTCTTTGCCCCTGGACGCGAGCGCAGTCTTGCCGGTGGTCCTGAGATAAATCGGCGACTGGTTTTCGTCTGTGATCACCTCGGTGAAAACCCCGCTGACTTGCAGGCCAGACGAATACTCGCAAGTCGCGGTGTTATTGCACTCGATTGCTTTCTTGATGCCTTCGAGTCCGCCAACCTTGAATGCCATCGTGCTGGCGAATTCCTCAAGAACACCTTTGAGGTGCTGAAAATCGCGGCACACGAAAAGCTGAGGTTGTTTTGTAGTGATATCGAACGCGTAGTTCTGGGCGTCGATGGAGTAGGGGATCTTCTTTACCTCAGGCTCCAGGCAGGACACCGATTCGCCAATCGACGAAAGTAAACCCGCGCCGTAAATTTTTGGATTCTCAAGCGTTCCGATAAGTCCGTATTCGACTGTCCACCAATGCAAACGTGAGAGCAGCGCCATCTCTGATGGTTCGCCCAAGGTTTTCTGGCGATGTTCGACCAACTTCGTTGCTTCATCGAGTTCTTTCGGATTGACGTTAGGCCGTTCTTTTAGAATCGATAAGTGTCGGATCGCTTG
>JBEDUS010000188.1:0-10298 GCA_040414975.1 Candidatus Udaeobacter sp.
GATCCGCTCGCCTGCGTAACGTTCGGATCAGGAAGAGTTGCCAGAAAGTGAGTCGCTTCTGCTGAGACATCGCAGGCTTCAAGATAAGTCTCGCGCCGAAGCGTGATTAAGTGATCTTCACGAGCGCGAACACGATTTGATCGAATTATCAGTAGCACTCCAACAAAGGCGATTGCGATTGACCCAACGGTAGCCGCTGCACCGATGATCGCGCCGATGATCGCGGCGCGTGTTGGCGGATCGAGAGAAAACAACCACTGGCAAAGTCGAGACATCAGAACAACATCAGGGCCGCAGAGATTCAATCACAGAGCGCCGGGCGATTGAAGCGCAATTAACCCTGTACTAGAATCAGCGATCCCGCGTCTTTCGATAGGCAAGCACAATTACGAAGATGCAAACCGCCAGCAGAAAAAGAGCGAGTATGGCACGCAGGATCATGGCAGGTGCGCCCGTGCAGAGATTGCGTGCAGAGGTTGACGGGCATCGACTATAATTAGATTCGGAAATCAGATCGACAGCGCGCGCGTATGCCGAACCACAGCTGCGGGTTGTAAAGAATTTCGACGTTTTTAACGCGGCGAAGAGATGAGCAGCAAATGAGGGCATCTAGGCAAGCATGATCGTGCGAAAGATTTGGGTATGGCACAAAATAAGGCACAGCGGCACGATAACACTCCGCTAGATTCACCGCGAGCGCACCGACGGCGGACGCACAATTCCTTGGTTATGTTCGATCCGGTCGATCCGGCACGAACCGCGTTGGAACAAATGGAATCGTACTGCACAGCACATCCAGACAGTCCATCGGCGCTGCGTCGTCCCAGTTTGTCGGTCCGCAGCGGGCTTTGGATCGCGATGCTTGGTCCCATCTTTGGACTTGGCGATTCTGTGGAAGCGGCACTTCGCGCATTCGACGTACAATACATGGTCAGGCTACATCCGCCGAGTGCCCAGTGAGCCAGCCCGATTTAAGCGTAAATTAACGCTGTAACGCGTTTTGAAGCACAGGCGCGGAGCCCGTTTTCGCGTCCGGCGGTCATCGAAAAAATGGCAAAGAAATGGCGACAGCGATTCTTTCATTGGGTATAGCGACGGTCAATGAATCCGCCAACGCCGTAGGCTTGAATGCAATTTAGCCGGTGGGGAACATCGCGCACCCCCCCGCAAGTCCTGCCTGCGGTGATGATCTTATTCCGCCAGCCAGTTTCTCGCCTGCTCGAGCTCGTTAGGGGAAAAAAACTTCACCGGCGCACGACGGATCCCCGCTCCGGCGAAAGCAAGCGCGAGCGTCTCCCAACGTGGCTCGCCAACGATAGCAATCTTGGAAATTTTGCCGCCATGCGAGATCATGAAGTCCAGATCATTCCAATCCGCGCCGCGCTCCCAACCATCAAGGTTCTCCAGAATGAACAGCAAGCGAGGTTCTGATCCGCTGTCGATCTTGCGCGCGATTGCGCTTTGCTCCGCGCTGAATTCAGACTGTTTCAAAATGCCGCTGAGTCTTAGCACGCAAATGTCGTTAGGCTCATATTCAATTTGCACCAGCATGGTTCCTGTCCCTTTATTTATTTGGATTTATCTAAGGTAACGCTAAACTGTCATCTCGCATTCGCCTTGAGGATATGCAGCACATCCTCGATCGCCTGCGGATTCTGGTGCGCGCTGTGGTCGGACGGAACGATGTTTTCGCTCTGAGCATGGTCCATGTGAGAACTCCAGTACGGCACAACTCCGTCGCTGGAATTCGGCGAATCGCCGCGCCCACGGTCGCCAATGATCGTGTTATAGGGAACCCCTGGAGTCATCGGAATGTCGTTCATCGCATGTAGAAACCGGCTCTTTGGTGACAAACTATCCACGCTGTTGGCGCGGCGCATCGGTCTCAACTCGGGCTCCGTGCTGTTCGTAGCGCGAAGCATCTCTTCGCTGGCCTGGCTGCTCAACGTCGGTTCTCGAATGAGCATGTTCGCAAGGCTGCTGAGCAAGCCGGTTGCCATATTGCTCCCGCGTAACGGCGCCGCGATAAATATGACGCGGCCGATCTCGGGGCGGTGCTTAAAGAAAAGTTCCTGGTGAAAATATTCGCGCACATGGGGCGACAGCGGCACTTCGTCGAACGGGCGACCAAAAATTTCGTTGCACATCTTGTCCCCACTGTCCGTCAACAGTAACCGGCTGATGCAGCCGCCCATGCTGTGTCCAATAACGACCATGGGCTTGAGTTTGGGAAACTGTTTCTCCACCTTGTCGAGCTCCTGGCGCAGGATCGCCGCAGAATACGGAAAGGGATAACCACTCGGGTAACTGTAGAACCAGAACTGGTAATGTTTTCGAATGACCGGATCGCCACGCAGCTTGTTAATCATCGGAGTCCACGTCGCCTGCGAATCCTTGAGGCCGTGGATCACGAGCACGACCGTTTTGTTCGGGTTGAAAGGCTGAAGCCGCTCAATCCTCGCGGTCTGTGCATATTTCTCCGGATTAAGAACGCGCGATAATTCCTGCTTCGCGGGTTCGGTCTCCTGCAGCATCACCGCGAGCGGAACAGTGAAATCCGCGGCGAGCGGAACAGTCCGGCCGTAGAAGCTGACGGTCTCCTTATCGAGAGGGTCGTAAAATTCCAGCACGCATTTGCGTCCCTGAAACTGCGCAATCGCGCTAACAGTGCGGTAAATCCGTGACGGCGCGGCGCCCCCGCGCGCGTTTTTGCTTTCCTCTCGCTCCACCGCAACGATCGGAGCGCCAATGCCATCTCGAGTGGTGTGTTCCGTGACATATTTGCCGCCTACGTCGAATTCGTCAGCTGGCGTGAACTCGTAAAGTGCGGGGTTCCACTCGGGACGCGGATCAGGCTTGTACGTCACCATGAACTCGCCGCGAGCTGCCGGCACGTTTAATGGCCGCGTCCATGGATCGAGCTTCGCGTCGCGAACAATTTGAAAAATGCGGCTAACTCCAAAATTGTAATCGCGAATAGCTGTTGCATTTTGAGGGTTGCGTTTCAGTTCGTCCGACGCGGCCTGCAGCGCTTCCAGACATTCGCCGAGCGCATCAAGCGGCTGTGCCCGCTCCTCGTGCATCGCTTGCGTTATATTCTGTTCGACCGTGGCCAGCGGTTCAGGGCCCCGCGGCCCGGTCAGTTGTGGCTTCTTGTGCCAGACCTCTGCGTACCGACTTGTGGCGCAGCCAGTGCAGATGAGCACCGCGCTCAGCGCACCCGCAAGCAAGCGCATCTGGATCATTTTACTTAGCTGCGAAGTATGTGGAATCTGGGATTGGATTTCGCACTACTTGCTGATCCGTGACGATGACCGTGGTTCCCGGCTTGATCTCGTCGGCGAGCTTTTGCGCAAACTCAGTGTTGAAACGGATTCTCGAAGCGAGATCCTGAGCCTCGACGGCGCGGCCTTCACCGCTTACGCGCATCCACCTGCCGGCCTCGCGTCCGGGCGCTAGCTGACTCGGCTTGCCGGTACTGCCTTCGAGTAATGTAAAGACATTGTTTCCGAGACGACCTCGACCACTAATCTCAACCGCAGCTCGCCCAATGGGGTTGCCGTTACGATAAACGTACAACGCACGATCCGCAGAGCTCAGCACAATCGTGATAGGCCCTTGGGGACTTCTCTCGGGACGCCAGTCGTACTCATCACGCGCAAGCCGGCGCACCATTTCCGGGGTGAAATCTTTCGGTGCCAGCATTAGACCGGGATTTAAGGCAAGGTGTGGAGTCGGCGTTTTTCCATCCCCGACCACCACCGTGCCGCCCTTGGCCGTAGCACGGAACAGCAACTGCGAGAAATCATAAGGCAAACGAATACATCCATGACTGGCCGGATAACCAGGCAGCTGACCGGAGTGCATGGCGATGCCGGTCCAGGTAAGGCGTTGCATGTAAGGCATCGGCGCGTTGTCGTACTTCTTAGAACGATGGGTTTCTTTCTTTTCCAAAATGCTGAACACACCGCCCGGCGTGGAATGCCCTTTCGAGCCTGTGCTCACGGTTGAACGACCGATCAGAATGCCGTTGCGATACACATAGATCATCTGCTGCGGAATGCTCACCAGCGCGACGACCGGCCCGTTCGGAGAGAGTTGCGGATTCCACCAGTATTGGCCGGGCTTAAGGGGGCCTGTTGGTTTACCGCTGGGTGTACCTTTGGTGTGAAACGACGGCCGCTCCATCGCTTGAGAGGCGGTGAGGAGTCCGGCTGAAATGGCAAGAATGGTTAGGAATCTCATGACGTAATAGAAAAGTGGAGTCTCATACAACAGAAAGCATTTCATTCAAGACAAAGTTTTGCTGTTCGAAGCGTAGAAAACCGGATTCATGTTTTCCTCCTCGCCGGTCCGGTCTCCTTCAGAAAAAAACTCAGTATCAGCGCCACAAAAATGCCGTAGAGCAATGGTGTGAAGCCGGCCTGGTGATGCGCAAGGCCTACTACCTCAGTATCACCAGGCGATCGGGTCAATCGAGCGCCAAATACGGGACCGAGCAGCGCGCTAAGACTGAAATTGACGAAGTTCACTACCCCGGCGGTTGAACCCGCAAAGTGCGGTGGGTTGGCTTCTTTGATGATCGTCGTGGGCAGCATGGCGGCCCCAGATGCAACACCCATCAGGATTCCGACCAGCGGTCCGCGAAAAATTGCGGGATCGCCGAAAAGAATCCAAGCGACTGCAGCCAGCAACACAACTGTGCCGCCGATAAGAACTGGTTTGCGGCGACCCAATCGATCGGAAATGAATCCAAGCAGCGGACAACCGATCATCCAGCCGAGTGGAACCGTGGCGGCAAGCCCAACTGCGACATTATATTCCTGGCCGCGCGCTTCTTGGAGAAACCGAACGCCCCACGTCATTGCCAGGATCGTGGTGGGGATGAACAACAGGCCGGCAATCAAGCCGCAGAGAATCGATTCCGGATTGACAAAAACGGTTTTCAAACCTTTGAAGAGACTTGCCCATCCGCCGCCGTCGGCACTTGACGTGCTTGGCTTTTCGCTTGGCAACAGCAAAAGAAGAAGTGCGCCGAGCACCAATCCAATAACACCGGCGTAAATCCAGAATCGGTTCCATTGGAGTCCGCCGCTAATCATCGGACCAACAAAAAACTGTCCCGCCGATCCACCGGCCATGCCGAACATTTGCGTCGCGCCGATAAACGATGCGGCCACGGATGCAGGAAAATTTTTGTTTATCAGATAAACCGCGCCAACTATCGCGAAGGCACCGCCAGCACCTTGCAGAAATCGTCCAATGTTTGCGGCTGCCACATTGCTCGCACCGAACAACAGCGCTCCGATGCCGACGAGTGCTGCGCCGATCGGGACGATTCGCTTCGCGCCAAAGCGATCCATCGATGCGCCGGCGACAAGGTTGAAGGGCGAATAGCCATAATAGAACATGCCCACAATCGCAGAGACTCCGAGCGCGTTCACTCCAAATGCCTCAGTCAGTTGCGGCATCATGACGCTGGGCGCGGAGCGCAACGCATATTGATAAAAGTAGTACAGGGCGACGAGCAACCATGCTCCGACCGTTGCGACTGGAAGTTTCGAACTCACGTCGCGAAACTCAGTCTCAAACTGCCTTCAAACCGGCCGCACGAAAACGTGAAAGGGCCTCGTCGATTGTTTCACGGGATGGCGGTTGAGCGTCACGCATCATGTAATCCATTCCGAGTTTCTCCCACTTGAACCGGCCCATCTGATGAAACGGCAGCACGTCTACCCGTTCGACGTTGCACAAACTGGCCGCGAATTCCGCCATGCGGTCCACTTCCTCCATGTTGTCCGTCCAACCAGGGACGATAACAAAGCGAATCCAGACAGGATGTTTTCGCGCCGCCAGCCGACGCGCGAATTCATGAACGGGTTGGTTGTCCATACCGGTAAGCCGCTTGTGCAAATCGGGTTCTATCGCTTTTAGTCCAAGCATCACAAGATCTATCGAGGACAGATCATCGTCGGTGAGCCGCTCACCCAGGTAACCATTTGTTTCGAGCGCAGTGTGAATTCCGCGTTCGTGCACTGCGGGAAACAATCTGGAAAGGAAGCGATACTGGATCAGGGGTTCGCCTCCGCTGATGGTCAGGCCTCCTTTCATCGTGCGCAGACCCTGACGATACTGACTCACGACTTCTACGGCGCGTTCCAAGCGCACCGGTGTTCCGTTCGTTATTTTCCAAGTGTCCGGGTTGTGACAAAAGACACAGCGAAATTGGCAACCACTAAGCCAGCCAACGATGCGCACACCTGGTCCGTCTACGGCGGAGCCAGTCGTAAACGAATGGATAAATCCCCAATCTCCACTTTCCATCGCGGAGCGAATGTCGGTCTCATCGACTTTTTCGCTCTCTGACACACGCAGATCGAACGGGCTGCCAATCGGGGGAGCGGCAGGCTCCATCGTTTCCAGCTTCATAATGTAATTTACGCCGCGCCGTGAAACGTGCGATTGATCACATCCATTTGCTGTTCTCGAGTCAGTCGCACGAAGTTCACGGCGTAACCGGAAACGCGAATGGTGAGTGATGGATATTTTTCCGGATGTTCCACCGCGTCGAGCAACATGGCTCGATTGAGCACGTTCACGTTCATGTGATAGCCAGTCGTGCCGAAGAACGCGTCCAGCACACCGACAAGATTGTTGACCTGATCCTCCGGCGTGCGCCCTAAACCTTCCGGCACCATCGTAGTCGTTAAGGAAATTCCGTCAGCAGCGTCACGATACGGAATCTTTGAGACCGACGCGGCAGAGGCCATGATGCCGTGCGAGTCCCGGCCATGCATCGGATTGGCTCCCGGCCCAAACGGTTCGCCTTTGCGGCGTCCATCCGGTGTGTTGCCGGTGCCTTTCCCGTAAACGACGTTCGACGTGATGGTCAAAACTGATTGCGTATGGATTGCGTTGCGATAGGTCGGATGTTTTCGCAACTTACTCATGAACATGGACACAACGGTCGCGGCGAGTTGGTCTACCCGATTATCGTTGTTGCCAAACTTTGGAAAATCACCCTCAGTCTCGTAATCAACAATCAGTCCCGATTCGTCGCGAATCACTTTCACGCGTGCATAACGAATAGCTGACAAACTGTCAGCAACGACTGAAAGGCCTGCGATGCCGAACGCCATCGTTCGCACCGGTGCGTAATCGTGCAGCGCCATCTCAATGCGTTCGTAGGAATATTTATCGTGCATGTAATGAATGACGTTCATCGCATTCACGTACACGGCCGCGAGCCATTCCATCATCGCCTCGAACTTCGCGGCGACGTCATCAAAATCCAAGTAGTCGCCCTTTACTGGATCGACCTTGGGCCCGACCTGTTTCCCGCTGAGCTCGTCGCGTCCGCCGTTGATGGCGTAGAGTAGACACTTCGCGAGGTTCGCGCGCGCACCAAAGAACTGCATCTGCTTGCCCATCAGCATGGGTGAAACGCAGCACGCAATCGCGCCATCGTCGCCCCATGCGCCGCGCATGAGCGAGTCGCTTTCAAATTGCAGTGCGCTCGTATCGATGGCGACCTTCGCCGCGAACTTGCGGAAGTTGTCCGGCAGGCGCGGTGAATACCAAATCGTAAGGTTCGGTTCCGGCGCAGGTCCGAGATTGTAGAGGGTGTGCAGGAAGCGAAAACTGGTTTTCGTTACCAGCGGCCGTCCATCATCCCCCATTCCTGCGATCGATTCCGTCACCCAGGTCGGGTCGCCGGCAAAAAGTTCGTCGTATTCCGGTGTGCGCAGAAAACGAACGATCCGGAGTTTGATCACAAAATCATCGATGATTTCCTGAGCCTGCGCTTCAGTCAGCGTTCCCTCCTTGAGATCACGCTCGAAGTAGATGTCCAAAAATGTTGAGACCCTGCCTAACGACATGGCCGCGCCGTTCTGTTCCTTTACGGCGGCGAGGTAAGCAAAGTAGAGCCATTGCACGGCCTCTTTCGCGTTTCGGGCCGGACCCGAGATGTCGAAGCAGTAGTTCTTCGCCATCTCCTGCAATTCTTTCAACGCGCGGATCTGCTCGCTTAATTCCTCTCGGTCGCGGATGATGCTTTCGGTTGACATCTCAGCATCAATAGCGGCTTTTTCGCGTTCCTTTTCCTTAATCAACCGCGCCACGCCATAGAGTGGCACACGCCGATAATCTCCGATGATGCGTCCTCGGCCGTATGCGTCTGGCAATCCGGTGAGAATATGGGAACTACGGCATGCCCGGATGTCGGCAGTATAGGCATCAAACACTCCGTCGTTATGCGTTTTCCGATACTTGGTGAACGTGTCCACCACCGACTGAGGCGCCTCGTAGCCATAGGTTTTGAGAGACGTCACCACCATTCGCCAGCCGCCGTTCGGCATGATCGCGCGCTTCAGTGGCGCATCCGTCTGAAGTCCGACAATGACTTCGTTGTCCTTGTCGATGTAACCCGGCGCGTGCGCAGTTATCGAGCTTGGAATCAACGAGACGTCGAGCACGCTTTTCTTGCGTTCTTCGACAAACAAGTCTTCCAGTTTTTTCCAAATGCGCTTCGTACGTTCGGTCGCAGGCGCGAGGAAAGAACCGTCGCCTTCGTAAGGCGTGTAGTTGTTTTGAAGAAACCAACGCACATTGATATCGCGCTGCCACAAGCCGGGCTTGAATCCGCGCCAGGCTTCCTTTGTATTGGGCTCTTGTGGAGCCGCCTTTTTCTCCGCGGATGTCTTCGACGGCTTCGTTGCAACGTCTGCTCCCATGCTGTTCTCGATGATTCGACCTCCGGTAGATTTGCGTCAACAAAGCACAAGGTTCTGAGCTAAACCTGCTTCACTGGTTTCTTTGTACTTTGTGCTCATGTCCCTGCCGGTATCGGCAAGGGTTTTGATCGTGGTATCGAGATCAACGCGATGCCGCGATGCAATCTCGTTCGTCGCAATCATATACGCAGTCCACGCTTTCACTGCACCGAACGCGCAACGTTCGATGCACGGGACCTGCACATAGCCGGCGACCGGATCGCACGTCATTCCGAGGTGATGTTCCAATGCTGATTCGGCAGCGTTCTCCGTCACCAGAGGCGAGGCGTCCATCGCCGAAGCCACGAACGCGGCCGACATCGCCGAAGCCACGCCGATTTCGGACTGACAGCCACCTTCTGCGCCGGAAAGCGTGGCGTTGTGTTTGCACAGGTAACCGATAGCGGCGCCGCCAAGCAAGCCTTGGCGAACCTTTTCCTGAGGCAGCGCTCGTTTGGTTTGGGTCAAGCCATAAACAATTGCCGGCATTACACCAGCCGAACCTCCCGTTGGCGCAGTAATGACCAAATGGCCGCGTGCATTTTCTTCCGAAGCAGCCAATGCGCACGCGGACAGAAGTGCAACCGCGCGGTCAGCTTCGTACTTATCATCCTGAGCACGCTGCCAGACTGTCGCCGCCTTCGAGTGTAGCTTAATCGGGCCGGGTAAAACGCCTTCCTTGACCGCCAACCCGGCCTTCACGGTCGCGAGCATTGCGCTGGCGATTTTGTCGAGGAACACGTTGATCTGTTCTTCCGTTTTACCTGACACGGCGACTTCGTTTGCCATAATCACCTGCGCAATCGAAAGATTGTTTTTCTCTGCGTGCTGACGCAGTTCCTTCATCGATCCATACGGATATTTCGGCTGCCCCTTCTTGGGCGGCGTGTAACCCTTCCACTCGTAGAATCCGCCGCCGGGCGAGTAATACTCCAGTTCGTAAACGGGCTTGTCTCCGCCCATGAGCTGACAGGTCATGGTGTTGGGGTGCGGGAAATCGCCTTTGGGGGTGTCGTAGATGATGTCGGCAAGTGACAGATTGAAAGTCTTGTCACCGAGCTTTACCGGATAGGATTGGTTCGGCTTGTCTCTCATCTCGTCGAGGAACAGCGGATCGACAGTCGCAGGTTCCTTGCCTAACAAACCAGCGAGAGCCGCACGCTCGGTGCCGTGACCTTTGCCAGTAGCGCTCAAGCTTCCGAAGAGATGAACCTTCAGGCCGGTCGCCTGTTTCAATTGATCGGCTGGAAGTTTGGTGCAGCGCTGATAGAAATCGTACGTAATGCGCATCGGCCCAATCGTGTGCGAACTCGAGGGACCGGGACCGACCTTGTAGAATTCATCGAGCACGGTCATCACTGGACCCTTGGACCTTTTCACGACGTCCAGGTCTTGCGACATGGTGGTGGAATCCAGTGGGGGCAGCGGCGGCTTGGCCGCGGCTTCCTTGGCCGCTTGTTGGGCGCGCGCTTCGGCCGTCCAAACCGTTCCGGTCATCGCAGCGGCGGCGCCGATGACGGCGTT
>JBEDUS010000189.1:0-5540 GCA_040414975.1 Candidatus Udaeobacter sp.
TGTAAGTCTTTGCTTCACGAATAACATTTGCGACCGCGGGTGTGTTTGTAAGAATCTCCAACGCCAGCACGCGCCCGGTGCCATCCGCCCGCGGTATGAGTTGATGACTGATGACCCCCCGCAGTGATTCGCTTACCATCACCCGGATTTGTTCCTGCTGGTGCGGTGGAAACACGTCGAGTAATCGGTCAAGCGTGCGGGAAGCATTACTGGTGTGTAGCGTTGCCAAAACCAGGTGGCCCGTCTCGGCCGCAGTGATAGCAAGCGAAATTGTTTCCAAATCACGCATTTCGCCCACCATGATCACATCGGGATCTTCGCGAAGCGAAGCGCGCAACGCTGTCGCGAAGGAATCGCTGTGAGTGAATATCTCTCGTTGAGTAACGTGACAGTTTTTGGACGACAGGATGTACTCGATCGGGTCTTCCAACGTGATGATGTGATCGCGGCGCTCCATGTTTATCTGCTCGACCATCGCCGCCAGCGTCGTTGATTTGCCTGTTCCTACTGAACCAGTCGCCAGGATTAGCCCGTTCTGATAGCGGGTGAGCAACTTGAGGCGTTCAGGCAACCCCAGTTCGTCCATGGTTCGGACGTGAGTGTTGATCACGCGGAAGACAATCTCGACCCCAAGTCGCTGACGGACCACGCTGGTGCGATAGCGGGCGAACTCGTTTTCGTACGCAAAGTCCGAGTCGCCGCGCGTGTTGAGTTCATTTTTATAGACATCGGGCACGAAGGCTTCAGCCAGAGCTGCGGTTTGCTCAGCAGTCAGCCGCGCCGCGTCGGGCCAGATAGGTTCCAGCCGCCCATGCAAACGCCATCTTGGCTGTGCATTCACAGCCAAATGAACGTCGGACGCTCCGGCTTTTTGGGCGATCTCGAGATAATCATCCACATGCCGCATCGACTGCGATTTCACGGGAATGTCCACGGACTTAGCAATCATGGCTGCTTGCAAAAATAATTACGAATTCCAGCCAAGCGCGTAAATCCCAAAACGAGCGCATCTCTTAGAGAGACGCGTCAATTCCAGGAGCTATTTTTTGGGGCGTGGCTTTCCAGCAAAATCAGTCAGTCGATTTTTGACAAACTCGACAATCACTGGCCGGGCAAGGCCGGCGACGATTTTGAGCGCTGCCAGGGCAAAGCCAGTTTCGGCCAGCTTCTTCTGTGATTTGCGGCTGCTTTTTGCGTCGACGTAGATTTTCTTCCTCCGCATTGGCGCTAAAGCGACCAGCGCACCGACCGCAGCTGCAGCTGTGATCCAGGAAACGGTTTGTTTTCGAAATGATCGGCGGAATTTTGCTGGAAAATCCACTTCATAGCGAAGACCGCGCAAATCGCGGCCAACGCGTTCGCGCGACCCTGCGATTTCCGCTGTCAGTTCGTCGATTGACTTGTTGTGTCCAGATTTCTCAGCCATTCACGATCTTTCTTCAATTCAACCAGCGTGGCGCGAAAAAACGGTTTGGTAATGCGGCTCCGCGCGATAAGGAGCAGCACCAGTGCGAAGACGAAATGCAGCACCGCAGCGGCGAGCGCTATCCACGGCCATGAAATTCCAGCCAGATGGGCAAGCCCTACAACAGCACCCGTGATTAGGAAAACGTAGCCGAGCCCACAGAGGAGCACCGCGAAAATCACGCAACCAACTAGTATTAGTAAATGTACTGCGGCCGATTTTGATTCCTCTGCGAGAAGAGCAAAGCGGCTTTCAAAGAATTCGGCTAACGCGTTTGCCAGCGCGAACAAATTTTGGAGCAAACCGGCATGCCCCGCAGGATTGCGGGACCGAGAGCTCTCGCTGATCATCTCCGAAAGCTTTCGGAGTTAACGCCGGAAGATCAGACCCAGAACAAACCCGATTCCCAGCGCGGTAAATATCGCCTTCGTTGGATTTTCGCGCACATATTGCTCCGCATCTTCCTGGAATGTGCGGACGCGATCCCTCGCATCCCCCCAAGCTTGTTCTGCTTTGCCGCGCGCTTCGCCCCATTTCTGCTCAGCCTTGCCGCGATATTGTTCAGCAATAGCCCCTGCTGCCGATCTTAAGTCTTCAGCTGCCCTGCGCGCATGCTGTTTACTGCTCTCAAGCTTGTCGCGAGCGTCCCCCGCGACGGACGTCTTTTGTTCTGCTTTGTTCTCTTCTGCCATTGGTAATCTCCGGTTGACTTTGGGTGCAACTATCCGCGTGCTTTGCAAATTGGGCAAACAAATCTCGCGCCAGCCGTAGCTGGCCAGTTAAAAGGTTAAAAGAGTTCGATCGTTACAAAGGGGCGCCCCCTTGGTAACCTTTCTAACGATTCAATACGACGAAGTCACTGTTCGCGAAAAATGATGCGCGCTTTCGTCAGATCGTAGGGCGATAGCTCTACAGACACTTTATCTCCCGGCACGATCCGGATGAAATGCTTCCGCATCTTGCCCGAAATATGTGCAAGCACATTGCGTTGTCCCGGAAGATCGACCCGAAACATGGTGCCCGGTAGGACCTGGGTCACCGTGCCTTCCGTTACGATCTGTCCTTCCTTCGACATCACGGGCGACTATAGTCGGGAACATGCGTGTCTCAAGCGGGTGCACATTCTCGCCTAACGCAGCTGATCTCGGGAGATTGTCGGCAAATATTCTCGAAGTTCTTGCCGTTTCCACCACGCGCCTGTTTCCCGTCGCTCCTCAGAGGTTGTGAAACGATAGCGATAAAACATCGCTCGAATGTAGGGAGGCGGTTTATCCGGAAACGGATTATTCGCGAACAATCCGGTCACATCTCGTGACCCCTCCAACAGCCTGACAATTAGCCCGACTAACCACGGATTTTGCTCTGGAGCTTCGAGGGCTGCAAACCACATCTGCCAATCGAGTCTTGGTTGGTGTGGTGCGCACCAGCCTGGTGCGCGTTTTACGTCGCCTGGTTTCCATTTGAATTCATAAGGCATCCACTCGATGCCATCGGTGCTGCCTTCGACCACTATCTCGCAACGATCCTTGGTCATCACACGGAAAAGTCCGTAGCCGTTCACGATCCGATACGCTTCCAGTTGCTCGTAAAAGCTCGCCAGCCATCCCGGCGGTCGGCTCTGCGGTTTGAACGCGCTGAAAATGAGCCATGCGTTAACTGGCAACGTCACAACAATCACTGCGACAGCTGCGTAGCTGCACAACTGATTTGGCAGGGCGCGCCCTGTCTGGGCCGGACTGGTATTAGGCGCGCCGTTGATGGCCCCGCGAATGCCCCCGCGAAACATCCTAATTGCCGCGTCGTCGATCAGTAACAAGCAAAGCGCAATGGTCAGCAGATTGAAGAAGCAATAGTTGCCGGTAAGCGCGATTACGAGTTGAAGGAAGATCATTAATCCCGTAGCAATCAGCCGCGGGCGTCGCGGCGCCCAAATGAAAAATGGCGCGATGATCTCCACTGCGAGACAGAATGCGACTGAAAAATGTTTGAACCATTCTGGACTCTTGTCTGCCCACCAGGCAAAGATCGTAGGCAACGGTTGCGTCCAATAATGATAATCGAGCGCTGTCAACGCGCTCCAATGAAACGAACCATTCACCCAACCCCATGAAGCGTCGCCACTGGTCAGCTTCACGACGCCGGACATGAGCATCAATTTAAAAAGAAGGAACTTGAGTAAAAACAAACCGGCACGTGAAACCGGAGACGGTGTAGCCGAGGTCGGCTTGTCGCGCTGTAGCTGCGCGAAGGCGGACGATCGCGACCACAACAAGAGTTCCCGCGGCCACAGTCGCCACGGCGCAAGAAATATCGACAAGAAGCCGGTCTCCAGCAGCAGAACATCCCATTGAAAGTTGAGAAACATTTGTCCAGCGATCGTGAGCGACAGGTAAAAGACAAAAAGCACAACGAGGCATAGCGCCGGCGCCATTCCTAGAATCAGGAGTAGCGAAACGACAACGCCGCCGCCGCAAAGGAAATGTAGAAAGGCATTGCTCGTATCGAACCAGCAAAGTGTCGGCAGAAGAAAATAAGCATCTGATCCCACTTGTTGGCGAACTGCCGGAAGAAATCGACTTACCGGCGACATTCCATTGTTGCCAACAAGCCCGTCGACTTGCACCCAAAGAGAAACAAACGCGATCAGGTAGATGAGGCCAAGTGCACGCAGAAACCAGCGGCGCGCCCAAAAATAAGTCGGCGGCCGCACATCTTCTCCCCAGAGCGATCGAGTAAAGGTTGATCCAAGACTCCGATGGCGAGCGATAAATCTATAAGCGGTCTCCGAAATCGCGGCGAAACCAGGGACGTGATCGTAGCTCCACGCCAGCCATTTCCTCGAAGATCGATATCGCAACGAGCGATATACGGCTTCGGCTGCAAAGAAGGTTTCGCCGTCCGGTTCGATGAACGCAACCGCGCGCTTGAATTGTTCGATGGGAATTTCGGGAAAACGCGCGGCCGCCTTTTGGTAAGTAGCGTAATCCACTTTGCCAGCTGTGATTTCCCGCCAACGTTCGATCCAACGCTTACAAAAATGACATTCACCGTCCCAAACCATAAGAGGCTTTGGTGGCGGTTTCGAAACGCGGAGATGCATTAGCAACTTCTAATCTCGCTAATAGAACGTGAGAGATGAGAGGTGAGAAGTAAGAAGTTTGTCTGGGTCCTACCCACTACTTCTGCCTTCTCACCAATCACTTCTCACTAAATCTGAAACTCCGCCCATGCCGGCGCATGATCGGATGGTTCCTTGCCCTTGCGCATTTCCACGTCAATTCCCGAGGCGAGGCAGTGCTTTGCCAGTTTTTCGCTGGCCAGAATCGCGTCGATGCGCAGGCCGCGATTTCTTTCAAACGCGCGCATCTGATAATCCCACCAACTGAAAAGTTCACCTTCCTTGTGATGAATTCGCAGTGTGTCGCGCAAACCGATTTCGCATAATTCCCGAAATGCGGCGCGTTCGCTATCGGAACACATAATGGTGCCGCGCCAAAGGCCCGGATCGTAAACATCGATATCCTCCGGCGCGACGTTGAAATCACCGCACATCACTACGTCGTTGGATTTCTCTTTCGCAACGCAAGCTCGCAGGCGTTGATACCAATGCAGTTTATACTCGTAGGCTGGTGAACCAACGGCCTGACCGTTCGGCGCATAAATCGAAAAAACACGGAGGCGACCGATTCTTGCTCCGATTACGCGTGCCTGTGGATCAACTACCTCGTCGCAGAGCGACGGACGCACATCGCGCAACTCGATTTTCGACAGAATCGCGACCCCATTGTACGATTTTTCCCCCTGATAAGCCGCGTAATAACCGGCAGCTTGCAGAGCTAATGCCGGAAATTGGTCGTCCGTGCATTTTGTCTCCTGCAGGCAAACGATATCCGGCCTGGTCGCCTCGAGCCAGGCGAACAGACGGTCCTGGCGCTTGCGTAGCGAATTGATGTTCCAAGAGACGATTTTCACAACCGTGTCATTCTAGCGGAGCGAAGAAACTCTATTTGGCGACAAATCACACCGCTAACCAGCGTCACCGCTAGCGCTGTTGCGAGGTCTCTCACTTCGTTCG
>JBEDUS010000190.1:0-9016 GCA_040414975.1 Candidatus Udaeobacter sp.
ACGAGCCGAGCGATCTAATGAATGCCGAGTGCTTCACTATAGATACGCTTTAGCTGCTCCCGTGAACGCTTCAGACTGAATTTGCCGACCGTAGTTTCCTTTATGGCGTTCCGAGCACAATCATTTCTCAGCTGATGGTCGATCATGAGTCTCTCCATGGCTTCTCTAAGCTGCTCGATGAACCACTTCGGAGGGTTTTTGCATGCCCAGATACGCCTTTTCTCAAGCTGCCGCGGAGTTTCCTCGACATAACTACAGTCGTCGGCAAAAGATGAGAAGTATGTCTGGACCAGAAGGCCTGTTTTCTCGTGCTGGACTAGTTCCGGAATTGAAAGACTGGCCGCGGTAATAACTGGTAGACCGAATGAAAGCGCCTCTGTGACGACTAAACCGTAGGTGTCATAGTGCGTGGGAAATACAAAAACATCGCTGTTGCAGTAGTACTCATGCAGTCGGCTATGAGGAACCGTGTGCAATAGAGCAATTTTACGGCTATTACCGAACCTTGCAAACACTTCAGGTGGGATGCGGCCTATGGCGGTGAAACGGCAATCATACTTCTCGGCCAACTCCTCGAACGCGAGCAAACTTTCATATCCGCCTTTTGCATAAAAATTGTTGCCGATGAAAAGGAAATTAAACGTACTGCTTGTGCGCGCGACACGCTTCGCTGGCCGCACCATGGGATAAAACGTCTCTAGTTTCTTAGTAACCTCCTCATTATTGATAACATTGGTCAAGCTTTTACCTGCTGCATCGCTCCATGCAAGCAGCTTTTTGAGCTTTTCGTTCAGAAGTAGGCGCTCTAGGGCGCGTAAAAAGCCTGATTTGCGCAAAGCGTACTGGTTGTAGCCGGAGAAATCGGTCACATGTTCAAAATCAACGACGTACGGCAAATCGGTACTAAGCAGGGTATGGGCGCTATGCACCAAGTCGCAATTATTCGAGCAAAATTTTCGTATTTTCGGCCGATTAAATAGTATCTGCGCATCCGTATAATAGGGCGAGAGATGTGTCTGCAATGTAGTGATAAATTGTTTCGCGCGTTCGCTAAATGCTAAAGGTAGACCGTTAGCTAACCTAATTGCGCCGTGTGCCATAAATTCGCTTTCCGCAAATTCAAAGCCTTCCGGGCCGTTTGCTATCATGTTGTGATATACGTTATGCGACGCATAAGACATGTAGAGAAACACTTTTTTGCCCATGCTAAAAAACTCTACGTCTCATAAGGTCATCGCCGGTCCGGCGAGACCTTCGCGCAATGCGAATCTCCGGCATTGCGACGGGACGCATGTGTTATGGTTTGATCATTCAACAACAAATTTTGGAATATTTCGCCCGTTCGCGGCGTCCGGCACGAAATGTCATCTGCATAATGGCGCCATTTTTTGGCCATGCGTCCGAGTAACATAAGTTGTTCGGGCATACCCGCACTGAGCACGGCGGCGATGTTCAGAAGAATACTTGCTTAGGTGAATTCACCCAAACGATCGAGACTGCTTCATCTACCTCAAAGATCACGGCGTCTTACAAACCGCCACGCGCGACCTAACGCTAGCCGGAAAGGCGACGCCTGCCATCGCAGGTAAAATTCGGATTCAATTGCGCGCCGGCGAGGATCGAACCGGATGCCCAATTGAGTGAAATGTCGAACAGCATCAGGTAAATATTTTCCGCGCTGGACCACGTGCCGATACGGTATAACGGACAGCGGTCGCAGACGCAGAGGAACGGTTGAACAATTTCCTCGCTACGTCGTGAACCCTTTAATTCAAAATCCCACGCTGATTCTCCGCGCCGCAACAAGCTCAATAAGATTAGCCGATCCCAGAACGCGATTTGCAAGGAAGCCCGATAGGGAGCCCTATTGGCGATCACGCCAATATTGCGATCATGACCCTTGGTCTAACATGCTCGTGTGAAGACGCTTGACGAGAGCGGTGTCGACAGGCCCAGTTAGAAAGAAGTCATCGAGAATCAGCAGAATGCGGCTCGATATCTGTTCGAGGCCCCGCGCAAGCGTGTCGGACCATGATAGGTCATCACCTACACGCAACCCGATTATGCGTCCGTCGGGAAATGTGAGATTGTTGCTGATTAGATATACCGGGAAGGGTAAATCCGGCCAAAATCGAAACAATAGTTCAAAAAATCCTGGCCAGACATCGGCAAAACCGTCATGTGACGCGACCACTGCCGAGACTTCGATGAAGGGCTCACTGATTGGAGTTATTGCTTGCGAGTTAATCTGCGATCCGTCATTTCCGATTGCCATCAGCATAAGCTGTTGAAAACGCCATCTGTCCGTTGTCCGAACGTTCCACGCTACCGCAGTCCGGGTGAACGGCCTCACCCGAATACACAGAACTCACTCAATCGGCACCGCCCGATTGGTGCTAGGCGGCAACCACCAAATTAGCGTCCAGCACTACACGAACCTTGCGACCTAACAGATCCAGCAGGATGGCAATCCGCTCGCGTTCAGCCATTCCCTCGAATAGACCCAGACAGGATGAGAACGCGCCATCGAGGACGCGAACCTTTTCGCCGGCACGGAATGGCGGCCGCGTGTCGAGCTTGATGAAGCCATTCGTGTCCTCGCGCTGTTTCAGCTCCTCCACGATGCCGTCCGGCACTGGCGTTAGATCGTCCCCATTGCAGACGAGTCGGTTGACACCAACGGTCGAATAGATCGAGCGCCAGCGCTGCACGTTGACATCGATGGCGACGAACAAGTAACGCGGGAACAGCGGCGCTACGACAGTTTCGATCCGCCGAGCATGGCGCCGACGCTTCAGGTAGCGCGGGAAGTAGATTTCGAAACCCTGCCGGTTTAGATGAGTCGTTGCTTTGTTTTCCGCGTGCGGATGCGTATGGGCGACAAACCAGCGCGGCTGTAGTTCGGCTGTCATGTGATGCCCTCCACTGTTCGATCCAAACGCAATCGAAGCAAAGCCGGGACGAATACACGCTCGGTCTCGAGCGCGCTGAGAGCCGCCTTCACCGTTTCGGGTGTTGCTCCAAGATCGGTTACCACGAGCGCATCGAAGCCGCCGGGCACAGCGTCAAAGGACGCCACTATCGTTGTGCCGACGAACCGGCCGCCATTTGTTTTGGGATCTATCACCGCCACGATGCTGACCCCCTGTTCGAGGGCGCAGATCGTGGCAATCTCGGCCAGATCGGAGACGCCCATCAGCGCGATGCGATTCCAGCCGCGCGCGTGGGCGGCTGTGAGGACCGACGAACAGTCTTCGCGGGCCTGGCGGAAAAAGGAAAACGAGCTGGACAGGTATTCGACGGTGAGACGCGACTTCTCGGCGAAACCGTGCGGGGTCAGATAATAGGCATAACGGCGCGGCGGAGCTTGGCCGATTTTGACGAGGCCCTTCTTGACGCAGCGCTTGAGGTAGGCATTGACCAGCCCGAGCGCGATGCCGAGATCGGACGCCAGCTTGCGCTGCGATTGCGCGCCATCGCGTTCGACCGATTCAAGAAGGCCAAGCACGATTCGGGCATTTTCGGATTCTTCACTCGGCGCCGCTTGCGGCATACCCCCACCCTCTCAGGGCGAAGCAGTACCTTGTTCACACTATGAACGTCAAGGCCACTGTTCACGCCTTGAACACAGCTAAGTGGTTATATTTAAGGATGGATTTGCGATCACAGGAACAAACTGCGTTCGAACAAGCCGCAAAAGCTCACGACCTATTGGAATAAAAAGGTCACTCTCCTAGTCGAACACTGATCGCGGCGAATATCGCCAAGCTGCTGGGCTTTCTTACGCGACGACTGCCTAAGTTGAGGCCGGTTTTTATCGACCGCGCCTCAATCGCGCGTGGGTAGCTTGGCAAAGTTACCTGATTGCACTCATAAACTCCGCGGCTAACGATTGCTATCGGCGCTAAAGCGAAGATCCACGATCTCTGCTTTGGCCCGTGCCCAACGATGTGCTCGTCAGTTGCTGTTACTCTGTGGCCCGGAAAGATCGGGCTTTTCCCAATCGTGGCATCGTAAGACTGGCGAGGCTCAATGCGTCAGATCGGAAATCAGAGATGATCTGGCCAAATCGGCCGCTATTGCGGATCCAATTGTGGCATTGGCATCGTTATTAACGTGAATAAAATCCCAGAAAAGATTTCGTGGATCGTCGGCGAATATATTGGAAAGATCAACGAAACGGCACAATCCATCCTCGCCATCGCCAGCTTGCAGCTGAGAGAATGCTGTTGCGGCTCGATCATGCTGTCGCCGCATATACGAAACGAATTTCGCATCGCCATATTTGAGTGCCTTCTCAGCATCAGATAAAGAGGATTTCTGGAAGATCAGTGGTTGCAGTACCGCATAAAATTTAAAATTGAATCCGTGTCCAATCCGGCACATTCGGTGCAGATTATCGGAGTATGATTCGATAATTGAATTTTCCCAATCGGGAGTGCGGTATCCGACCTCCATACGAAGTGTGCGCATTGGCAGACGAATTTCCTGCAATCTCTGAGCAAAAATTAGGGTGATCAACCGACTTTTGAGCAATTGACTCGCTAACGCAGTGCGCAGATCCAACTTGCCCGCCAGTGCCCGCGTTCCGATTTGAAGCGTTACGAAATCTAGTGGGAAGCCCGGTCGCGGATCATATTGGTAGGGAGTATGGAGGTCGTTTCCCCCACCATAGGAAATCACCACATCTGGCTCATAGTCCACAAGCAGATGCGTGAATAATGCAAGCTCTTGCCCGGATACAAATGAAACCGCACCGAAATTATAGACCTTAGCTCCCGAAAAACCTCTGCGCACGAGTTCTGATTCAATTTGACCTGGGATCGTTTTGGCAAGCGGTGCCCCCATGAATACAGTCGATCCGCCCACGACAAAGATGCGCAATTCACCTGCCGGTTTAGATTTTTCTAGTGGACGTTCGATGCGGAATCCAAGTGAGTCGAGTTTCACAAGATTTTCGGTTGCGTTTGTCCCACCCATCTGCGGAGCCATTTGTCCGACGTATTTGGGAACGCCAGCAAACATGTAGTAGGGATGCTGCCCATTAGTGACGATTGGTCCTGAGAAGCGTTGTTCTGGCGGAGTAATCTTGAGACGCAAGTAGGTTTCACCAATTGCGAACACGAAAAACGAGGCAATCAGCAACCCGAAATTGATACGAATACCGCCAACCAGAGCTACATAGGCATAAGCCAGTGCGGGAAGAACCAGCACCGCGAGATAAATGGCGTAGATCGGGGTAAAGAATACCGGGCTAAAAAGTGGCCAAAGCAGAAATAGCCAGCCGCCGACTAGAACTGCATTCAGCCAGAAAAATAAAGGTCGACCGCCGAAATATCGGATTGCTGTCATGGCAGGTTTGAACAGGCCGAATTTTGGGGTCGGATGTTTCTCCATGGAATTATCCCTCAATCGGGATCGAACGCAGAATTGTAGTCGCGCCGAAGATTTTGATCCTGTGCGGCTTTATGCAAAACACAGTTTCCAACAACCAAAAGATCAAGTTCATTGCCCATGAAGCAGCGAAAGGCATCTTCGGGTGTGCAAACGATCGGCTCACCGCGCACGTTGAAGCTGGTGTTGACTAGCACCGGACAACCGGTTTTCTCTTTGAACCGGCTTAGCAACCGATGAAACAGGGGATTGGTATTGGCATGGACCGTTTGGATGCGGGCGGAGTAATCTACGTGAGTGACCGCCGGAATTTCCGAACGCGCGATATTGAGCTTGTCAATGCCGAAGAGCGCCTGCTCGCTGGCAGTCATGGCGCGACGCTTGTGTTTACGTACGTCGGCAACGATCAGCATGTAGGGACTGTCGGATTCGAGTTCGAACCAGTCGGAAACGTCCTCGCGCAACACAGAAGGTGCGAACGGGCGAAAGCTCTCGCGATATTTGACCTTCAGATTGAGGTTGCGCTGCATGATTGGTGAGCGTGGATCGCCTAAGATCGATCGCGCACCCAGTGCGCGTGGACCGAACTCCATGCGGCCCTGAAACCAGCCCACCGCCTGCTGATTCGCGAGAGCCCGAGCGGTCACCTCAATCATCTCGTCTTCGCTTAGCACAGTGAAGTGCGCGCCTGACGCCACGAGTCGCCGTTCGATGTCAGTTTGAGAAAAGCTCGGCCCTAGGAACGAGCCGAACATGCCGTCACCACCGTTTGTCTTGCGCGGCTGACCCTTGAAGATGTGGACGGCCGCGAGTGCCGCGCCCACAGCCCCGCCGGCATCGCCCGCCGCTGGCTGGACCCAGACGTTTTCGAATGCTCCGTCGCGAAGCACCTTGCCGTTAGCGACACAATTGAGCGCCACGCCACCAGCCAGACACAGGTTCTTTGCCCCGGTTTTCTTGGCTAGGCCACGCGTGAGACGGAGCACGGCCTCGTCCAGAACCGTCTGGATGGAAGCCGCGACGTCCATATGAAATTGGGTAAGCAGCTGCTCGGGGCCACGCACCGGCTCGCCGAACAGTTTTGCGAAGCGCTCATTGGTCATCGTCAGACCGGTGCAATAATTAAAGAACGACTGGTCGAGCCAGAACGAACCATCCGCTTTCAAATCGATCAGGTTGTCGAGAATTAGCTTTTTGTATTTGGGCTCGCCGTAAGGTGCTAGCCCCATGACCTTGTACTCACCGGAATTAACTTTGAAGCCAGTGTAATAAGTAAATGCCGAATAGAGCAGGCCGAGAGAATGTGGGAAGTGGATCTCCTGGAACATCTCAAGGTCGCTGCCCGAACCCATCGCGGCCGAGGTCGTCGCCCATTCACCGACTCCATCCATTGTCAGCACCACCGCGTCTTCATAAGGCGAAGGATAGAACGCTGAAGCCGCGTGGCTTAGATGGTGTTCGCAGAACAGGAGTCGGCCAATGTCGAAATCTTCAGCAAATCGTTTCAACTCACCTTTGAGCAGGCTCTTCTGGAACAGCTTTTCCTTTAGCCAGAGTGGGATTGCCATGCTGAAGGAGCGAAAGCCCCGTGGCGCAAATGCAAAATAGGTTTCCGTCAGCCGTTCGAATTTCAGGAATGGCTTGTCGTAGAACACAATGTAATCGAATTCGTCGAGTTTCGCGCCGGATTCCTCGAGACAGTAAGCTATCGCATTTTTCGGGAATGATGAGTCGTGTTTTATGCGGCTAAAGCGCTCCTCCTGCGCGGCGGCTATGATACGGCCGTCTTCAACCGCGGCGGCTGCGCTGTCGTGGTAAAAGGCCGAGACGCCAAGAACGCGCATCGAGTCGAGCTAAAAAAGCGTGTAAATGAATGGTGCTACGGCGGAGCCTTTGGTAAGTGCAACCAGCCCTCCAAACACCACCGTCATGATAAGGAAGGGCAGAAGCCAGTACTTTTTGCGCACACGCATAAATCTCCAAAGCTCCGAAAGGAAATCCATAGTGCTTCCTTCTTAGAACTGGTCCTTCATGGAAGCCGGGGCTGGTCCGGTCGGGCGTCTTTCGATCCAGTAGCTTTTTGCGTCGGAATATCGCTTGAGCCGCAGCGGATCTTTGCGCATCGCCCGCATCGCGAGCCCGATCGGCATCACCGTGCTAAAAAATATCAAAGCCATTACGATCGGGTTCACGACGTTGTGCAGCAAGAGCCCGAACTTGAACCAAATCCAATTGAGAGGCCTGAGCACGCCTGGTCTGATCCAAGCGAAAACGAGAAACAAAGTTGCCAGTGCGCCGGTCCAAGGCCATGCGCGTCCAAAATGCCAGAGATTGATCAACGTCAGCAGCGTGAAAACCGCCGCCATGACCATGCCGAACGAGCGATCCGAACCGGGAAGAATAGGCTCGCGGCGCGAATAGCGTTCGTGCCCTTGATTCGTCATACCCCTCAATTCGCCTAGAATTTTAACGGCTTCTAACGGCGGGCGCAAATTTCGCACCCGGCTTTTTGCACGAGCAGCCTGTCTTGTGGTCGGCGAGCAATTTGATTGGCTTCGAGAGTTCCATAGACCCCCTGGGATATCATATCACTTTTTTTTGGGGAAACAGGCTGCGTTCCACCAGGCCACAGATCGCATGCGCGGCCACAATATGGATCTGCTGAATAAGCGGCGTTTGATCGGTCGGCGCGGCAAGGCAATGCTCGCAAAGCGGTTGCATAGGGCCGATCCCGTTGCCGGTAAAGCCGATGGTTGTGAGCCCGCCCTCCCGTGCGGCTTTCAAAGCCGCGATCACGTTTGCCGAGCGGCCCGAGGTTGAAATCGCGACGAACACGTCGCCCGGTTGCCCCAATCCGCGCACTTGCCGTTCAAAGGTCTGATCAAAGCCATAATCATTGCCAATCGCGGTCAAAACCGAACTGTCGGTGGTCAAGGCGATCGCCGGCAGTGGATTGCGGTCAAAATTCAGCCGCGACAGGAATTCACCGGCGATGTGCTGAGCATCAGCTGCGCTGCCGCCATTGCCGGCGATCAGCAATTTGTGTCCGCCACGAAATGCCGCCGTAATCGCCTCAGCGATGCCGTGAATCGTGGCGCGCACATGGGAATCGGCGGCAGCGCTCGACAGCGTCTCGCACGAGCGGCGGAAGTGCTCGGCCACCAAATCCCCTTGGCCGCGGCTTTCGTTCGGGCTCACGATTACTCCGAAGATGCTGTGCACCTAACATGATTTCATTGTGCTAAGAAAGACCATCGCCGCAAGGGGCGAAAACCGATGCTCAAATCGACCGAATCCGCCGAACACCCGCTCGATTCAGAGGGTTTGTGGTGCCAGATTATGCGGCGCCCGGCCCCGTTATGTCCTGCTTTGTTCTTGGACCGCGATGGCGCCGTCGTGGAAGATACCGGCTATCTGCGACGGGTTGAGGACATCGTCGTCATCCCGGGAGCAGCGCAAGTGATCGCCGCCGCCAACCGGTACGGCGTTGCTGTGATCATGGTCACCAATCAGTCGGGCGTCGGCCGCGGCTATTATGGTTGGACTGAATTTAAATCCGTGCAAGACGCGATCATCGCCGCACTGGCGGCCACGGGTGCTGGGATCGATGCGGTCTATGCCT
>JBEDUS010000191.1:0-3416 GCA_040414975.1 Candidatus Udaeobacter sp.
GACCAAAATGTGTCCGTGCGCGGCAGGCCGTTGGTGCGCGGTGGCTTCTGTCGAATTTATCCGGGACAACGCATCCTGGTAGGCGATCAGGTGCTGAGCTATCAGGAGCTGGCGCAATATTTTAACGCGAAGAAGAACGTTTCCCTCCCACAGATTTTCATTCGCGTAAATAGAGACTCGGACGAAGTGGGATTGGAGCGGTCGCGGACACGTGAGAGCGCGCTTCGGGTCACTTTCGGATTGAAGGTTCGCGTGAAAGCGCTGCGCGATGTGGATGCGGAACTTAACAGCGTGAAGTTGAAGGCCGGCACACAGGTGGATGCAAGCCTGGAAGACCGGATCGTCTTTCACAACAACACCGAAATGGATTTGAGCGATCTGCGCCGGCGCGCGCGCGCGTTGGGCGGCCGGTTCCAATTGAAGGCCTCCAAATCGGAATATCTGGTTTCGAATGACCCGAGCCGCCTGGAAGCCGATGATATTTTGCTGTCTCCCGGCACGAGCGGTGACGTGCTGCTGAAGATTTTCTGTGATTACGATCGGCGGGTCGGTCAGCTGGAAGTGATCGAAGCGGATCGCCCAATCATGGTCGGTGATACTGTGGTGCGCACTACCGGGCCCCTCAAAGACGGAGACACCATTCGAATCGATATCGGCCAATTTCTGCGATGTAACTTTTCAGAACGAATCATCGAGGAAGAGCGCAATATCATTCGCACACTCGAGGCAAACGAAATCACGCACCGGTTTAGCAAGGGTGAGATTGGTCTCGAGGGAATCTCGTTTAGCATCGCGCGCGGCGAGCTCGTTTGTGTGATGGGCGCAAGCGGCTGTGGAAAGAGCACGCTCATGAGAGTGTTGGCTGGTCAGCTTCAACCCAGCAGCGGAGAAGTCCTGCTCAACGGGCAATCGCTCTATCAAGATCTCGACGCCCTAAAGCACTACGTGAGTTATATGCCTCAACAGGACGCGTTCGACGAACATCTCACGATCGGCGAAAATCTGCTGTTTGCCGCGGCGATTCGCGCCCCGCATCTTTCTCGCCGCGATAGGAACCGCCGTTTGGACGCAAAACTGGTCGAACTCGGACTAGGCGAACGGCGTGACGCAGTCGTCGGCAGTCCGGAGAGCAAAACGCTGAGCGGCGGCGAACGCAAACGACTCAACATCGGACTCGATATGATTGGCATGTCGGACGTCTATCTGTTCGATGAACCGACTTCAGGACTCTCCTCAAAAGACTCCGAGCATGTCATGGAAATTATTCGGAGCATGGCTCACAACAAGATCGTTATCGTCACGATTCACCAGCCGAGCTCGAAAATTTTCCAGATGTTTCACAAGGCGATCCTGCTCGACAAAGGCGGGCGCCTGGTGTTTTTCGGGACGCCGTCCGACATGCTGCGCTATTTTGCTGAGGCGGAACATCAACATCAATTCGGAGCTGAACTCGGAGCCTGCCCAGCCTGCGGAACTACCCGACCTGAGTTCGTTTTCGATGTGCTGGAGACGCCTCTTCGCGATCTGAGTGGCGACGTCATCTACGAAGAAAACAGCCGCGGCCAGCTCGTTGCGGCGCGGCGTTATTCACCAGAATTCTGGCGGGACAAATATGAAGCGTTTCGTCTGATTCAGGACGTCAAACAGGTTTCCCTTCGCGGAGAGGCTCCGTCTTCGTTGCCCGCGGCGCCCGTGCAGAAAAGGCGACTGCCCTTTCGTTGGCACGATGAGTGGACGCAGTTTCGCACGTTGCTGCGGCGCGCTTTTGTAAGCAAACTCCGCAACCGCGCCAACCTGGTCATCACGATCGGTGTATCGCCCGTGCTGGCGCTTTTGATTGCGACGATTCTGCGTTACTCAGAGAACGGGACATATGATTTTGCTTCCGCGTATCACATTCCAACGTACTTGTTCCTCGGTTTGATCGTGGCCATGTTCCTCGGCCTGACCAACAGCGCCGACGACATCATCCGTGACCGGCCCGTGTTGCAGCGCGAGCGAAATGTCAACGTTCGTTTGTCGTACTACATCATTTCGAAGACACTCACGCTTGGAGTGTTTGCCCTCGTTCAGTGCGTTCTCTTTGTCCTGATTGGCAATTACGTCCTGCAAATCAGCGGAATGTTTTGGATCGACCTCATGATCATGTTCATGACCGCCATGGCCGGGGTGGCGCTGGGTCTGCTCATCTCTTCGCTGGTGGCCGACCCGAAGACGGCAGCAAACATAGTCCCACTTGTTTTAATTCCGCAGATCATCATGGGGGGCGCACTGATCAAATACGAGGACATGAATCGGAACCTCGCCTTGCTTTATGCCCTCTCTCATTGGTTCTCCGAACATCCGAGCGCAGACAAGAACAGGAAGACGGAAAGCAAGCTGCAAGTTCCGCTCGTCTGTCAATTCATCGCGATGCGCTGGTCGTACGAACAGATGATCGTGGCGCAGGCCAAGCTCAATCCGCTCACGCGGCGACAGGATCGCGCGCAGCGCGAGATTGACCGGCTTGTGGCGCAAAATCGGAAAGATCCTGCAACAGATAAGCGCCTGGAGGATCTCAAGGAAACGCTCGCTCTGCTTTCCGGGCTCGAGGCAAAATCGGCCGGTGAGTTGGATCATTATCTCGGGCTAACCGATCAAGTCCTGAATGGCAAAAGACCATTCGATCGCGCGCTTTTCAAGAATGCGAAGGGCCCTGTCACCGCTGAGCAACTCTATGTGAACCAGAAGGTGTCCGACTTGATGTCAAACGCCGAGATGGATCAAAGCGACTACCGGCGCGGGGACAAACCGAATGTGTTCTTCGGCGCGGAGAAACGTTATTTCGGAATGAAGTTTGGCGTGTTTTTCTTCAACACGGCCGTCCTGATTCTCTCTACCCTTGGATTGCTTGGGCTGCTGCATTGGATTTTGCGGCGAGAGCTCGAAGTCCGAAGAAGCTAGGTTTGCAGTCTCATTAACACCGCGCTTCAGCCCTCTCAAGTTGGGTGCTACTGGCGGCACGGCGGCAATAGCGCCGTGGCTACGGCTGCCAGATCCCCCTCTGTAGCCGCCTCGCTGTGTCGAGGCGCGTTGGCGTCCATGTGGATATGGAAAAAACTGCTATAGCGATTTTGGCCAACGGGAAACTGCTAAAGCAGCTAGCAGAACGCCGCTGGCGTTGACACCCCACTGAAGCGGGGTGTTAATGAGATTCGAGGAAATCGAACCAATGAGCAAACAAAAAACAAAACCAGCCCGCCTGATTGTTGCCACCAGCGACACAGATGCCGATATGCTCTATGCAACGAAATTTTGGGCGCCTGATCCGTTCATCTTTCTGGAACGCAATGGCAGGCGCACGGTTGTCTTGAGCGATTTGGAAATCGATCGCGGCCGCAAGCAAGCCGACGCAGACGAATTCGTCATGTTCAGCG
>JBEDUS010000192.1:0-6299 GCA_040414975.1 Candidatus Udaeobacter sp.
GGAAGACGGCTACGCGAAAATTGAAAGTCTCGTTCCTGGCGGACCGGCACAGGTTGATGGCAGACTCAAGGTGGGCGACCGGATCACTGCCGTTGCGCAGGGCCAGGCTGACTACGTCGATGTTCGCGAGATGCGGTTGGATAAAGTTGTCGAGATGATCCGCGGCAAGAAAGGCACGCATGTGCGTTTGCTCGTGATTCCTTCAGATGCAACTGATCCGTCGCGCAGGAAAAATGTCGAGCTGGTCCGGGATGAGATTAAGCTGAAAGACCAGGAAGCTCACGCGGACATCATCATTAGGAAAGACGAAAACGGCGATCCCATCAAACTCGGATGGCTCACTCTGCCTTCTTTTTATGCCGACATGGACAAGCACCAGAAAAGCACGACGCGCGACGTGCTGGCGTTGCTCAAGCGGCTCAAGAAAGAGAACATCGCCGGCCTGGTTATCGACCTGCGACGAAATGGAGGCGGCTCGCTGGAGGAAGCGTTGTCGCTCACTGGTTTATTCTTGAAGTCCGGACCGATCGTTCAGACGAAAGACTATAACGGAAACATCAGGGTCTCGGCCAATCCCGATCCAGGTATCGCCTATACGGGGCCAATGGTTGTCTTGACCAGCCGGCAAAGCGCCTCCGCCAGCGAGATCTTCGCGGCCGCTCTCCAGGATTACGGTCGTGCCGTGATCGTTGGTGACAAAAACACGTTCGGCAAGGGCACCGTGCAAACGATTCTTCCGATCGGCAGGTTTGCCTCGCTGCTGGGCAGCCGTTCCGATGAGGACGGTGCGCTGAAATTGACAATCCAGAAATTCTATCGGGTTGCGGGCGGTTCCACACAGCTTCACGGCGTAGCTTCCGATATCGTCCTGCCAAGCTTGACCGATCTTCCGGAATACGGGGAAGGTGCGCTGAAGAACGCCCTGGCTTACGACGAGGTGGCGAAGGCGAGGTATACAAAGTGGTCCGACACTCATTCCTTGTTTATCGATCAACTGCGGCGACGCTCGGAGGACCGCGTTAAGAACGACCCTGAATTTCATTACGTGATGGATGACATGACGCGTTTGCGTCACAAGCTTGATGAAAATCGGATCTCGCTGAACGAAGATGCGCGGAAGAAGGAGCTTCAAGACGACAAACTGCGTAAGGAAACGCGCTCGAAGGAGCGCCTGGCGCGGAACCAGGTGGAACCACAAATTTATCGGGTGACACTCGATACGGTTGATAAACCGAATCTCCAATTGATCATGTATCCTGGAAAGTTGGCCGAAGCGAAGAAGAACGGCACTGCTCCCAAAGTTGATCCCGAAGCGGCTCCGGATGCGGAAACAGATCTAATCGGTGGCGCTAATCCCGATGATGAAACCAAAACGCCGGCCATCGATCCGGAGCGCGATGAAACGCTCAACATCCTTTCTGATTTGGTTGACCTCTCGCGCGGACCGAAGACGGCGAGTGTGAACAGCGTTGATAAGACGGCGCCCGAACAGCGGCCCTAATATCTAGCGCCCTGCTAGCGTTTCTTCTTCTTTAGTGATCCGCCCTGGGTGGATATCGGCTGCTTGAATTCGGCGGGCAACAAAAAGTCTAAATTCACCTCCACCACCAGGGTGGTGGAGGCGGGGCAAATCGTGGATCGAAACGCGGATCTCGAAATCTATTAGCGCCCCATGGAAATGTCGGTCGCGATTGGCCAACGTAGCGCCCCGGAGGCGTCCTTCCGAACACCGTGACTGAAGTGCCAACACTGACTGCGTTGAAGAACGCGATCGCGTACTGTTCCGGCATATGAACACACCCATGCGACGCTGGGTAGCCCGGGAGATATCCCGCGTGCATTCCGTCGGCGCCGGTGAACCGCATGAAGTAGTGCATTGGCGCCGGAATAAATTTTCCTCCGGACGGGACCGACATGTCCGCATCGGCGTCCGCGACGATAGTGTTCCCGCGCGAATCAACAATCTTGCCGTACGTGCTTGAGTAGTGCGTCTGTTCCTTCTCCAAAACTTTGAAGGAGCCCCTTTCGGTCAGATGGCCGTAACGGCCGCTCGAAATCGGAGACGCCAGAACCACGCGTCCATTTCGCAACAGGTAAGCAGTCTGCTCTTGCAGATCGATCTCGACCGAAGTTCTGCGCCCGCAACGAAATTGCCGCGCAGAAAAAGGCCGGCAGCGCAATCGCGATCCTCACACTGCGTTTAAACCCACGCGACGCGCGAAAGTCGCACCGAGAGACCACTCAACCTTTCTCAGGTGGTCCGGCTTGGGCGGATGCCGGCTGCTTGCGCTTTTACTCCAGAGGCGACAACGCCCTGCCTCTATAGTTTCATCTACACAGCGATGGGCGCCTTGATCGATGGATGCGGGTCGTAGCCGGCGAGCTCGAAATCTTCGAAGTTGAAATCGTGAATGTTTTTTACGGCCGGATTCAGCTTCATCCGCGGCAAAGATCGAAGATCCCGTGAAAGCTGCTCGTGCGCTTGTTCGAGGTGGTTTTTGTAAAGATGCAGATCGCCGAACGTGTGGACGAAATCTCCGGGTGTGAGACCGACGACCTGCGCCATCATCATCGTGAATAGTGAGTATGAGGCGATGTTGAACGGAACGCCGAGAAACAGATCTGCGCTTCGTTGATAAAGCTGACAACTAAGCTCGCCATCCTGTACGTAAAACTGAAAGAGCAGATGACACGGCGGCAGCGCCATCTTGTCGATTTCCGCCGGGTTCCACGCGCTCACGATGAGGCGGCGGCTCTGCGGATTTGATTTGATTTGTGCGATCAGACTATCGATTTGGTCGATCCGCACGCCGTTTGCACCGCGCCAGTCGCGCCATTGTGCACCGTAGACGCGACCGAGATTGCCGCTTTCGTCAGCCCACTCGTCCCAGATGGTCACGCCATGTTCGTTGAGATAGCGAACATTGGTATCGCCCCGCAAAAACCAGAGCAGCTCGTAAACGATCGATTTGATGTGCAGCTTTTTCGTCGTGAGCAGCGGGAATCCTGGTCCGTCCCTGCGCAGATCAAATCGCGTCTGCGCGCCGAAGACAGACAGCGTTCCCGTGCCTGTCCGATCCGCTCGCGGCTGACCTTTCTCCAGCACGAGCCGGAGCAGATCGTGATACTGTCGCATCCCGGAAATTTATCGCGACAACTGAGCGTTAGCGAAAGAGAAATTTGTTTGGTATCGCTCTGCGTGATTTCAACGCAGGACAATTATTCTAGCAAATCACGCTGTGGCGAAGCACTAGAATTGTAGTGGCAGGCTGCGTGCCGCCTGCATTGTGGCTCGGTTTCACATTCGACGTCCGCCTAGGGCGGACCATTACAGAAGAGTGCCGTGCTGACACAGGAGTAGCGGTTGCGATAGCTGGGTTCGAGCCGAATTGTCTCAGTTTGGCAGAGGCTTTCAGTGTGTAGTCGACGGTAATCCCTCGTAAATAACGGTTTAAGCTGCGCCAAGCTACTTGGCCCGAGGTTTGCTATGGAATTTAGACGTTTAACCTAGGAGTCTCGCCACGGCGAGTCCGTTCGTGGGCGAACTCAAATCAGAAAGGAATTTTCAATTATGGCTAAAGTTTTAGGTATCGATTTGGGCACCACTAACTCCTGCATGGCTGTGATGGAAGGTGGCGACCCGGTAGTTTTGGAGAATAGCGAGGGCGCGCGGACCACGCCGTCGATTGTCGCGTTTACAAAGAGCGGCGAGCGATTGGTCGGCCAGGCTGCGAAACGTCAGGCAGTGACTAATCCGCAGAACACGGTCTTTTCAATCAAGCGCTTTATGGGACGCAAGTTCGATGAGGTGCATGAAGAGCAGAAACGCGTGCCGTACAAGATTGTGAAGGCTGCCAACGGCGACGCCCACGTTCAAGTGGAGGTAAACGGCCAATTAAAGACATTTTCGCCGCCAGAAATCTCGGCGATGATCTTATCCAAGCTGAAGGCTGACGCGGAAGCGAAGCTTGGCGAAAAAATCACGCAGGCAGTTATCACTGTGCCGGCGTATTTTAACGACTCGCAGCGCAACGCCACCAAGGACGCGGGCAAAATCGCGGGGTTGGAAGTGCTGCGCATCATCAACGAGCCGACGGCAGCGTCGCTTGCTTACGGTCTCGACAAGAAGAAGGACGAAGAGATTGCCGTTTACGATTTGGGTGGCGGCACGTTCGATATCTCCGTTCTTGAGATCGGCGATGGCGTTTTCGAAGTGAAAGCGACCAACGGTGACACGCACCTTGGCGGTGACGATTGGGATGCGAAAATCATGGACTGGATCGTCAGCGAATTTAAGAAAGACACCGGCATCGATCTGACGAAGCAGCCGGATGCGATTCAGCGAATCAAAGAGGAGGCTGAGAAAGCGAAGATTGCGCTTTCGAGCTCTCAGGAATACGAAATTAACCTGCCGTTCATCACGGCGGATGCAAGCGGGCCAAAACACATCCAGAAAAAGTTGACCCGCGCAAAGCTGGAACAGCTCACAGATGATCTGGTTCAGCGAACCGTTCCGCCTGTGAGAGCGTGTTTGAAGGACGCACAGGTCACCGAAAAGGACATCAACGAGCTGGTGCTTGTGGGCGGCATGACGCGTATGCCAAAAGTGCAGCAGGAAGCGCGCGATCTAATTGGCAAGGAGCCACACAAGGGAGTGAATCCGGATGAAGTCGTTGCGGTGGGCGCAGCCATCCAGGGCGGTGTTCTTAAAGGCGAAGTCAAAGATGTGCTGCTTCTCGATGTGACGCCGTTGACGCTGGCGATTGAAACCGCCGGCGGCGTGGCCACACCGATGATTCCCCGCAACACAACGATCCCAACTCGCAAATCACAGATCTTTTCGACTTACAGCGATAATCAGCCGGGTGTGGAGATCAAAGTGCTCCAGGGCGAGCGCCCGCTGAGCCGCGACAACAAAACGCTCGGCACATTCCACCTCGACGGGATTCCACCGGCGCCGCGCGGCGTTCCGCAGATCGAAGTTACCTTCGACATCGACGCCAACGGAATCTTGCACGTCTCGGCGAAAGATCTTGGCACCGGGAAGGAACAGAAGATTTCCATCACGGGCAGCTCAGGACTTTCGAAAGAGGAAGTCGAGAAAATGCAGCGCGAAGCCGAGGCGCACGCTGAAGAGGACAAGAAGGCAAAGGAAGCGATCGAGATCAAGAACAACGCCGACATGCTTGCTTATCAATGCGAGAAGCAGTTGAAAGAGCTGGGCGACAAGATTTCCGGCGACAAGAAGAAGCAAGTCGAGGACGCCATTGCCGCGGTGCGCGATGCAGTCAATCGCAACAACGCCGATGCTATGAAGCGGACTTACGACGAGCTGCAGAACAAGTTCCAGGAAGTCAGCGCCGACCTTTACAAGCAGGCTTCAGCCCAGGCCGGCCCACAACCCGGGCCGCAACCTGGACCTCAAGCGGGCGGGCGTCCGGGTCCCGAGCAAGACGCGGGCAAGCAAGGCGACGTAGTCGATGCAGAGTTCGAAGTCGTAGACGACGACAAGAAGAAGTAACCGAAACAATTTGCCGATGGCTCCGGAAATTCCCGGAGTCGCCGGCACAACCAAAAAACCAAAAGGAGTGATAACAACAACTTATGGCAACAGTTAACGTAAAACCTCTCGGAGATCGGGTGCTCGTGCAGCCGCTCGAAGAGCAGGAAGTAAAAAAAGGCGGGATCATCATCCCCGATACCGCCAAGGAAAAACCACAAGAGGGGAAAGTGGTCGCTTTAGGCACCGGAAAAATCGATGACAACGGAAAGAAAGTCGATTTCACGGTGAAGAAGGGCGACAAGGTGCTGATCTCCAAGTACGGCGGCACCGAAATCAAGATCGACGACGAAAACTATCTGATCATGCGTGAGGATGACATCCTTGGCATCATCGGATGATTCGGACGATCAAATACTAACCATCAGCTATCAACTAACTTATGGCAGCTAAACAATTACAATTCGATGAAAGCGCGCGGCACACACTGCTGCGCGGTGTCGAGAAACTGGCGAAGGCTGTAAAGGCCACGCTCGGCCCCAGCGGTCGCAACGTTATTCTCGATAAAAAATTCGGCAGCCCGACGATAACCAAGGACGGTGTGACGGTCGCGAAAGAGATCGAGCTCGAAGATCCCTATGAAAATATGGGTGCACAGCTCGTCCGGGAAGTCGCTTCTAAAACGTCCGACGTCGCGGGTGACGGCACGACGACAGCGACGATCCTCGCGGAATCCATTTACCGCGAAGGTCTGCGCAACGTCACTGCCGGCGCGAACCCGACTTCGTTGCAGCGCGGC
>JBEDUS010000193.1:0-11909 GCA_040414975.1 Candidatus Udaeobacter sp.
ACGCCATCGACACCGGCTTCGCGCGCTAGCTCAAAAAGCCGGGCGGTACGCGGATCTTTCGTATGATAACGATGGCCAAATCCCGGCATCCGCTCGCCGGTTTCTCTCATTTCTGCTAACGTCCGCGTAGCGGCCTCATCCAATGAAATGGATTCGCGAGTCGCGCGGTCGGCGATTGCTTTAAGGTGTCGGGCGCAATCCTCAATCGCCCCGCCGTGGTGACGATTGATCGACATGATCCCGGTAGCGACCGCCGCGCTCAACGTTGCTCCGGTTGATGCGACAGTTCGCGCGGCCAATGCACTTGGGGGCGTCGCGCCGTGATCGATTGACGCGACCAGAATCGCGTCCATTAAACGCCCGGTTGCAGGCGAGGGCAGTTCGCCGGTCAAAATCAGATAAACCGCGGCGCCAAAGGAGACGCTTCCCATGAGATCGGCAATGTCATATCCGCGCACCCCCACGCGGTTAGGCTCAACTCGCGTGATAGCGGTGTTCCATGTTGCTTTCCGGTCGGCTTCGCTCATAAGACTTTCTCCTTTCATTTGTGTCAGAACATTAACGACCGCTTCCGGCAGTTCCCCAAACGAATCAACCACCGTTGCGCCGGCTTCGCGCAATGCCTTCACTTTCCCGGAGTGCGTGCCGCGGCCGCCCTCAATGATCGCTCCGGCGTGACTGAATCGTGTGCCTTCGCGCGCAGCCTTGCCGCCGATGTAGGCGATCACCCGCTTGGTGACTTTTCGGTCGACAATCAGTTGCGCCAATTCTTCCTCCTGTGAGGAACCGATTTCACCGAAAATGACAATGGCTTCCGTGAAAGGATCAGCCTCGAACATCAGTGCTGCATCGGGAATTCGAATACCAAGAACGGCGTCTCCGCCGATGTGCACGATGGTTGAAATGCGCACGCCGGCTTGCCCAAGGTAATACCCTGTGCTTGAAGCCATGCCGCCGGAACGACTGATCACACCAACGCCTTTCGGAACGCCGGGCTTGAACCATTGTCGCGCGCTTTCTGCGCGACCGCCAATCATGCCCACCACGGCCTTGCCGGGACTCAACGCTCCGAGCGTGTTCGGCCCGAGGAACGTTGCGTCATTTGCTTTTGCGGCTGCTGCGATTTCCATCGCGTCCCAGACTGGTACGCGATCAGGCACGAGGACGGTGAGTTTGATTCCAGCGTCAATCGCGGAAACTGCTGCATCCTTTACACCTGCGGCAGGCACGAAAAGCACAGAGATATCGATATCACCTAACGAGTTCACAGCGTCCTGCGGCGTGTTAAACACTGGCACGCCCAGCACCGTCTGGCCACCTTTGCCCGGCGTCACACCCGCGACCACATTCGTTCCATACTCCCGCATCAGCCGTGTGCGTGCCCGGCCTTCGCGCCCCGTGATGCCCTGCACGAGAACGCGTTTTGTCTCGTCGATCAAAATTGCCATTTAATGAGCGCTTCCAATCAATTCGTTCAATCCCGGAATATCGAGCTCCAAATAGAAGCCTTCGATTCCCGCAAGGCGACACTCGACATCACATGCCAGTAGTTCGGAATCTTTAGTAGCGAACTCTTCGTCGCGCAGCGATGGGGCGGGCGCGCCTTTACGATCGACAATTAATCCACCCGAATGCGTTTCGACGGCACCGCGGATTTGTTGCCACTGCCCAACGTCGATCCAGACGCGACCGTTTTTCACAGGAAACGCAGCAGCCGATGGATCTTTGATGAACTTAGGTGCACGCGGGCGGCGCGGTCTCCATTTTGTGTCGCGCGCTCTTACGACCAGTTCGGCAAAACGTGTGGCGATCGTGGCAGGGGTGTCGGTTTTGCGATAGCCTTCTACCGTCGCGCGCAGCAGCTTGGACACCCGACGCAAAATATCCACCGCGCGATCTTCTGTGTTTCCACCCAGGCGAATCACGGCGGGAATATCGAGGTCGAGTTCCCAAAAAGCCTTCGCTAACCCGTACGCGGACCAATATTGCTCCTGGCTCGCGACACCGGAACCAGAGCCAAAATATCCGACGAGCTCGGGCTGGGCCAATATGATTCGCGCGGCGCGATAGACCTTGGAAGCGGACGGATTGCCACTGGTGTCGGTGAAATTGGCGATGGTGAATCCCGCGTTCACGATGGCATCCATCGACATCATTGATCCACCACCGCCTGCTCCGTGAAAACCAACCAGGCCTTTGGAAGCCTGGGGAGCAGCGGTCGCCAACTGTGCGAAATAAAATGTGCCGCGATGATCCCTTTGCTCGACCGCGTAGGCGACACGTTCGAGAGCAGTCGGCGGATGATCAAACTCTCGCGCGATTTCAATTCCCAACTCGGGATGTCGCGTCACGGCGTAATCGTCAATCGTGATCCGGCAATCCGCTCCAACAAACTCACCGCCTTTGGTCAATACCAGCGGGTTGATCTCAAGGGACCGCGCTTCGACGTTGCCAGCAGCAGTAAACAACTTTCGAATTGATTCGGCCAATTGAGTGGCGTGCGCTGAGGAAAGTCCGCACGAATTGACAGCTTCATTCACAGCTGAGTCGAGAGCGCCGCGATTTACATCGCAGGGAATGCGTCGCGTCAAGGCCGCACGTTGCTCGATTCCACTTCCGCCGCCTGCGGCGAAGATGATCATTGGCGCGCGCGCGGCGTCATCGATGGCGAACGAAAGAAAAAATTCCCGGTCGATGTCGATTTTTTCTTCGACGAGCACGGCTTCCACGGGAAACTGTCCGACTTTCATCGCCAGCATTCGCGTCGCGTGCGCGCGAACTTCATCTGGCTTTTTCGCGAACGCCACGCCACCAAGGCCGGCGCGGCCCGTCGTCCAGGCTTGAATCTTGATGACCACTTCGCCGCCCAGCTGTTTTGCTGCTGCCACGGCTTCCTCGGCCGTTCGGGCGGAGTTGCCGCGGGGGATTTTGAACCCGTTAGCGGCAAGAATTGCCTTGCCTTGATATTCGTGAAGTCGCGCCATGGTGAGTAGTGTCGCGCGACTTTAGCGAGATTTCCGGCTAGCGCACGCCACCCGCGTGCCTATCCACCGACCGCTTGGTAATGGCCGAGGCCGCGTTTCCACATGAAGTTTGCCCAAGCCCACGCGAGAAACAGCCAGCCGGTTTGGATCGCCAACCCCCGTACAAGTTCAACCTCGCTAAATCGGCGAAGAAAGATTGCGACGGGAAAAAATAGCTCGTAGTAAAACGGCAGCCATTTCATCACTGCCTGGACCGTAGATGGCATGATGTCGATGGGAAACATCTGGCCGCCGAGGAAGTACTCGAACGAATAAACGATGAAAACGATGGTGGAGATTTCCAGAATCCAAAACGCCATCATCGCGAGACTGTAAGTGATAAAAAATTGAATGAACGCAGCCATTACCATCGACACCGTGGTCAACACATAAACCAGCGGATCGGCAGGCAGCACGATGTAGTTGCGGAAGTAAATAAAGATCAGCGCAATCGGCGGCAGAGTGACGAAGGTGTAAACAAGGCGGCCGCTTAAAAAAATGCTGAACCGGTAGGCGAGATAACTCATCGGCTTTGTGAGAAGCGCATTGATCTGCCCTTCGCGAATGTCAGCAGCGATCTGCCATTCATCCTCGGTTGGAGTGACCAGATTGCTGACCAGGATGGTCAGCAAATAGTAATAAATCATCAAGCCATAGTCATAGCCGTGGAGCTCGCCCCCGTGCTCCTTGAACACTGCCCGCCAAAGAAACACGGTGCCGGCCAGCGGAATCAGACCAAACAGCGCGCGCAAAAAATAATTCCAGCGATAAACAAAGGTATTTTGTAGCCCGATGTTAAAAACCGAAACGTACTTCTCGATCTTGCTCGTGTTCGTGCTCCTGCTCATGCTCCTAATCGTAATCGAGGTAGCTGCAATCGAGCATGAGCATGAGTAAGAGCAAGAGCAGGATCCTTTGTAGCGATGGTCTATGACCGCCGGGATGAAACCGACGGCGCGCCCCGAGCGCCGCTACAGTTTCGAGCCAGCTCGACGGCGAGATTGATCGCCGCGATCATGCTATCGGGACGCGCAATTCCTTTGCCAGCGATTTCAAACGCGGTGCCGTGATCGGGGCTGGTGCGAGGAAAAGGGAGACCAAGCGTCACGTTTACGCCTTCGTGAAAGGCGTGGAGTTTCAGCGGGATCAATCCCTGATCGTGATACATACAAAGCACAGCATCGAATTCGCCTTCAATTGCACGGTGAAAAACCGTATCGGGAGAGTGCGGGCCGGTTATTTCGGTCCCAGTCGGATTGGCGCTTTTCGAATTTCGAATTTCGGATTTCAACGCCGCGATAGCAGGGCTGATGATTTCAATTTCTTCGTAGCCAAGCTTACCGGATTCGCCAGCATGCGGGTTCAATCCGGCAACGGCAATCCGCGGCGCGGTTTTGCATCGCGAACAAAGAAAGTTTGCGAGCAACAGCCCGACTCGGACAATCTCCGATTGTTTGAGCGCGATCGCGGCCTTGCGCAACGGAAGGTGCGCTGTGACGAGCGCGACCGTAATTTTTCCGCCGGTAAGGCACATTGCGAAATCTTTGACGCCGCAGCGCTCGGCAAAAAATTCCGTTTGTCCCGGAAACTTGAAGCCGACTTCATACATCCGGGCTTTGTGAACTGGGCCGGTGACGATTGCATCGAGTTCGCCGCGTCGCGCCAGGGTGACCGCTTCTTCCAGCGCAACTGCCGCGGCGCGCGCAGTTTTGGCGGTGGGATTTCCCGGCTGACAATCCGGATATTTTCCGATGATCTTGTATTCAGCTGATTTCGAAATTCGCTCAGATCTCAACGCGAGATCGGTAATCTCCGGTCCGATTCCGGCGCAATCGCCAAGCGTGACGCCGATTTGAGGTTTCCTGCTCGTGCTCATGATCGTAATCGAATCTTACTTAATCGATTAGGAGCACGATTGCCATTCTTCGCCAAGGCTACCGCTTGGCATGCCAGCGGAAGCGAGAATACGAATCGATGCGCGTAGCATGGGTTACAATTGGTGTGGTTTTGTTGCAGTTGACCCTCACCCTCCCCGTCTCCCTGCACAGAGAGAGAGGCGTTCCCACGCGCGCAAGAATTCGGCCCGCAATGCAAGTGGTAACTGACCAACTCGACGTAATGCGCATCCGGCGAACCCAAGATTGATTTTCCCTAAAGTTTAAGGAAAACTGTCCCCCGGCATGCAGCACGTTCCCGCGCTCTCCACGACTGTTCCTGCTGCGCCAGCGGTCGCGCGAAAGCCGAACCTTTGGATTCTGGACAGTTGGCGCGATTTGATTCTCTACGTCTGCACGCCGCTGTTGCTCATACCGATCTTTCTCGTGGCACAGACGCATTGGAGCGCTCAGGACATATATCTTTTCGTCGCTGCGTTTGGCGCGATGGGCCATCATCTGCCGGGCATGATTCGCGCTTATGGCGATCGCACGTTGTTCCAGCGTTTCAAATGGCGTTTCATTCTTGCGCCGGCTTTTTTGGTGCTTGTTTGCGTGGCGTTCTCCTTGTGGAACCTCCAGGGCATTGTGCTGGTGGCTTTTATCTGGGGCGTCTGGCACGGCATGATGCAAACCTACGGGTTCTGCCGCATTTACGACGCGAAAATCGGCTCGTTTGCCCAGCTGACGCGTCGCCTGGATTTTGCATTGTGCGGGATCTGGTTCGCTACCGCCGTCCTTCTATCGCCGCAGCGAATGACCGATACGCTGGAGACTTATTATTCCGCCGGGGGACCTTTCATTCCACCTGAGCTTCTTCGCACTGCGCAGCAAGGACTGCTCGCAGTGGCGATCGCGGTCGCGGGAGCATTTATGGTAAATTACGTCTGGACATGGATGCGCGGCCACCGGTCAAGCCCGGTGAAGCTCGTGCTTCTCATCACGAGCATTTCTTTTTGGTGGTACTGCAACAACATCGTGGCTAGCGTACTGGTCGGCGTTGCGTTGTTCGAAGTTTTTCACGATGTCCAGTATCTCTCGCTGGTTTGGATTTATAATCGCAAACGAGTCGAGTCAGACAGCTCCATCGGCGGATTCATGCGTTTCGTCTTCCGGCGGAGTGGCTCGCTGGTCGGTCTTTATGTTGGCTTGATCTTTGCGTACGGAGCGCTCGGCTATTTCAAATCGAGTGTCGGCGTTGAATCAGTCAAAACGATTCTCACCGGTGTGGTGACCGCTTCGGCGTTACTCCACTTTTATTATGACGGATTCATTTGGAAGGTTCGCGAGAAATCTACCCGCCAATCGCTCGGTATCAGTGGCGGCACAGCCGATATCTCAGCGAATGGTTTTTTTCCAGGCTGGGCATTGCACGGCGTGAAATGGGTAGGCGTTTTCGTCATTCCGTTGGGAGCGCTTTGGGTTGGACAGACGCACACCGTTCGCAGCGAGCTCGATCGCGTTGCGATGATCGCCGCCGATCTTCCGACCAGCGCCCGGGCCCATCTTAATCACGCGACCGCGTTGCAGGACGCCGGCCGGGTCGATGAAGCAGCCGAAGCCTTTTCCAAGTCGCTGCACCTGAACCCTGATTCCCCAAAGGCGCATGTCAGCCTTGCGACCATTTTGATTGAGAAAGGAAAACTGGACGAAGCGCACACTCATTACGAACAAGCCTTGCGGATGGATCCCAACAACGCCGAGTATCACTCCGGTTATGCGTACCTGTTGGAGCAAATGGGCCAGGAAGACCAGGCAGCGGCGGAGTGCCAAGCTGCAGTCCGCCTGGCGCCAAAATCCGCGCAGGCCCATCACAGCTACGGCGCCTTTCTGGAAAAACACGGCAAAATGGATGAGGCCACTGCGCAATATCAGGAGGCGGTCCGCGACGATCCTGGTTTAGTCGATGCTCAAATAGATCTTGGAACTGCGCTCTTGGACAAGGGCGATTTGCCCGGAGCAAAAGAGCATCTTCAAGCTGCGTCCAAGCTCGATCCAAAACTCGCCCAGCCGCACAATTACCTGGGAAAAATTTTCATGCGCGAAGGCAACGTTCCCAGCGCGATTACGCAATTTGAAGAAGCGCTACGTCTCCATCCCGATTTCCCGGAAGCCGAGGAAAACCTGCGCATGGCCAAGGCAAGCGACGGCGACTCTCTGACGTTATCGCCGAAGTAGGGTCGTTGGCCGGGCGAACGCTCTGCCGTTGATTCTAGTAGCGCTGGGCATCCAAAAAACAACGCCCTCTGAGCCGTTGTCTGCAGCGCCTGGTTAGGTGGGGCTTGGTGGTTCACCGCGATCTCCTCGCACCTTGTAACAAAGCTCCACGATGCCGCTCTTGTAAGCGTTGACCTCCGCTAGATGGAGAGCGATATCTTTGTCGAGCTTCTCGAAGAACCGTATTCCATCGCCAATCAAGATCGGCAGGATCGAGTAACGAACCTCGTCAGCTAACCCGAGGCGAAGGCATTCGCCGGAAACTACACTGCCACCAACAAACCAGATGGTGCGGAACTTGGGCCGCAGGTGCCCATTCACCAACTGCGCAAGATCGCCTGAGTAGAACTCCACGGTATCCCGAGTGCGCGGCAGATCGCGACTCGTGAGGACGAAGGTAGGTTTATCGCCGTACGACCACCCCAATCCTTTGGCTTCAAAACCCAATGCGGTCTCATAGGTCCGCGACCCCATGACGTAGCAGTCGATCGTCTTGAGGAAGGTCTCAATGAATCCTGGGTCCAGGGTGTCGCCGTCTACGAATTCGTCTGAGGTTTCGAGCCAGTCGACGCGCCCGTCCTTTCGAGCGATGAAGCCGTCCAGGCTCGCCGCCATGTGGATCGTTACATGAGAATCAGGGTTTGCCATCGTTTCGTCCCGAGATTTGATAACGGCTGACAATCATCGTTGCGGCCGTGATAAGTAATCATCAAATCGGCCCTCTTGAATCTGTGAGAGGAGCTGGCGGAACGGCTCCTTGCTGATCATGCATCCGCGCGCGACTTCCACGTCATCGTTAGGGCGCGCCAGCGAATCAAAGACCTTTTGATACGCGGCACGATCACAACGGCGCAGGCCAACCAAAATGTAGAGTTTGCCTGCCGGCGTCGTTTGGCTAAGCGCTGCTTGTAAATCCTGGGAGGCGTCGGGCCGCTCCAAAACAGCTCGCAGATTCCGTTCACCCTCGGACATGAGCCCGGCGACACCAACACCTCCAAATGCGAAAGATTTCGCCGCGGCAACATCGGACGCTGCTGAATTCTCGCATGTAGCCACTGCCGAAACACCGAGGTAGACGAGCGCAATGCTGACCATGAGCGTGATCGTGAATCTTTTCATGTGCAGGTCGCCTAACGAGAATTAGACGAGAATTCGCGTTTGGAGGCGAACATTTTTTTGTGGAATCACTCGATTCCAATTACGAGCAGAAAAACGTCAATGCTCGACCCCGAAGAATCGAGGCCCTTTGCGCCTGAGACAGGCGCCTCTACAGCGACGCGAACCTTAGAAAGTGCGGATATAAGCTTTCTCGCGCAGGGTGGCGATCCAGCGTTCCTGAATTTGCGCTGCTTCTTGCTGGATCAGCTTCCTCTCAATATCGTCGTGTGCCTCAGCGAGTGATTTTGTCGTGCCGCCGCGTTTGTCCTCCACCTTGAGGATATAGTAATTGCCGGCGTAATCGATGATGCTGCTGATTCTGCCAACTGGCATGTTAAACGCGAACTTTTCCAAAGGACCGGCAAGTGTGTTACGTCCGATCCAGCCCCAATCGCCGCCGTTCTCCTTGGTGCTATCCTCAGAATAAAGCTGCGCTATCTGTTCAAATTCGCCGCCGCTGGCCAGTTTGCCGAGCACTTCTTCAGCCAGGGCCTTTTGCGCCTGCGCGTTCCCGGTGTCTTTTTGGCCGGAAATCATGATCATTCGCAGCTTTATTTCTTCCTTGGCCGTAAATTCGTCGCGATGCTTCCTGTAGTAATCTTCGATTTTCGTCGGGGAAGCGATCATTTGTGTCCGGACGTTATGACTGCGCATCGCCTGCACGATGATTCTTTCCATCTCCTTTTCCTTGAACTCGCCCAGCGAATAATTCTGCGCCTCGAGAGTCTTGATGAAGGTGTTGCGGTCTCCGCCAAAATTCTCACGAATGATGTCGTGCACTCGCTGGTCCACGACGTGATCCGGAATTTGATAGCTTTCTTTCTTGAACGCTTGAATGACAAGGCGTCGATCGATCAAGTCCTTTAAAGCGAGCTCCCGCGCTTCTTTGACCTGTTTTTCCAACTCCTGACCGGTCAATTGCGAGTGAAGCAGTCTTTCCCTCGGCGCGGACAACTGACGCACTTGCGAGTATGTAATGACGTCGCCATTCACAACCGCTGCGATGCCGTCCACCTGTTGAGCTTCCTGAGCAAATGCGGCGCAAACAGGCAATAGGGCAAGCCCGCAGATCGCCAGCAAAACGCCGTTAAATGGACGCCCAAAATTTCTCATACTTTCTTTATCAGCTCCAGAATCTCCCCGAGCTGCTGCTCGATTCTCGTTGCAACTAAACGAGGGAATTTGCCCGCGACAAGTATAAAATCCCCGCGCCGCGTCAACATCAATTTACGGTCGCGCACCTCGACACGGCTTATCCCCGATTTTGCCGCGGCGAGCTTGATTTCGATGAGGCCAAACAAATTGTCAACAGCCGGCGGAAACGGCCCAAAGCGGTCCCGCCAGTCGCGCTGCAGGCACTCTAATTGCTGGTGCGTGGCAACCTCTGCAATGTCGCGGTATGCCCGAATGCGCAGACTGGAATCGCTGACGTAAGTGATCGGAATAAAGGCTGGGATTTGGTGGGGGAAGCTGGCACCTTCCCATCGAGCGCTCTCTGGCGGAGCCACGAATTCAGCTTCATTTGTGGCGACAAAATCAAGTTTTAGATCGACATCGAGCCGAAACCGCGGCTTTTGGCCTTTGAGTTGCGTCACTGCCTGCTTGAGCAACTGACAATACAAGTCGAAGCCGATCGCCACGATGTGGCCGCTTTGAGCTGTGCCCAGAATGCTGCCCGCGCCACGAATCTCCAGGTCGCGCATCGCGATGCGAAAACCGGCGCCCAGCGAGCTGTACTGTTTGATTGCGCTGATCCGTTTGCGCGCTGCGCCCACAGTCATCATCTCGCGTGGAAGAAGCAGGTAAGCGTATGCCTTGTGCTCGGCCCGTCCGACGCGCCCCCGCAATTGATACAGATCGGCGAGACCAAACTGGTCCGCCCGATCAATGATGATCGTGTTTGCATTGGGTATATCGAGACCGCTTTCGATGATCGTAGTGCAAACGAGCACGTCAGTTTTCCCGGCAATGAATCGCGCCATTACGCCTTCCAGTTCGTCGGAATCCATCTGCCCATGCCCGATCTCAACTCCGGCCGACGGACAAAGATCGACGACCCGGTCACGCACTCGCTCGATACTTGCTACACGATTGTGCAGGAAAAATACCTGGCCCTGTCGTTCCAGCTCGCGATCAATTGCGGCGCGAATGAGACGCTCATCGTAAGCCGACACCACTGTTTCCACGGGCAGGCGATTTAGCGGCGGCGTCTCAATCGTCGACATGTCTTTTACGCCAACCAGCGAAAGATAAAGGGTACGTGGAATCGGTGTGGCTGAGAGTGTCAGGACATCGACCAGTTTGAAGAGCTCTTTGAATTTTTCCTTGTGCAGCACACCGAAGCGCTGCTCCTCATCGATCACCACCAGGCCGAGATCCTTGAATACAACGTCGCCCGAGATGAGCCGATGCGTCCCAATGACAACATCGACGCCGCCTTCGCGCAAAAGCCGCAGTACTTTCTTCTGCTCCGATTGCGAACGGAAACGGCTGAGCATTTCAATGCGCACGGGATAATCGAGCATGCGTTGCCTGAACACCTCGAAATGTTGCTGAGCCAGGACAGTCGTGGGCGCGAGCACAGCTACTTGCTTGCCGTCCATCACTGCCTTAAAAGCGGCGCGCACTGCCACTTCGGTCTTACCAAAACCGACGTCCCCACAAATCAGCCGGTCCATCGGCCGAGAATGTTCCATGTCGATCTTCGTATCGATGATCGCCTTCATCTGGTCCGGCGTTTCGCGGAATGGGAACGAATGTTCGAATTCTGTCTGCCATTTTGTGTCCGGAGCGAACGCGTGCCCCGCATGCGTTTGCCGCTCCGCTTGGACGGCGAGCATCTTGCCCGCGTAATCAAATATGGAAGCCGCGGCTTTGATTTTGGCGCGGGCCCATCTTCCATCGCCGAGCGAGCTGAGCGGCGGCGACTTTTTCCCTGCACCGACGTAGCGGGATACGAGATACGCCTGCTCGAGCGGGACGTAGAGCTTCGCTTCATCTGCAAACTCGAGAACCAACACTTCCTGTGGTTGTCCTTGTTGTTGTAGGGCAAGCGCTCCGCTTGCAAGGTCTGTCCCGTCTGCGCCCGGCAGGCGGGGCGCCTGCCCTACAGGAAATCTTTGCAGCCCTAGAAATCGCCCGATGCCGTGCTCAAGGTGCACGACGAGGTCCCCCTCGTTGAGCTCACTGAAATCAATCTGTGCGCGATGGCGTTCTGCACGACGCAATCGCCTGCGTGGGTGCGCTGCGAACCGCCCAAATAATTCCGCAGCCGAGAGAACGACGAGATTGGCGGCGGGGAAACAAAATCCGCGAGCAAGAGTCCCTTCGACAAAATCGACGTCCTCGATTGAGCCGGTCATGATCTCGCGAAAGCGCTCGATCTCGCCTTCGGTCTGAAAATAGATGACGATTTTCGCGTTATTGGCGCGCCATTCTTGTAAGCGCTCGACGAACTGCGCGCGCTTTGTCTCGGCAAGCACGAGATCGCCGACCGCAAATTCGCCGATCTCGCAATCCTGAAATGCGCCGCTGAAATCTTCCGGGCCGGTCTCAATCCAGCCTTCGCTGATCTGGA
>JBEDUS010000194.1:0-4916 GCA_040414975.1 Candidatus Udaeobacter sp.
AAAACCGTCACTTTACCGCAAAGCAATTCTTCGCCGATTCCAGGTAACCGGCACGGCTTCAACTTGGACAAACCGCCGACTGGTCGCTGTTTGGCGCAGCCGCTCGCGTCGAGCAGAAGCACCGTGACGCTGGCCGTCCTCAGGAGGACAGAGCAGACGAAGCGGAGTCCGGGCATACGCGACCTTATTGCGTGTCGACAAGTTCGCGCAAATTCAAGTCCGCACTGTGACCGACGACTTATGCATATGGCACTTTTCAATCGTTCAAATGAACGCAGGCGAGGTGGCAATTCCGAATTTCTTTGTGGAGGCTTATGCTTCTCCTCATTTGGTAAATCCTGGTCGGCTTAATCGCCGGCGTCATAGCGAAGTCGGTGATGCACGTGCATATGACCATCTTCTGGACCATCGTGCTCGGTATCATCGGCTCCGTCATCGGCGGGGCCGTGACGCATATGTTCGCAGGGCCGATAAACAGACGCTTTCACCCTGCCGGTCTCATCGTCTCAACCCTCGGTGCAATTCTTGTTCTATACCTTTGCTACAAATTGCACATCCGTTTCCCGCGCGTTGGATAAGAACTCTGGAGCCATCACCGATAGAAAACCGGCGTAACCCTTCTTGCGCCTTTCCGTCGATCACGGAATTGCTTCGGTCGCGAATTCGTCGGCAGACGGATCCAACATTTCCACGTAGTATGCGTCGCTGATGAGCAGTGCCAGTCTCGCCAACCAGCCAAGTATCTCGTCGACGGATAACCTTTTCGCATTTTTTCTCGCGGAACGCGAACAATCCGCTGACGAAGTCATGTCGCGACTGACGGCGTTCATCAACGGCGCGAAACAGACTCTCGATTTTGCGATATACGACATGCGCTTCAGCGATCCGCTGCACGCGCAATTAGCGGCGGCATTGCGCGAGAAAGCTCAGGCGGGCGTTAGAATTCGCTTCTGCTACGACGCCGATAAACCGCCGCAACCGGACCTCGCCGCCGGTCAGGATCCCGCTCCCTCAGGCACCGGCGCGTTTGTCCAATCGCTGGGTTATCCGTGGCGCCGCATTGCGGGTATGAAACTGATGCACAGCAAATACGTCGTGCGCGATCGACAATCCATCTGGACTGGTTCGACCAACATGACCGACGAGGCCTTTACGCTGGAGGAAAACAACATCGTCGAAATCGATTCGCCAGCGTTGGCCGGCTACTACTCGCAAAATTTTGAACAGCTATGGGAAAAGGAAAACTTCGAAAACACTGGCGACATTCATACCGCGCCTGTGCCGCTCACTTTTTCCGGTCAACCGGCCGGGGTGCGAGTCATGTTTTCGCCGGGCTGCGGTTTGGAAATCGATTCCGAGATCGCCAGGCGCGCACGCGCAGCGCAACGCCGCGTTCGCATCTGCAGTTTGTTGATCAACTCGGGCACGCTAATCGGCGAGCTCGGCAACTTGTTACGAGGCGGAAGCGTCAAGGTAGACGGAATCTACGATCGCACCCAGATGGAACAGGTGTACCTGCAATGGCAGGCAGTGCCGCAAAACCGCTGGAAAATCAGTGCGCTGAAAGAGATCATCATGCGCGCCGGCCTGGTCGGGAAAAACTCAACGCCTTACTCGCCGACTGGGCCACACAATTTCATGCACAACAAAGTTCTCGTGATCGACGACACCGTGGTCACCGGCTCTTACAATTTTTCGCGGAGCGCGCAATTCAATGCCGAGAACATTCTCTTCATCGAAAGCGCACCGCTCGCGGAGACCTACAGCGCGTACATCGACCATCTCATCGAAAAGTACCACTGATTCTGCTTCGTCTTCGATCTCGGTGGCCTATCGCTAGTAGCGCACACGACCTATCTCAACGTCGCTCGATCCCAGGGGAAGCGTGTAAAGGTTACCATCTTCGGCGATCTCCCAATTCCCTTTTCGTACGTCGTCCACGCCATTCGCGACGAGACGTCGCGTCAGAAATGTGTCGGGTGCCGGCGTTAAATGATAGAACACGAGAAGCCTGACACCCGCCTCGTTCGCGATCTTCGCGGCTTCAGTGGGGGAAATGTGATAGTCCTGGACGTCGTGCATAATAGACGCAGCGCGATCATTCCCGACGCGGGCCAAACTTCTTTCCAACACTTCGACCATGGGACGCGCGATCGCTTCGGGATACCAGGACATCAGCTCCCTGCGCGCCTTTGATTAGCGGCGGGTGATACTTGGTATCGCCGGTCACCACGACCGATCTTCCCTTGTAGTCAAAACGGTAGGCGTAGGCAGGGACGACCGGATCGTGATTCACGTCGAGAGCGGTAATGCGCAACCCGCGGTCCCCGAGGACAAGGCCGCTACGTGATCGCGCAGGCGTTTCCGGGCCGTCGAGCACAACAGGATGCGCGACCATCGGCCACGCTGCCGCTAGCATTACCTTTTCGGTATGATGTGCGGTGCGATATCCCTGGTCCTGTCGGTAAGCCTGGTTAAAGCCATCGACAACCTGCTCAACACCCGGGCCACCATAAACGTCGAGCGGTTTCGGCCGCCCTCCCCCACGTTTGCAAATTGAGTTCACCGAGGTCGCCAATGTGATCGGAATGAAAATGAGTGAGTAAGACTCCGCCCACACGCGACATCGGGATTTGCCACAGAAGCAGGTTCTTCACCGATTCGGGGCCGACATCGACGACATAAAACTTGCCGCCGGCGAAAACGACCACGCATGCCTTGGCTCGTTTCTTACTCGGCAACGGCGCTGACGATCCGGCGATCGCGACGCGAAGTGCGTCATCATTGAGCAGCCCCGCGTTGCTGCGGCTCGCCCGCATCGCGGCGCTGCGCTCGAACAGTTTTTGCTCCACGCGCGGGTTAAGAACACCGATGACGATAAGTGCAGCGATTACAGTTAGGACGCTAACTACTAGGATCGATCGTCGCGCGACCATGTTTGTTTCCTTCTACGCAGGAAGTCTGCTCATGGCCTTATAGAGGCCGCCTTGTAAAGTTCAGGACAAATCCTGGCTAGCTGGTTTCTGATTTAGCCGGTGTTCGCTTCGACTTTGCCGCGGTCTTTTTCCGCGCACGTGGTCGTTTTTGAGTGACGATCCGTTTGCGAACAGCAGATGCGGCCTTCTGGTGTGCTTCCGGCGCGGAGGCTTTCCTGGATTCTTCACGTTCCTTACGCAGCTTCCTTTCATCCAGATACCTTCTGAACCTCTTATAAGCAAAACCGCCGCCGAAGCCGGCAGCAGCAATTGTTAGTGCAGCTGCGATTTTAACTGGTCCGCGACCCGGTGCCATGTGCCATGGACATTTGGCCAGCGGATATTTATCCGGAAGAGGGAAGCCACAGCCGGGTGCATTACACTTACGTGCCATAATTGCTTGTCTCGTTAGCTAGAAGGGATTGAAACAACTGCTAAGGCTAAGCTGTCCCTTTTTCAACTCAACCATCATGAGCGGTGTTTGATTCAGATCCAACGACGCACTTCGCGTTTGTATTGCAGATATGGCTCACCGAATTTTGCGGTGAGATATCTCTCTTCACGAAGGACAACGCCGTGATGAAAGATCAAGGCGAGCGGGACGACAAAGAGCAACGTGATCCAGTCGTTAAGAAAAAAGCCGAGTGCGACCTGTAGTAAACAAAGAGACAGATACATCGGGTTACGGGTGAAGCGAAATGGGCCGCTCCGCACGATCGTTAGCGCGGGTTCGGAAGGGTGAACGTTTGTTCCGGCAGCTTTCATTGTTCGCAAAGCGGAGAGCGCCAGGGTCAACGCCAAAATGATAAAGACGATCCCGCAGAGCAGACAGAAGCTGTATCTCATGATCGGCACCTGTATGAACAGATGCACCAGAACGCTGATCACCGCGTTCACCAGCCAGATCAACGGCGGAAAGGCGATGACTCCGGGATTATCTGGTCGATCCATTTTTCAGCTTGCCCTGTAGTGGTCCGCCTGAGGCGGATGTCGCCTGCGAAATCATACGACAAAAATGGAAAACGCTCTCAGGTTACCGGCTCCCCCCCATAAAAAATTCATATAGAGAGCGTTGCTGGAACCGCCTAAATTCATGCCCCGATGGCGGACGAACGTAAATCGAAACCGCGACTGGAAATCGCCCACGTTCTTTTCATCGACATCGTGGGCTATTCCAGGTTGCGCACCAACGAGCAGAGCGCTCAGATGGAGAAGTTGCGCGAGATCGTGCGCGGCACGGAACAATTCCGCGCCGCCGAAGCTGAAGGAAAACTGCTGCGGTTGCCGACCGGTGACGGTGGCGCGCTCGCTTTCCGCAACCACCCGGAAGCACCTGTGCTTTGCGCAGAAGAAATCGCCAAAGCGCTAAAGAGTCATGCCGAAATCCGGGTCCGCATGGGCATCCACAGTGGTCCGGTCAACGAAGTCACCGATTTGAACGAGCAGGCGAACATTGCCGGCGCCGGGATCAACATCGCCCAACGCGTGATGGATTGCGGTGACGCCGGTCACATTCTCGTGTCCAAACACGCCGCGGAAGACCTCGAGCAGTACGACCAGTGGCAGCCATATCTTCATGATCTCGGCGAATGCGAAGGAAAACATGGCGAACGCCTGCACGTGGTGAATCTCTACAACAATGAAATCGGCAACCCCGCCGTTCCGGCAAAATTCGCCCGGAGCACGATTCCTGGGACGACGCCGTCTGCTGCTGCTGGAAATCGCCGCCGCTACTCGCTCGTGGCGATGGCGGTCGTTGCGCTGATCGTCCTTGGCGCAGCCGGCCTGTTTTTGACGACACGAATCGCTTACATGCCGGGACGCGGCGGACCTGCGTCGCCGATCTCGGAAAAGAGCATCGCGGTCCTGCCGTTTGAAAATCTGAGCGACGATAAATCGAATGCTTACTTTACCGACGGTATTCAGGACGAGATTCTGACC
>JBEDUS010000195.1:0-2819 GCA_040414975.1 Candidatus Udaeobacter sp.
TGGGATCCACAATTTCACCGCAGCGCAGCGATCCATTCAAACTCGAGTGTCCCAACACCGTGATTGAAGAGCTGAATGTTCAAATGTTTGAAGATTGGGAACTGGACTCAAAACCCCAAATTGTGGATACAGATTTCTTTCGCGTGAGTGACGAACCGAGCGCCAGCGGATCGAATGTGCAGTTCCGCTACCAATATCAAGCGACAAAGGATCGCGTCGGACCTGGCGAGTTTGCGAAATTCAATGAAACGATTACCAGCACTAGGGACAAGCTCGGTTACACTCTGCGATACCGGACGTCGGAACAACTTAAGAAAATCAAAGCCCTCGGTACATTTAACTGGCCAGTAGGGGTTGCGGCGCTGTGTTGGTTCGGCACACTAGGTTTTTTTGGCTACCGCTATTTCTGCACGAGCAGGGTCGCGCAACCCGCACCGCCGCCGATCGACGCGCCGGCGCGTTTGAATGGCATCGGCGGTTGGCTCATTCTTCTGGCCATTGGCCAATTGTTGCTCCCGCTGCGGTTCATTAAAACGCTGCTCGATATCGTTGCTACAACGATGAACACGAGTTCCTGGCGCGTGTTAACTGATCCGATCGAGCCCACTTATCACGCGTGGTGGGCGCCTACACTTCTGTTCGAGCTATTCTTCAATCTTGCGATGCTTCTCTTTGCTGCGCTGCTTATTGCCTTGTTCTTTACTAAGAAAGCCGCGTGGCTTCGCGCTTATGTTTTGTTTTTAGCCGTCAATCTTACGGGAGTCGTAATCGATACCGTTTTGGCCAATCGAATTCCAGCGGCAAGGGAATCGATGCTCGCTTCGATACGTGATCTCATGCCGAGCGTTCTCGCTGCGACGATTTGGATTCCGTATGTGCTGCTTTCGAAACGTGTGAAAGCGACGTTTCGATATTGATCTGCCGTCGTCACCCAGCTTGTTTTTCTGCACAAACGAGCGATTTAGAAACCATGGCTAAGAAAATGCGTGCAGTTCAGGTTCCACGCGCCGGTGGATCGTTGGAACTTGTTGAACGGGAGATTCCCGAGCCGCAGCGGGGATGGGTGCGTGTCAAAGTCGACGCGTGCGGTGTTTGTCACAGCGACTCGTTAGTCAAAGAAGGACAATGGCCCGGGATTCAATACCCGCGCGTGCCCGGACATGAGGTGATCGGAGTTGTTGATCTTGTAGGCGAAGGTGTGAAGCCTTGGAAAGCTGGGCAGCGGGTCGGTATTGGCTGGCACGGTGGCAACTGTGGTTACTGCGATCATTGCCGCCGCGGGGATTTCTTTGCGTGCGAAGTTGCATTGTTGACGACCGGCATCTCTTTCGACGGCGGTTACTCGGAATACATGGTCGCACCTGCGCAGGCGCTGGCACGTGTTCCCGACGAACTCTCCGCCATTGACGGGGCGCCTCTCATGTGTGCAGGCGTCACGACGTTCAACGCGCTGCGAAATAGCGGTGCCCGGGGTGGCGATGTTGTCGCCGTGCTCGGGGTCGGTGGGCTTGGTCATCTTGGAGTGCAGTTTGCAGCCAAAATGGGATTTAAAACCGTGGCGATTGCGCGAGGAAAGGATAAGGAGGCGTTTGCCAAGCAGCTTGGTGCATCCCACTACATTGATAGTCAGGCATCCGATCCGGCCGCGGAACTGAACAAGCTCGGTGGCGCGAACGTTGTGATCGCGACTGTAACGCATGGCCCAGCGATGACGGCAACGCTCGGTGGCCTCGCCCCGAACGGCGTGCTCGTGGTCATCGGTGCAGCTGGCCCGATTTCTGTTGATCCAATTTTGCTTATTACTGGAGAGCGGTCGGTCAAAGGCTGGTATTCCGGTACATCAATCGATTCGCAGGATACGCTTGCGTTCAGCGCGTCTAACAACGTGCATTCCATGAACGAAATTTTTCCGCTCGATCAAGCAGCCGAAGCCTACGACCGGATGATGAGCGGCAAAGCGCGGTTTCGTGTTGTGCTCAGCATGGTTAAGAAAAAGTAAAAACTGGAAATGTCTTGGCGGAGACTGCCTGTTTGGCTGCGGGCAATCGTGTCCGGTCTTCTAATCGCGCTGATCGCGGCCAATGTCTGGCCTGTCTTGCTGCTGCACCTCGATGTACGGCTCGCGTCGATCATCGAAATCATCTTTCTATGCTTTTATGTTTGGTGGGCTGCCGGTGGAGGGCCACCGCTTTCGACTCGGCAATCGCGCGCCTTTGCGTTTCGATACCGCACTCTGACGGCAACGCATTGGTCCTGGAGTATTGTCACCGCGATTTTCTTCGCGGTGACAATCCATGCCGCAATCGTCTTGCTCTTTCGGTTTGTTCCATTTCCGAGGGAAGCGTTCCGGCACGGATACCACCTTTCTTTTATTCCGTCGCTTCCTTTAAAGTGGCTCGCAGTCGTCGTGTCCGCAGCATCAGCCGGAATTTGTGAAGAAATCGGTTTTCGCGGTTACATGCAGCGCCCAATTGAGCAACGCCAAGGCGCACGGACTGCGATTCTCGTTTCATCGCTGTTCTTCACGTTGGTGCACCTTAACAAAACATGGGCAACGCTGGGGATGGTTCCGATCGTCTTCCTGGCCGGCGTGCTTCTTGGGCTTCTCGCATGGTCAGCCGGCTCACTCATTCCGTGCATCATAGGTCACGGCGTGATGGACATTGGGCTTTTTGGATATTGGTGGAGTGGTATCGCGGGAGATTTCACCGCTCGTCCAATCTTCGAGGCAGGTGTCGATGTTTCGTTTGCAGTTGCGTGCCTCCTGTTCGTCGCGTCGCTTCTTATCGTGCTACATGGGATGTCGAAGCTCCGGCGAG
>JBEDUS010000196.1:0-3761 GCA_040414975.1 Candidatus Udaeobacter sp.
TGAGCCGTCGAACTCTATGCTGGGATCGTATGCGTTCGGCGAGTGTCCGTCTACACGGCAGTGCTCGATCGCACCTTTCCCCTTACGCCGGCATTAGCGGTCAGCGAGGAGCGGTCGAACATCAGGCGAGCCTGGAAGAACTCCTCGCCGCAGAAGAACTGCAACACCTCGTCGGAAAGGTCGTAAGGTGTGTTTGACAAGTCCCACCGTTAAGCGCGATGGCAGGTTAGCCGGCCTGGCTTGTCCTCACAGACCGCGCCAAACCGTTCTTCGAGAAACGGCCAGTCGATGGCCGCGACGCGAATCACGACGCGCGATTCGAGCTTTCGGGCCTTCAACCCCGAAAAGCTTGCAATCTCAAATGCCGCCCGCCCGGATAATCGACTCCCACTCAATGGCTTGGGGATTTTTCATGGCCAACGCTTTCACCGGTCCGGCTCCCAACCGCCTCCACGACGAATGTGGCTACCGGTTTGTCAATTCTGAATCGCGCGAGCTACGACATATCCCGACCAACACTGCGGATGTAAGCGCTTACCGGTAAGCCACTCGCCGGATTCTACAATCTCAAATCCATTGTTGGTCGCGAACAATTCAATTTCCGGCAGAAACAAATATCGGATCGAATGGACTTCCTTGATCTCCTCTAGGTGGCCGCGCACTCGATCGGCTACGATCAATGTGTAATTCACATCAACGACGTTGCGGTGGATATCGACAGAAGGCTCAGCAATACGGTTCAGGCAAACTTCTGGCGTCTCAACGCGTTTCTCGCGGACCTGGGGCCGTTCCGATAAGACCGCCGGACCATACCAAAAATCGAAGAGAAATACGCCGCGCTCCGAAAGTGCGGCTCGCGCTGTCCCAAAGATGCCGTTCAGCGCATGGTTTGTTGTTTGGTAATCGACAACGTGAAATAGCGAGATTACTCCATCGTACTGCACAGCCGACGTGAAGCGCGTTGCATCAGCTTGCATTAGCTTGATGCGATCGCGCATCTCTACGGGCAGTTGTGCTATCTGCTGCTGCCCACGGGCGATCATCTTTGAACTCAAATCGACGCCGGTGACGGCGAAGCCTTTTTGGACGAGTTGGAGCGCGTGGCGCGCGCTACCGCACCCCAACTCCAGCAGCGAGCGAGTGCCGGGAGCGTGTCTGTAAATGATCTCGCTTATGAATTCAGCCTCCAAAGCGTAATCCTTGTCGGCATACAGAAGATCATAATATTTCGCATATTCATCAAATGCCGTCATGCAAGGCACTCCCGCAAAGCCTGCGCGGCTGCGTCAGCCTCGTCTTGCGTCAGTCCAACGCCGCTTGGCAGGTAAAACCCGCGACGGGCGATCCGCTCGGCGTTTGGACAATGCTCGTGCGCAAACAAGCCCCTTGCCTGCAAGACGGGTTGTTCATGCATTGGCCAAAAGAAGTGCCGCGAGTCTATACCCCTTGCCTTCAATCGCGCCATTGCGCCGCCGGCGTCAAAGGGAACTTGGTCGTCAAGCACGACACCATAAACCCAGTAGATGTTTTCGGCATATTCCGTCCGGTCAAGCGGTAACTGTAGAAGAGGGTGGCTCTTCAAGCGTTCATTGTACCACCGGCCGACCATGCGCTTCTTGCTCAAGGTTTCCGCAATTCGCTCAAGCTGCGCTACGCCGAGCGCCGCCTGAACATTGCTCATACGAAAATTCCATCCTAGTTCCTGATGGATGAACCGTCTTTGTTCGTCGAAGCATAGATTGCGCAGATCGCGGCACCGCTTCGCCAGTTGCTCATCATTGGTCACCAACATTCCGCCCTCGCCAGTGGTGACCTGTTTGTTGGGGTAGAAGCTTACCGTGGCGATATGGCCAAGGGCGCCGACTGGACGCCCCCTATAGGTTTGGCCATGTTGCTCTGCGGCGTCTTCGATCACGTATAATCCATGCGCACGGGCTAGCTCAATGATCGGATCCATATCGACCGGAAGACCGTAGATATGAACTACCATAATCGCTCGGGTGCGCTTCGTGATCTTGACCGCAACCAAAGCGGGGTCGAGGTTCCAGGTATCAGGTTGGCAGTCGACAACGACGGGCGTCGCGCCCGCGCGCACGATCGCGGCTGCACACGAGATAATAGTGAACGTGGGCAGAATGACCTCGTCGCCATGGCCGATGCGGAGAGCAGCTAACGCTAGGTCGATAGCGACGCTCCCATTGCAAACGGCAATCCCGTGCTGGCAGCCCATCAGTCGGGCGAAGCCAGCCTCAAGCCTTTTGACAAATGGGCCTTCGGAGGAAATCCAGCCGGTCTCTATGCACTCGCACAAATACTTCTTCTCGTTGCCATCCAGTACAGGGCGATTCACGGGAATCATTTGAAATTGAGCTTTGCTGGAACCGGTGCGGCGAACACCACCTTGTCCATGTCGCCGGCATAAGGCCCTTGCTTGACCTCCACCATGTTAAGCTCCTCCAGCACTTCGAACCCGTGGCCTCCGGCAATGAGCAGAATTACGTCGCCCTTCTGCAGGACTCGACTGCAGCGGTATTCGTTCTCAACGCTGTAGAAGTCGACCCGCAATTTTCCCTTACGGATAAATAGCGCCTCTTGGGTGTGAAATACCTCGCGGCGCACTGGCCGGTGTGTATGCGCTGGAATGATCTTGCCGGGCTCATACGACATCGATGCGAGCTGCTGCGAGAGCTCGTTTTTGGTGAAGAACTGGATGCCGCGCTGATCGTATTCAGCACGTAGCACGATCGCGCAAAGCCGTCCGTTAATGATTATTTCTTCAATTATTTGTTTTTTCACAATCCAGTCCTTAGTCTTCCACGCCAAATCGTGGGTTTTTGGAATGAGCCCTGCGAGCGGGCCGCCGTAATGGTTTTGGGTTGCGGGTACGCCATTTAGCAGCTGTTGGTAGAAAAACCCCATCGAATGAATTCCGCGGTCGCCAACTACCGCTGCTCCCGCCTTCAGGATAACCCATGTCCGAACCGATCATCACTAGAAGCCGGATTTATTGGTCGGCGATAAACAATTGGACAAGTGCGGTCCTTTCTTTTGCAGTCACAATTATCTTCGCGCGGCTGCTCACACCGAGCGACTTCGGTTTGGTTGCGCTTGCTATGATTGTTGTGGCGCTGGGCTCAATCATCATCTCTGATACGGTAAGCTCTGCGCTGGTGCAGCGCCGGGTTCTGGAGGACATTCATCTTCACACCGCATTTTGGGGAATGTTGGTACTCGGCACAGTTATGTATGGTGTTATAATCGTCTTTGCACCAATAGCTTCTGACTTTTTCGCCGATCCGCGACTCGCGCCTTAATACGTGTTATTTCACTGACCCTGGTCCTTGACGCACTCTCCGCCGTTCCACTTGGGTTATTGCTGAAAAGACAGGATTTTAAATCGCTTGCGCTTCGTTCCTCTATAGCAAATACAGTTGGTGGGTTAATCGGAGTTCTCCTGGCGCTCGCTCCAGCAACTGAGCGTCGCTATTCTGAACGTCGCGGTTTGCCTTTCACGCGTTGCCTGGCGGCCCAGGCTGATCTTTTCATTCAACCATGCACACGACCTTATTCCCTTCTCAAGCTATGCTGCATTAATGCGTGTGCTTAGCTTTTCCGATGTTTATATACTTCGCATCATTATTGGCGATGTTATGGGCGTTGAAGCCGTAGGATATTATAGTTTTGCTCGCCGCATTCAGGAGATGTTGCCGTCTTCGTCCCAGCCTCGCGCTCGCGCAAAACCCCAAGTGAACGTGACACGC
>JBEDUS010000197.1:0-8661 GCA_040414975.1 Candidatus Udaeobacter sp.
CCCTCGACGAACCTTCTCCGAGATTGAATTGATCTTTAAAGAATCGACAAATGTCTCGGCGGCATTGCTGAGCGCTTGAGGTATGTGATTTGTAAGCCGTTCCGCCAATCCCATCCCATTTTCCCGATTTGGCATTTGTGACTTTCTATTCGATTTCATTGGCTTTCGCGGCTGTGGACCCGGAAACTTTAGCTAGAGTCAGGTGGTTGCGCTAAAAGGTCTTTTTGCCCCGAGCGCTTTCTTTGTAAGTCCTTTAACCTTTTGCCTTTTAACTTTTTGATTTCGGTTCAGCGCAATTGTTTCTCCTGCCTTCATGACTCGCAGGTCGGCCTTTAACTTGCGCTTTTTCAGTTCGCGCGCGAACCCCTCGGGCGTACCCGTCAGCAGAGGAAATGTCCCATGATGCATGGGAACTACGGTTCGTGGAGAGACAAGCTTCACAGCTTCTGCTGCCCGAGCAGGTCCCATTGTAAAATGATCGCCGATACAAACCAACATGACGTCGATCTTGTGAAATCGCTTCACCAGCGCCATGTCCGAGAACAAATCGGTGTCTCCCGTGTGATAGATACCAGGACCATCCCGTAGCGAGATGATCAACCCCGTTGGATTGCCGGCATAAACCGGCGCATTCTCCTCCTTTTGAACGGATGAACCATGCCATGCTGGGACAAACTGTACTTTTACTTCGCCATTGAGCAGCGATAACTCTCCGCCGAGATGCCCGCTCGTCTCGTGAGAAGCCTGCGCTTGGGGATAACCAAGCACTGAGATCATCGCTGCGGCGAGATCGAAGTTTGCGACGAGGGTCGCGCCCGTCCGTTTTCCAATCTCGACCGTGTTACCGACGTGATCGCTATGTCCATGCGTCAGGAAGATGACATCAACGCGACTGAGGGAAGCGAGCTCGTCCTTACCTCTTTCGAAAACCGGATTTTCTATCCACGGATCGATTAGCAGAATCTTTCCCGTCGCAGTCTTGATTTTGAAAGCAGCGTGACCATAAAACGTTAATTCAGGTTCCATCCTAATGAGGAAATCGAAAAGCATTGCTTCCGCAAGGGGAACGGCTTGTACGCAGCCTTTCTCGCTATTCGTGCGAATGGAGAATGAGTGTCGTCCGAACAGGCTTGCTGTTTACAGGAAGGGAAGTGGAACCACTTCGACCTGAATCGGCTGAGACGCTTCGGCCGCGAGATCTCCCGCTGCGACTGCATTCAATCGGCCCGCTGCACGACCGGACGGACTCCCTGCGGTGAGCTTCGCGCCGACGTTGTTGAAGCCGCGTTTCACATACCCAAGGGCAATTTCTTGTCTTTTGCTGTGCGTTGCGCTAGTGATCCAGCCCACTTCCTTCCCCTCGTTGGAAGGCGAGGCAAGTTTCATACCTGGCTGCAGCGCCATATTATCCACTGAAAGCAGTCCGCATAATCGCTTGTTCGTCTGCCCAGACATCTTCATTCGCGAGATCACTTCCTGGCCAATGTAGCAACCCTTTTGGTAATCGACCGTTCGCTGTTCCAGATTGGCTTCGATCGGGATGATCTCTGCCGTCAGCTCGCGCCCCCAACGGGGTATTCCCTGTTCGATTCGCATGACCTCTGCGGCACCGGCACCGCATTGGGTGACTCCGGATGATAATTGCTGCAAGACAGCGTCATGATGTGTTGCATCGACCCACGCATCCCATCCCGGCTCGGCAAAACGGCGCACAGAGACGATCCGAGCGTACTCTGGCGAAGGCGGTTGTTGTGACAACACGTGAAAAACCGAGAATTCGTCGCTGACGTCTTCAATCTGAACATCGTCGGCAATCACGTAGCGTTCCAGCCGGGGTTTGAGCGTTTCTCGCAGATCAGCCTCCGCATCCATCAAAAAAGATTCTCCCGACACACAAACAAAAATATGTGCGTCCATCTTGCCTTTCGCATTGAGAACGCACGCTTCGATTGTGAATGTCTCGCTTGCCTTTCGCAGATCATTCGTGATTTGACCGTTCAGGAACCGCAACCGGTCCGTGCCTGAAATACGAAATTTTGCCCGTCCGGAAAGGTCGACAAAAATCGCCTGCCGGGTTTCAGAATGCAGCGTCATTCTTTTCCAGATGACAGCCGACTCAGCAACTGCTTGAGAAAACCGCGGCGCAATCGTGTTGTCTCGTTAGCGGCTCCGCCGCCTGCCTCGCCGATAAACGGCGCGCGCGAAAACTCCGCACCGGCATCCTTCTGGCTCTGGTTTTCCACGTCGGCTGAGCTCGCTATTGACTCGCCGGTCTCGGTTTGCTCGTCCTCCTCTCTGAGTTGCAACTCTTCACCAGCAACCGGCGCTGCCTCCTGCAAATATTTCCGCGCTACTACCGAGTAATCGTCGTCCCCGTGGCCCCAGTGCATCTGCTCAAGCAGTTGGTCGCGAGCTGCTGCTGCCACGCCCAGGTCTAGATAGTGCGACAAACCGATCGAATTGGCGATCTGCATATCCTTGAGCATGTGCTTGGCAGAAAAGTGAGGCTCAAAATCCCGGCCGAGCATTTTAGGAAGCTTCATCGCCAGAGTCGTCGATTGGCTGGCGTTGCTACGCATTGCGTCGACGAACTTTTCCAACGGCACACCCAAAGCCTGAACGAGCGCCAAAGCTTCGGCAGCGGCCTGGACACTTGCGGCTGTGATCATGTTTGTCGCGATCTTGATGGCGCTGGCCTGCCCAATTGTCGGTCCGATCTCGATGATCTCCTTACTGCTGGCTTCGAGAACGGGACGCGCTTCGCGCAGTGTCGCCTCGTTCCCGCTGACATAATAGACCAGCTCGCCTTTTTCGGCTGCGCCTTTACTCCCGGTGAAAGGCGCCTCGACTAACCGCGCCTTGCGACGTTCGACAATTTCCGCAGCTGCGCGCATCGAATCTGGAGCAACCGTTGAATGCGCAAGGACGACGTGATGTGGCGTAAGCTTTTGACGTAGCTGTTCGACAGTCTGCAGCAAAGCTTCATCATCAGAAACAAATATCTGGATGTAATTGCAAATCTCAGCTACCTCTCCGGGCGACCCGACAAAATTCGGAATAGAACGCGGCGACCGGTTCCAAACGTAAACTGGAACCCCTTTCCGGCGCAGGTTCCCAGCCACGCCGCGACCGATAATCCCAAGTCCGATTACACCGATGTTTTTGCGCATTGTATCCGACATAGGCTTCGGGCGCTCCATTGAGGCAGCCCTTCATAGTTAAAGTGCCGGGAAAAGGGATGTGAGGCAATGCGGAAATTAGGCCCTCAACAGCCAGGCGTGGTTTGTCGAGGCGGTAAGCGGCGGTTCGGTTTTTGTCATTCTGAGCGAAGGGAAGAATCTCTGATTGCTTCTGAACCAAGTCTCGCGCAGCCACGGCCTGAGACGTTTCGCTGCGCTCAACATGACAGAGGGAGGAACGGTTCAACGATTTAGCGATTCAATGCTTCAAGGCGAATTCAGACAGGTAATACAGCGCGACCGACCCAACGATCTGGAGACTCTGGGCGCTAATCTTATCGATCGTGTCCCCGGCGGTATGCCACCACGGAAAATCGAAATCAATCACGTCGATTGTCGGAATGCCAATAGCGTTTAGCGGTGAGTGATCGTCGATCATCTCCCGGTCAAGGTACGTAAAATAATTCCGCAGCTTGAGCGCTTCAGCTGCAGCAAAAATATCTCGCGCCATTTCGGGAGGCGAATCTGCAGGAAGCGTCACGTCAAGGGAACGATCCCCGACCATGTCGAACAAGACGCCGCCACGGAATTGTCTGCTGCCGCTGAGGTGCTTCGAAAAATACCGGCTTCCGTACAATCCGTCCGTCTCCGAAAAATGTTCGTACGCTTCTTCGCCATCAAAGAAAACGAGCTCAGTTTTCGCAGCCAGATTTGGATGCTGCCCGATTACCCTCGCCAATTCCAGTAGCAAGCCGGTGCTTGAGCCGCCATCGTTTGCTCCAACGAACCGAATGGCGTCAAACAATTTCGTGTCGTAATGCGAGCACAATAAAAACGACGGCGCCGCATTGCCTTGCCCGGGAAAGTTGGCAATCAAATTTACAAATTGGACCTTGCCGCGCGGGGTGTCGTCAGTGAAGGCCTGTCGGGTCACCTGCCAACCCGATCGGCGGAGTTGGTCCTCGATGTAATGCCTGGATTTTTCGATAGCCTCGGATCCGGCCGGCCGCGGCCCGAAATCGACCAGTCGCTGAACGTGCGCGAAAGCCTTCTCACCTGAAAATTCTTGCCAGACTTTTGTCTGCGCTGCCGAGGACGTGTTCGGACAAATGATCGAGGCGCAGATAATCAGGAGTAACGGAGTAACGGGGTAACGGAGTGTTGTCAGGCGCGAATTCATCACTCCAGCACTCCACTATTCCGTTACTCCTGCTCAGGCAGCCCGAGAGCAGTCACAATCCGTTGAAGATCGTCGCCCCCGTAGTACTCGATCTCAATCCGGCCTCGTTTGTCTCCATGATGGATGGTGACATGCGTAGCGAGGTGCTCCTGCAAGCGGGTCTGCAGATCTTCCACAGCCGTTGGCAGAATGCGCGGCTCATTTCCGGCGCGTCGAGACTTCCGCCGACGGCCGATCCCTAGCAGGCGGGCGACCAACCGCTCGGTACCACGCACGGTGGCATTGCGGCGCAGGACAGTCTCCGCCGCCAGGAGCTGTTCCTCGGGCGCTTTTAACGCCAAAAGCACCTTTGCGTGACCTACCGAGAGCAAATCCTGAGCCAGCCAGACCTGTACCTGCGAATGCAGATCCAAAAGCCGCAGCGCGTTCGCTACCGCCGCCCGGCTACGCCCCACCTTCAGGGCAATGTCTTCCTGGCGCATTCCAAATTCATTCGCCAATCTGGCGTAACCCTGCGCCTCTTCGATTGGGTTTAGATCGGCGCGCTGCAGGTTTTCGATCAACGATAATTCGAGGACTTCCAGGTCATTTGCGCTTCGAATTATAGCAGGCACCTCGGTAAGGCCGATCTCCTGGGCCGCACGCCAGCGGCGTTCACCGGCGATCAACTCAAATCGAGCGCCCGCCTCGCGCACAATGAGCGGTTGAATAATGCCATGTTGTCGAATTGAATCGATCAATTCCTGCAGTGCTTCGCGCGCGAAATCTTTACGCGGCTGTAGCGCGCTGGGGACGATGGTTGCCAAATTGATTCGGTGCACTCGCTCTCCCGACTCACCAGTGTCTGCCCGCGCCGCAACTGAAGGAGTGCTAATTAATGCGCCGAGGCCTTTGCCCAGACCAGTCCGTGCCATGCGCGTGAGGCTACGGGAACAGTTCGTTCAACGCAAACAGCAATCGGGGGTGGCAGCGACGGGAAATTTTGAAACGCTGAGTTCCACAACGCCTAAGAATATTTCCACGGGTTTCACGCTCGCGCTCCGACTCACTGTAGCGACGCCCACTGAAGAGACGTCGCCGGATTTGCCTCCCCTGGCCCGGGTTCGCCGGGAGCTTGTCCCCCATCTGCGGTAGCCTCCAAAAAAGTTTTGAAAAAAAGTATTGACACTGGCAGTCGAAATTCGGTATCACACGCGGACGCTTCTAAAACGGACAGGGAATTTTACCCGGTAAATTCTTTGTCTGTTTGGGGCCCACAACCACAAAACAAATGAACAACCGGGAGAGAAAGAACACACAAAAATCCATGTACTCACTCAATCAACTTAAAACGTTAGTTTCATGCGGACGAGATCCGGCTCGCTCGCTGCCATTCCGGCGCGGGTTCCTTCTCATCCCGCTTATTCTGGTGTGCTTTGCGTTTTCACCGCGAACACAAGCTTCCTGCGGCTCGCCTGATCCAGGCTGTCCAGGAGGCAATTTCGCCGACGGGCATCTTGCCATGTTGAACCATACCACCGGCCTTTTTAACACGGGAGTTGGTGCATTCTCGCTCCTGAGCAACACTACCGCCAGCTTAAACACAGCTTTCGGCGCCGGGACGCTCTTGAGCAACAACACCGCGATTGAAGGTACCGCTGTTGGCGCCGGAGCGCTTTTTAGCAACACCGGCGGCGCAAACAACACGGCCGTTGGAGCGTTCGCCCTGTTCTCTAACGTAGGCAGCGGTGCGGGCTTGGGAACATTCAACAATGCCGTTGGCGCCAGTGCGCTCCTGTTCAACACGGACGGAAGCAGTAACAACGCACTTGGCGAAAGCGCGCTTTTCAACTGTGTCATCGGCTCTGGCAACACAGCGATTGGCGATGTCGCCGAGGCAAACGATGATTCAGATGGAGCCGGCCTTGGAAACGAAAACTCAGCCTTGGGCGCCGGGGCCCTGTTCGCCAATATTGATGGCGATTCAAATAATGCCGTCGGCTTTGGCGCGCTGGGCAGCCTCACTGGCAACTCGACAAGCGGTAATTTTAATGAAGCCATGGGTGTCAACGCGCTGGCGAACGCCACACTCGCCGACTCGAACGTAGCCATCGGTGACTCGACTGGGGCTAACGTTGTGGCCGGCGGCTTCAACATCTATGTTGGCTTTGACGTCAGCGGTACTGCAGACGAATCCAACACGATACGCATCGGTGATACGCTTGACACAGGCTGCTTTATCGGCGGCATCTTTGGCGTGACTGCAACTGCCGGGATACCGGTCTTGGTTAACTCGGACGGCCAACTCGGCACCGCCCCTGCCGGTTCGCCCTACTCGATGAAAGAGATGCTCAAACAGCAAAACCTCGTGAAAGAATTGAAGGCCACCACCGAAAAACAAGCGGCAAGGATTGCTTTGCAGGAAGGGCAGATTAAGACTCTGACCGCAGCCCTCAAGCAGCAGGCCGAGCAAATTCAGAAGGTGAGCGCTCAGCTTGAAATGATCAGGCCGACGCCTCGAGTGGTCGAGAACCGGTAAGATTGCTGATCAAACACGCATAAACAGGTTTCAAACAGCCCCGAAGAAGTTCGGGGCTGTTTTGTTTTGCTGTAGCCGCTTCGATGTGCGAAGCGATGGTCCCAAGGCTGTAATGGCAGGCGGGTCGCCTGCAATCGTGGTTGCGCAGCCGGCACGACTGCCTCTGCAAGATTAAATCGAGACAATTTAGTAGCTCGCCTTCCCATCGTGTTCATTGTCAAAACGCCTCTCGGCGACAGACCTGAATGGCCACAAAAGGTACGACGTGGCAAACTAATGATAAGGCAGACTCGAAACGAATGACTAGAAACAACGCAGACGTCTTCACCCTGGGGCATTCCCCCGACCCCGACGACGCGTTCATGTTTTATGCGATGGCGGAGAACAAGATCGATCTTCGCGGGTATCGCTTCGACCATCGACTCGAAGATATTCAAACGCTAAACGAGCGTGCGCTTCGAAGCGAGCTGCACATTTCCGCAATCTCGATCCATGCCTACGCCTGCGTGGCAAGTAAATACGCTCTGCTGCCGTCCGGAGCGAGCATGGGGGACGGGTACGGGCCGATCATTATCCGAAAGCGGCGAATGGGCGGAACGGCGACGCGGCGTCTTGGTAGGGCGCGTCACTCCATGCGCGCCGCTCCTCTCGGCGTGCAGAGGACTGCCCGCCCTACCGTAGGCTTCGGCATTTCAAAAGGTAACCAAGCCATTCGCGATTCGCTGCGCGGTTGCGTGATCGCAGTGCCTGGCACGATGACCAGCGCGTTTCTCGCGCTACAACTTTTTCTCGGCGAGTTTGATTATGTTGTTGTGCCGTTCGATCAAATTTTCGAAGTGGTAAGCATCGGGCAAGCGGATGTTGGTTTGATCATTCACGAGGGACAACTCACCTATGCAAGATCGGGCTTTGAAAAAATTGTCGATCTTGGCAGCTGGTGGAAGGCGGAAACCGGACTGCCACTGCCTCTTGGCGGAAATGTTGTACGCAAAGATATTCCGAAGAGCGTCCGCCACGATTTGAGTGAAATTATTCACGAAAGCATCGACTACGGCCTGGCGCACCGGGACGAGGCAGTGCGTCATTCTCTTCCTTACGCCCGCGACATGGATGCGAAGCTCGCTGGGAAATTTATCGGCATGTACGTGAATGAATTTACCCGCGATTATGGCGAACTTGGCCGTGCTGCTGTGCGCAGATTTCTGACAGAGGCGCATGACAAAGGCCATATCGAGGCCCCAATCGAAGTGGAGTTTGTCGAATGACGCTTCGATCCTCCCAGATGCGTTACTACAGCGTTTTGTAATTCGTAGACGGCTGGTAGGCCGCGCACTCCCGTGCGCGCCGCTTTGCCCTTAAATTTCAGACGACGCGCGCATTGCCAGGCCTCGCCAAGTTGCCGAGGGGTATTGGCTTGCAGCCTCTGCTCCCCGGTGGTTGGCAATCGCCGCTTACGTTTATCCGCTGCGACGCTTCCTACAAAAGCTCTTGTGCACGCGACGGTTCTCCGCCAGTTTCGTTTTGTCATGGCGGCGAATCGCAAGCTTGGTTGTCTCAGCATCTTCTTGTTCGTTGCCCTTTGTGCCAGCCTCTTCGTCAACCTTGTGTTGATGGCCGCAGCCTTTCAGCGCCTTAGCGGGATCCGCCAGACCGAGCCAATCCCGCGTTTCCGTGAAATTCTGCTTCAGCGCGGGGCACGCCCGACCACAGACAAGATCGCGGTCATCACTATGCGCGGTCTGATCAGCTCTTCGCTTCCCGGCAACGTTACCGATTCAATGGTC
>JBEDUS010000198.1:0-7086 GCA_040414975.1 Candidatus Udaeobacter sp.
TAACTCTCGTGGTCCTTTCGCGTGGCGATCTGGGTGGGCGCTGTAGCCGGCATCGGTCATGCCGGCCTGCCGGGGCAACGCCCTCGGCTACAAACGGACTTCGTTATTTTTGTTTCCTTTTCTCATAGAAGTAACAGTTCTGTTACCTTTCTCTGTGGAAATTTGGGGAGTGGTGGCCTTTTGCAGAGGTGATTCTGCTTGCGTTTCTCTAAAGTTCCCAAGCAATATCGCGCCTGACGCCGAAATCGCAGAGCGTCAGCTGCGAATAAGCGTCGCTTTAGAAAAGAAAAGAAAATCCACAAACGCTGGCGCACAGGAGAAAGAGTAAGACCATGAAACCATCTAATGCAGTAGTGCCAGTGACTTTTCTACTCGCAGCGACCTTTGCGTTGGTATTTTCGTCGCGAGCTGAATCGGGAAGCGGACGCATCGCGGCGGTGCAACAGAAGAAGGTCTCCGCCCATGGCATCTATATTGTCGATCAAAACGGCCAGCCAGCCGTAAACGGCATGCCATCGGCAACTAGCACGATTGTGGATGTGATGGTGGCGCCGGGCGGGACGCTTACATTCAGCCCGAGCACAGTCAACATCTCAGTGGGCGATACGGTGCGATGGACGTGGGCCGCTAGCGGCCACAGTGTCACCAGTGGCGCCCCTTGCACGGCGGATGGGCATTTCTGTTCTCCGAATAACATGAACTGCACCACCCAGTGCGTGACTTCCGCCCAGGGCTTTGTTTACGAATTCACTTTTACACAGGCTGGCAATTTTTCTTATTTCTGCTGTGTCCATTGCGCCTTCGGTATGACTGGCGTGGTCAACGTTTCAGCCGCGTCCCCAACGCCGACTCCAACACCAACACCAACACCAACTCCGACGCCAACAGCGACACCGACAGCAACGCCCACGAGCACACCGCCGCCTACACCAACGGCGACGCCGACAACTTCACCAACTCCGAGTGGGAGGCCGAAACCGACACCAAGGTCGCGACCAACGCCGCATGCGCGCCCTAGCGCAGGCTGAATCCTTTAGGTAGGAATTCGCGAACGGAAACTCGCGAATTCCTCGATTGCGCCAACGCGCGGTATCTTGGCGCGCTTAGCGTTGAAGAGTCGCCGCGGTGACCAGTTCGACTTTTTGCCAATCGAATTGGCAAAAAGAAACCACCCGCAGTCGAGCGTGCGATTCTTTTGAAGAGGGAAACATTTTTATGCAAAGAGGAATTTTCGAATCCTTCGGATCGTTGATTGGTTCCATCGTATGCGTGTCTATCACCACGTTTTCGGCGGCAGCACAGCAAGCTGCGCCCACTCAGCCGGGCGTCATTACTACTTTCGCGCCGATTGTCGAGAAGGTGGCACCGAGCGTTGTCACGGTCTTTACTACCCAGACCGTGTCGCCAACAAAGTCAACGTTTCCGTTTTCCGATGACGCGCTGCGACAGCTTTTCGGAGGAGAACTCCCGCAGCAGCAAGGTAAGCAAACTCTTCAAGGCCTCGGCTCGGGCGTGATCGTCAGCCCGGATGGATACATTCTTACTGCCAACCACGTGGTTTCTGGAGCGGAGGAAATCATGGTGGGGCTCGGCACCTCGCTGCGTAAGTACAAGGCAAAGAAAGTCGGCACCGATCCGGGGACCGACGTAGCGTTGTTGAAAATCGATGAGAAAAATCTGCTCGCCATGACGTTTGCAGATAGCGACAAAGCGCGTGCGGGCGACATCGTGCTTGCGGTCGGCAATCCATTTGGTCTGAGGCAAACGGTCACCATGGGAATCATCAGTGCTGTCGGCCGTGGCGGCATGGGTATTGTTGATTATGAAAATTTTATCCAGACGGATGCGGCAATTAACATGGGCAACTCCGGCGGCGCGTTGGTCGATATCAAGGGCCAGTTGTTAGGCATTAACACTGCTATTTTTACCCGAAGCGGCGGAAACCAGGGTGTCGGCTTCGCCATTCCCGACAATCTCGCGCGCGAGGTAATGCAGAGCCTGCGCGAAAAAGGTCGGGTCGTGCGGGGCTACATCGGCGCTTCCGTGCAACCGCTCACGCCCGAGCTGGCTGATGCGATGAAGCTCAAGGGGCAGCCGAGCGGCGCGCTCGTTGCTGAGGTCGTTCCAAAAAGTCCTTCGGAAAAAGCAGGTCTCAAGACCGGAGATGTGATTACCGCGGTTAACGGGAAGAAAATTACCGATGCGCGCGAGCTACGTTTGATGATCGGCTCAATGGCCCCCGACACAAAGGTGCAGATTGAGGTTAATCGCGAAGGTCAAACCAAAACGTTCGATGTCGGGCTTGCTGAGATGCCCGCGGGCACAATCGCGGAAGGAGGTCCCGAAGCGTCTCCCGAAGAAAGTGCCCAACCTGAGAAAACAACCGTTTTCGGCGGGATCACCATCGCCGATATCACCGACGAGGTTCGCACCGCGCTGAACCTTCCAAAAGACGTTCAAGGGGCGGTGATCGCAGAAGTTGATCCCGACTCACCTGCCGGAAAAGCTGGTCTGCGCGAGGGTGACGTGATTCAAGAGGTGAACAAGCAGCCGATCAAAAACGCGAAGGACCTTGTCGCCACGAGCAAGAAATTGAAGGCGAACCAAAAGATTCTGCTGCGCGTCTACAGCCAGGGCCGCAGCGGTTACGTCGCGCTGGAATGGAAGTAGAATTTGTGCGCAGACAATGCTGTCTGCGCCGCCATGATTAGTTTCAAACCCAAGGTTCACGGGCAGGATTGCCTGCGTCACGGCCTCAAATATCCAAAAGCACTCTCGCTTTCCAGCCAACGTTATCTTTCACGACAGAGAAACCATGAAGGGTGACCGCTTTCACGTCAGCGCGCTGCTGATGACGCGCCGCGTCTAACTGTTCGCCGGCGACCTGCGCTTTCAAAAAATATTCTTCGCCTTTGCGGTCGATTTGCGTCGCGCTGACTCGTAACAGAAGGCGTTTGGCGTCCTTGAAATAAATGAGCTCCTGCAAAAAATCGAAGAGCAACATTTGAATGTTGTCGTTCGAGAGTTCGATTTGCCGGGTCTTATGCGACTCGATTGCGTCGAGATTATCAATCATCACGTTCATCGTTGCGTCAGCCGCAGCCGTGAACAACTCTGGCAAGTCGCCTCCGGTTGCTTCAAACGCGATATCGGCGGTCCCTACATCTTCAAGGTAATGATACGGCATGTTCCACTTCCTACTCTTACTCTTGCTTTTGCTCGAAATTAAGGCTTGCTGAGCAAGAGCAAGATGAAGATCAGGAGTAGGAGACAGTGCGAGATCACGCTTCCTGGCATTTGTCTAACCAGTCCGTAATCACCGTCTTCGCCGCCAAAATTTCCTTTCCGATAAAGACTAGTTCAGTGCGATCGGCTTGAAACGGTTCCAATTCCCAGCGGCCAGCCACGAAATTAAAAAGCTGCGCGCCGTCGTGGAAGCGCACAAAGCCTTTGGCCCGAATGACGCTGGAAGGCAGTTCGTTTACGAATCGTTCGAAACAATCTCGCGAGAAAATTTTTTCAGAAATGAATACGATTGACGCGAACTCCGGCTGATGCTGATGCGTTTTAGCCGGGATCGGTGATCCCGGGCCGAGTAGCGCGTCTGTTTTCTCTCGCTGTCGCGAGATGCCGAACAAAAGTTCCGGATCGATCTGGCAACGCTGGGTGCAAACAATTGCCGCGGTTGGATTGATGTTGCGCAATTTCCTTTCAAGACCCTCGATCTGACTCGCATCGACAAGATCGATCTTGTTCAAAAGCAAGATATCTGCACTCTCGATTTGCAGCCTGGTTGTGTGACCGATCTCGGGAAAACGAACGAGCATGTCTGCGTCGATTACCGAAACGACTCCGTCAAGCCGGAATTGAGGCAGCGCCTCCTGGATGTCGAACACAAGCGCTTCGGGTTCGGCCAGGCCGGTGGTTTCAACGACGATAATTTCAGGCGCAATCTTCTTGGTGATCTCGGTTACTGCCGCTTCGAATTCACCCAGCAACGAGCAGCAAACGCAGCCGCCGCCCAGTTCTGCAATCCGTACGTTTTTGCCTTCGATCACTTTCGAATCGATCGCGATCTCGCCGAATTCATTCATCACGACGGCGATTTTCGCTCGGCGCGCAGTGAGGATGTGACGCAGCAATGTGGTCTTGCCACTGCCGAGCGGACCGGTCACAAGAGTGATGGGCGTACGAAGCATGTCAGAAATGATGAAGCTCGAATGACGAATGACGAATTGAATGAAACGGCGTGCAAAGGACTGCCCGCCCTACCGCCCAGCTGAGGTTCGCTTGTCGTTGGTAGGGCGCGTCACTGAGCTTGCTCGCCGTGGCGAGCGGGCGGCGCTCCGCGACAGTCGTCGTTTCGATTTTCTCATTCATTTACCCTTTCACATTGCCGATGGGCGTGAATCGCACGACCGGCTTGCTGATTCCTGCGAGTTCGGTTGCGGCGATAACTTCATCGATGTTCTTGTAGGCTGGCCCGGCTTCCTCTGCGAGGCCCGCCCATGAGGTGCTGCGGACGTAAATGCCACGGGCCTCCAGATCGCGTTGGAGTTGTTTGCCGTGCCATTGTTTACGCGCCTTGGTGCGGCTCATCGTTCGGCCGCTTCCGTGCGCGGTACTAAAGAATGTTTCTGCACCTGGCGCTGTGCCCACCAGCAGATACGACCCGGTCTCCATCGAGCCACCAATGATCACTGGTTGGCCAATGTCCCGATAGCGGGCAGCGACTTCAGCATGTCCGGGACCGAACGCGCGTGTCGCGCCTTTACGGTGAACAAGCAACTTCTTTTCTTTTCCATCGACGATGTGGCGTTCCAGTTTCGCGGTGTTGTGCGCGACGTCGTAGATCATGCGCATCCCAAGGTCTTCGTCGCTCCGGCCAAAGACTTCGGAAAAAACTTCGCGAATCCGATGGAGAATGACCTGGCGGTTTGCAAATGACATGTTCAGTCCGCACTTCATTGCAGTGAAATAATCGCGGCCTTCCGGTGATTCGAACGGCGCGCACGCCAACTCGCGGTCCAGGACTTTGATTCCGTATTTTGGTTCCATTACTTTCAAAAACCTCTGGAGATAATCGGTCGCGACCTGGTGCCCAAAACCGCGACTGCCACAGTGAAACATCACTACAACCTGGTTCGGAATTGTGATCCCGAGCTTCTCAGCCAGTTCTTTGTCGCGAACGTCCTCTGGCCGCGCGATCTGAACTTCCAGGTAATGATTGCCGCTGCCGAGCGTGCCGACTTGATTGAACCCTCGCTCGACCGCGCGCTCGCTGATCTTCGAGGCATCGGCCCCGGAAATGCATCCGTTCTCCTCGGTGACCTCCAGATCTTCCTCCCAGCCGTAATCATGTTCGAGGCACCAGCGCGCGCCTTGTTCGACAACGCTTCGAAAATCCTGATGCGACAATTTGAGAAACCCGTGGCTTCCGACTCCTGCAGGAACGCGTTCATAAAGCCGGTCAACAATTTGATGCAGATGCGGCTGCACATCTTCGAGCGTGAGATTAGTGATAACCAGGCGCATCCCGCAGTTGATGTCGAACCCGATGCCCCCCGGTGAGATGACACCGCCTTCGTGCACATCCATCGCCGCGACGCCACCAATGGGAAACCCGTAACCACTATGGCCATCGGGCATGCAAAGCGCGTAACATGTAATCCCGGGCAACGTGGCGACGTTGCTGATCTGCTGGTAGACCGCTTCGTCCATTTCCCGCACCAGTTTTTCCGTCGCAACGATCCGCGCCGGCACGCGCATGCCGTCTTTGTAACTCGCGGGCAATTCCCAAACCGTATCTGAAATTTTTTGCAGATTCTCAATGACTGCCATGTGGATTCCCTATTATTATTCTTTCTCCTGCTCATGCTCTTGCTCAAATAATAATGAGCTTGAAGCTTCCACTAGTGAGTTAAGAGAGTAGCAACAGCAGAAGTTTCTAGCGCCTGGTAACATCTAAAATGCAGCGCAAAACTGGCGCCGTGATTTTCGTACAAAATTTTCGCCATTGTAACTTGTTCTTCTTTCGCAAGTTTAGTAAAATGAGCAGCCTTAGCCACACCTTCCATGGCTCGTCGGTTTTACGCGGTCTTCGTGTGTCTGCTGGGGATAGGAATCCCGACGTTAGGCTTGGTCTCTTCGAGTCTCGAAGCGCAGGAGAAGGCTCTTGGTAGAACGCTAACTTTCACAGAGCGCTTAGCACACCAGCGCGCGATTGAAGAAGTTTACTGGCATCATCGCATCTGGCCCAAAGAACGGCCTGATCCCAAGCCATCGTTCGATGCGGTGATGTCTCAGGAGCAGCTGGGAAAGAAAGTCGCAGACTATCTCCACAAATCCCAAGCGTTGGAGGATTACTGGCATCGGCCAATTACCGCCGACCAGTTACAAGCTGAAATGGATCGCATGGCGCAACACACCAAACAGCCTGAAGTGTTGCGCGAACTCTTTGAGGCGCTGGGGAATGATCCCTTTGTCATCGCCGAGTGTCTTGCCAGACCAGTGCTAGCAGAGCGTTTCAGCGGTGATTTTGCTGTAGCGGCAGGCGTGTCGCCTGCGGCGTGGAAGCTGTCTGCAGCCGACGCGGCTGCCTCTACAGCGACCCGCATCCGTGTCACAACGAACGTAAATAACATTCAGTACAGGTTGCCGGAAATCTCTGTTGCGACGGACTGCACGGACGATACCTGGACAGCCACCAGTACCGTCAGCGCGCCCTCCGCACGACGCTATCACACGGCAGTGTGGACCGGCAGCGAAATGGTTGTCTGGGCTGGACAGGATAGTAACGGCAACGCTCTTAACACCGGCGGCAGATACAATCCCAGCACCGATAGTTGGACAGCCACCACCACGACCAATGCGCCATCCGCACGAAGCTATCACGCAGCCGTGTGGACCGGCAGCGAAATGATCATCTGGGGCGGGCAAGGCGGCGGCCCGCTTTTGAACACCGGCAGCAGATACAATCCCAGCACCGATGGCTGGACAGCCACCAGCACGACCAATGCGCCCGAAGGCCGAGAGTTTCACATAGCAGTTTGGACCGGCAACGAAATGATCATCTGGGGTGGAGAT
>JBEDUS010000199.1:0-5051 GCA_040414975.1 Candidatus Udaeobacter sp.
ACCTCCTGTTCAAGCTCGGCGTTGCGCTTTTGTAGCTGACTGACGGCCTGTTCGAGCTTTTGCAGCCGATCGGCGTCAGATTCTTGAGCTCTTAGCGGCTGTGCCGCCAGTGAAAGAACTGCAGCCAAGCTCGCGCCCGCTGCCCGTAACATGGTTTTCTTGGTGAACATTCGTTTCTCCTTACTGTCATGATTTTTCGGGTGCCTGAGGGGACAGGGTTTCGGTGAACCCAGTGGAGGCTAGAAACCGATTGTTACAGGCGTATGACGAAGAAGTAACAATTCAGCGAACTTTGCCGCGCGCTCGCGGAGCGGCGGTTTCAGGTTGCCGAAGAAGGGTAAGACGGCGTGACGGCCGTCTTTCTTGGTCGCTTTAGGAAAAAGCCGGCGCTACGGCTTCGCTGTTGGTTGCGCAGCGGGCGCCGGGGAAGAAGCAGGAGAAGCCTGAACTGGAGAACTGGCTGGAGACGAAACGGGTGACGGGTGAGCAGTTGCCGGCGCAGGAGAATTTGCGGGTGCAGCTTGCTGTTTCATCAACTCGCGCCGAAACGCGCTCTCGCCACCGGCGCCTCGATGCGCGTACAACACCGATAAGCCAAACGTAAGCGCGAAAAAAATGCCAGCTAGCCAGGTCGTAAACTTCACCAGCACATTGGTCGTTTGCGCACCGAAAATGTTTTCCGTGACCGCCCCGCCAAATGCGGCGCCCAAGCCCTCGCTTTTTGGGCGTTGCATCAGAATCACGAGCACCATGAGCAGCGCGACCAAAACAAAAAATACCAACAGCAGGTTGATCAGAAGATTCATCGGGGCGTGCAATATCGCCGTTAAATGACGAATGACAAATGCCTCGGGAGCTAAATCTCCGGGACATTAAAACGCTGAACCGGAAGGTTCGATGCAACGGTTTGACGCTTCAAAGAATCACGCCTGGCCATTCGCCTTCGTCATTGCTTGTTCGTTATTTTGATTTGGTCCCAAATCGCATCCATCTCCGAAAGGTCGACGTCGCCCAATTTTTTGCCGCGAGCGTTTAATTCGTCCTCCAATCGATTGAATCGTGCTACGAATTTGTCTGTCGCAGCTTGCAACGCGCTTTCCGCATCAAGTTTGCATTTCCGTGCAAGATTCACGAGTGCGAAGAGCAAGTCGCCTACTTCTTCTGCCATCGATTTCCGATCCTGCTCGAGAAAGGCGTGTTTTAATTCCTGAATTTCTTCGTCAACCTTTGCGATCACATCGCTTACCTCGGTCCAGTCGAAATTGACGCGGGCAACCTTCGATTGCGCTTTTTGAGCGCGTACCAACGCTGGGAGCGCGACTGGCAAATCGCCGAGATAATGTTTGGCGCTCTTCTCAGTGCGCTTGATCGATTCCCATTGTTTTAACACGGCGCCGCTGTCGCGCACATCGCTTGTGCCGAAGACATGTGGGTGACGCCGGATGAGTTTCTCCGTTACATCTTTGAGCACGCCATTCATGTCGAATCGATCGGATTCGCTTGCGATTTCGGCGTGCATCACAATCAGCAGCAACAGATCGCCGAGCTCTTCGCGAAAATTTGCGCTATCCTTGGTGCGCACTGCTCCGGCCACTTCGTATGCCTCTTCAATCAAGGCGGGCAACAAGGATTCATGGGTTTGCTCGCGATCCCAGGGACAGCCGCCCGGAGCGCGAAGCTTCGCAACGATGTCGCAAAGTTTTTCAAACGCAGTCATTCTGAGCCTTTCGACTTCGCTCGCAACGACATCAAATCCGCCAGAGCGAACGGTGCGTCCCGAACTCTGAAATTTCGCCGGAAGATTTCTTGCTGACGTAAATCGTAATGGAAATCACCACGAAAAACGTGCCGACAAAAACCAGCGCCACCAACCAGGACGGTATATTCCCTATGCGGAGCGCATGGTAAAACGACACGAAATCGTTAATCGGCGCACTGGCGTGCAAAAATATTTTCGTTAGCCACGCCATCAGGATCAGAATGAAAATGAACATGTAATTACGTTTCAGCCGGCGCCCGATAGCTTCGAGCTTGCTGATCTTAAAGCAGGGCAATATCAAATCTTCGCAGACGAGCTTTTTCCATTCGCCTTGAAGCATCTCGCGATTTTCCATCACCATTGGGACCAGAAAATGCGCTTCGAGCATGCGGACGCGCGCGCGAAAGGCGTCGTAAAAACGATAACGGCGCGCCTCGATCCAGAGCAATACCCAAACTATGGCGAGGTTAAAAAAGAAAATAATGTGAGGCACTTCGCGGGTGGAAAATGCGATGGTGATAATGGCAGTGCTACTGGTGATCGCCCAGTTTGACGTAACATCCAATCGTTGCCGCCAGATCATGATCCGACCCATCTCGCCGCGATAAAAATGCGACATCGCATTGACGTAACCTGGGTCGTAAATGCTCCGTTGGAAAGAGACGGTCCTCTCCTCATTTCCTGTCAATGCGGTGTTTTCAGTTGCCATGGGTCCTTATTTAACTGGATAACTGGCTTTGCCGTATAATCCAATAAATCTCTCTGTTCCCAATGGCTATCGCGCTGACCGATCTTCTCGACGAAAAACAGGTCATCCTTCAGTTGCGCGCCAGGAAAGTGCCAAATGCGCTGCACGAGATTATCGGGTTGCTGGCGCAAAATGGGAAGATCGGGAACCCCGAAGCTTTCTTTGAGACAGTGTTCGCGCGGGAGCAGGCGCACCCCAGTGTAGTCGAGAACCTCGTGGCGTTTCCGCATGCGCGGACGGATTTGGTTGATGAAATAGTCGTTGGCATTGGACGCAGTCGCGCCGGGATTCCGTTCGGCCACAACGGAGTACGCGCCCGGTTGGTTTTTGTAATCGGCGTTCCAGAAAGGTTAGTGAACGATTATTTGATTTGTGTTGGAACACTCGCCCGGCTCGTGAGAGATGACGCGACGCGATCGACGTTGCTGCATGTCCAAACTCCGCGCGAATTCATCGACGCGCTGACCGCAACATTGTAGTCGGGGTCGCCGACCCCTGGCCGTGCTATGACAGGTCCCGGATCGCGCGAAGCGCCGCTTCTACGTCTTGCGGAGTGTTGACCACGCTGCACGCCACGCGCGCATAAGACACGCGATAAGGAGTCGTTGAAGCGACAATGCGCCGGTCGAGAAGCCGCTTCACTACCTGCCCGGGCTTCATTCCTTTTACATCAAAGCAAACGATGCCCGCGGAAAGGTTCTCGTCACGCGGCGTGTAGAGCTGAATATTCGGCATTCGCCCGAGTCCCTCCTTCATTTGACCGTTCAACTCGTGAATGCGCGCAGTGATGCGGCCCGGCCCGATGCTCTGATGAAAATGTATCGCTGTCGGTAACGCCCAATAATGTTCGAAAGCTTGGAAGCCTCCCGGTGAAAACCAAGCCGCGCGCGCCGGAGGCGGCGGGTCGTGTTCCTGTTCCCAGGCTTCGAAAACGTCCGGCGAACTAAACGTCGGAATCACTGGGCGCATTCGCTGCCAGACTGCAGGTTTAGCCCAAACAAAGCCCGTGCCGCGGGGCCCAAACATCCATTTGTGTGTGCCCGACGAAAACGCGTCGCATCCCAGAGCGGTGATCTTAGGGTCTTCGACTCCCAATCCGTGCACACCATCAACGATTAGCAGCACACGGTCCTTCTCCTCGCGCCCGCGGTTTGCTTCCGCTACACTTTCGGCAATACGCGCGATGGGGAGACGCACACCGCTGCTGGAGTGCACCCATGTTACGCCCACTGCTCGCGTCTTTGGCCCGATTGCCTTGCGCACGCGCTCGGCGATTTCATCCGGCGAAATTGAATTGTAGGAATCGAAAAGGGGAATTTTGCGCCAAGTCGCGCCGCAGCGTCCAGTGGCGAGTCGAATGGATTCGTGCTGCACGTAGTGATCGTGCGTAGTCGTCAGGATCTCATCGCCTTCCCGTAATGGCAGTCCGTGATAGAGCAAGGCTAGACCAGTCGTCGTGTTTTGGGTAAGCGCGATATCCTGTGAATCGCCACCGATGTACGTGGCGATGGCGCGGCAGACCTGCAGCGGAATGTTCTCGTCAGTCTGCTCGAAAATCGCGTTTTCCACGGTAAGCAACGGATTTGCATCTATCTTCGCCCGGTATTGTTCTATTGCGTCGCGGACAGCTTTAGGATGGGAGGCCAGAAAGAACAGGGCGAGATGAATGTAATCGGGGGTCAGTTCAAACTCGCGGCGCACTGATTCCCAATCCTTAAGGTTAGCGCTCGCGCTCGGCTTCGTTTGCTCAGCCTGGACAAGGAGCGGTGAAAGCGCGCCCGCTGCCAGGGACAACGAACTATTGATAAGAAAACTACGACGGGTCAGAGGCATGACTTTGTTCCCTTTCTTCTTTGCGATGATTTCTAACGAATAGGACTGAAGCTTAATTGAATTTGGTCAAAGCGTGCGATCCAATTTGGCGGACCTGGCCCGTGTGGCCGCAACGAGACCTCGCCCACCGGGATCAGCGATCCCGGCTACAGTCACACTGCAGCGCTCTCAGCCGGAATCTCGCCAGGTGAAACGGTGGCGCTCAAGCTTCTTCGGTATCGCAAAATAGCAAACGCTACAAACAGAAGATCGAGAACAACGAATATCGCCACGTAAGTCTCGCCACCAATGCCGAAGCCGTAGCTATGCAAACCTTTGCCCAGCACAAAGTTCACCCCGTACCAAGCCATTAACACAGCGAGGAAACAAACAACACTTGCTACTGCAAGACCGAACTGCGTCCACCAACCCGCCAGCCGGCCGTGTAACGCGAGGATATAACAAAGCAATGCAATTAATGCCCACGTCTCCTTCGGATCCCAACCCCAGAATCTGCCCCAGGAATAATTTGCCCAGACGCCCCCGAGAATTGTTCCAGCTGCCAGCAGCAGCACGCCGAGTTGAAGTACGCGATAAAGCCAGAAATGCATCGGCGCGTCCGCGCGCGCAGTTGCCGGGTTCCAGGCGTATCGCCACAACAAGATGTGCCCGAAGCCCATCGCCAGCGCGAAAGCCGCGTAACTAAGCGTGATGGTTAGCACGTGAACAGTG
>JBEDUS010000200.1:0-39515 GCA_040414975.1 Candidatus Udaeobacter sp.
TGAAGAAACTGTTTGGCGGGACAAAGAAGAGTCCATGAGTCACGCCTGCGCTGTCCGTATATCTGCCCACCACCCAGTTAAAATCGTTAAGTCCAAACAGGATTGTTCCAGTGGAGCCCGGAGGATCGATCGGGAAGTGCAGCGCCCCATTGGCGTCCCGGTAGACGCCATGAGTGATTCCTGAGGGTTCTACATAGTATCCCACCGTCAAGCTCTTTGGATCATTGATCTGGTAAACAACGGTCACGGCAGCTCCCGGGACGCTAAACAACGTTAAGGTTCCACCAATGTTGACGAACGCCTGCTGGATCGAGGTTTGTATCGGGGGAAAAATAAACGTGCCGGCAAAGTCGCCGGAATTGTTTATCCCAAGCACAACGGTAAAGACCGCGCCGGGAACATCGTACGTTGTGAAGGTGCCACCCGACAGGAAAAACCCGTGCTCGCTGCCATCGCTGGTGCCGTAGCCACCGCCGACTGTGCCTGGGTTATTGATGGCTCGTGCGTCAGTAAAACCCACGGTATCGTTAGGGTCGACGATCGGCGCGCTAAAGCTACCATCTTTGAACCTGACAAAACCGCGCACCACCCCGAGCGAGTCGACGAACTCGCCAACGATGTCGCCTCTTTCGTTAATCTTTTGCGGCGCGGTCGCATTTCCGGTCCCGGGATAATCAAAAGTCGTGATCACTTCAATAGAGCCTGAGTTCGCTGCTTGCTGAGCGAACGTCCCCATCAATCGGAACAAGAACAGAACTGCCAGAATGCTGATAAATATCTGTTTTGGTTTCATGATGCTTATTGCCTCCTTAATTTTTGGTTTAAATTTGTTGCAGAAGTAGTTCGAGATTTTGTGTGCTCGCTTCTTTCTAAGAATTCGGTTCGTTTCCCATTCCTCTACGAAAATTCTACGCTGCGTTGCAGAAAAAATGCGGCGGCTTTTCCGTGCTCGCATGGCGCGCAATGGGCACACCCATCTGTAGCGCGTTGGTTTCGTAGTAGTGCCAGCGTCTGTCCCCCTCGAGTCGGCCATCGGCGGACTGAAGTTGGACGCTTCCGGCAGGCGGTTTGGTGCGTTTTAGGCCGCTATTGGTGCGCTATTAACCGTTGGAAGCGCGGATCATTCCGCAGCGGATCGAACATCGGATCGAGCCGGAGCAGCGCAGGGGTGAGCGGCACATTGTTAGCCAGTGGGCTCATGTATGGTATGGACATCAGTTTCTGTAAAGCGGCGATGGCGCGGTCGGGCTCTCTCATGCGTGCCGCCACTCGAGAGAGGATCTCGGTCGGGCCGGGACCATTAAAGGCGTCCTTCTCGGTCGGGATCACTCCTGCGGCCCGCTCCGACAGAGACAACGCGGCGGCTTTGTCACCAAGTCCCATACAGGTCAGCGCGAGGTTTCCAATAAGGATATAATTTTGCGGTTGTTCTTTAAGAAAAGGTTCCAGTTCGCTACGCGCTTGTCGCCAAGTTGCTTGGGCCGCGGAATGGTCGCCAGCGAGTTCTTGCGCCCAGCCTAACCAAAAGCGTAGTTCGCTATTGTAAAAACCCAACGCTGGATCAGGGTTTGCCAATATTTCCTTTAGCCGAGGGATAATTTGTTCAGGACGACGCTCCAACATCGCTTGGTAAATTTGTGTCTCCAACGCAGCGCTGTCGCTAGCAGCCGGACGGAGCGGAGCGAGAAGTGCCGACGCGCGCGGCAGGTCGCCCTCGGCTTGCGCAATACTCGCCTTTTGCGCGAGGGTATCTACGTCGTCCGGCACAATATCGAGAATCTGATCAAGTTTTCTCAATGCTTCGGGGAAACGCCGAAGGTTGATATAGGAAAGTGCATGCTGACCGAGTAGCGAAACGTTGCGTGGATCGAGCCGCTCCGCCTGGTTAAAGTAGGATTCGCTCTGATCCCACTGACCTCGCCTCCGCTCGACATACGCTAGAAACTCAAAAATCCGGCAGCTATTCGGCAGGAACTGACGTGCCTGCTCAAAGTAACGCACTGCGGCGTTATAATCCCTCAGGCAGGCGTAATGGTATTCGCCCTTGGCCAACACTGCCTCGCCTAGATTGGGCTGAAGAGTCAGGGCAGTTTGGGCTGCCTGTCGCGCTTCGTCCCGGAGGGCGAGCGTTGGTTGAAGACTTTGTGTGATGTAGCCGCGCGAATCGACCAGTGACAGCAGGGCCCAGCTAAGGGCGAACTTTGGGTCCAACCGCACCGCCTCTTTGAGATATTGTTGTGCGCTAAGAGAGTTGCCGGCTGTGATTGCAGTTTTCATCATATAAGCGAGACCACGCAGGTAGGCGTCGTATGCTTCGGTACTGTCAGTCGGTTTGGCGGAGATTGCTTGCTCTTCCTGACCGGTGAGTTTCGCTTGTAACTGGTCGGCGACGGCTTTGGCTACTTCAGTTTCGGCGGAGAAGATGTCGGTGAGCTTGCGATCAAAAGTGTCGGCCCAGAGATGGGAATCATTCGCCGCTTTGATTAGCTGCACATTCACGCGCACGGTATCACGGCTCTTCTGCACGCTTCCTTCCAGGATGTAGGTGACGCCAAGTTGCCTGGCGACCTCCGGCAGGTTTTTCGGAGAGCTTTTGTAACGTTCAGTCGAAGTCTGCGAGATCACCTTCAGGTCGGCGATCTTAGACAAGCGCGTCAGAATCTCGCCCTCAATACCGCTGGCGATATACGCGTTGGAATTATCGTCGCTTAGGTTTTGAAACGGGAGAACAGCAACGCTTTTTTCGGGAATGCTCGAGGCCGAGCTTACGTTTTTCGGGTGAGGCGAACGAACAGCGAATAGCAAAACCGCAGCAAACAGAACTCCGGCAAGCATAAACAACCAAGCCTGGCGGCGGTGTGTTACCTGTGCTCTACAGCGCTGAAGTTTTAGCGCCAGATCTCGCGGGCTCGGACGCGCCGCGGGCTCGATGGCGAGCATCGATTTAAGCAAGGCTATCAGCCGAGACGGAGTCCGTGCCGCTTTTAACTGCTGCAACGGCAGGAGCGCGGAAAGTTGTTTCCCGCGAATGTCTTGAGCTGTTCGGCCGGGGAAGACGGTGCGCCCGGTTAGGAGATACCAGATTGTCGCGCCTAACGAATAAATATCGGACCGAACATCCACCATTCTATTGACAAATTGCTCCGGACTCGAGAACGCCGGCGTGCCGATGAATCTATTGTGAGTCAATGTCGTCGCATCTGCCTTCTCGGTGAGCGCCTTTGCCACACCGAAGTCGATCACCTTCACGATAGGGAGCGACGGTTTGGCGACGTTGCGGCATTTGCCGAGGTGCTGTTTCTCTGAATTTTGAAGCAAATCGGCTGGATCATCCCTCTCCTCGCCAGCGACAATCATGATGTTGGCCGGTTTTAAATCACGATGGACCAGACCGCGCGTTTCGGCTGCAGCCAGCGCATCCGCAATCTGTCGAGCGATATCGATGACCTCGAGCGGATCCATCGGACCGGTTCGCTTCACCCGCATATCCAGCGTTTCTCCTTCCACGAGCTCCATCGCGTAAAAGCATTGGCCGGTTTCCTCGCGAATCCCGAAGTGATAAACGGTCGCGATGTTTGGGTGTCGCAAAGCGGCGGCGGCTCGTGCTTCACGCAAAAATCGCTCGCGCGCAGTAGTCCCCCAAGCGACCGTGGTCTGAATGATTTTCAGTGCCACCACCCGATCCAGGGATGTATCGAGCGCGCGAAAGGTGATACCCATCGCCCCGCGACCAAGTTCCCATGGAGTGCCATCATTGCGTCGCACAATTGCATATGTCCCAAATTGATCGCCTGGAGGAATCGGATCCGCCACATCGCTTAGTCCGACACGAAGGAGGCATACCATGCAGCCAATATCGCCAGCCGATGTCCTTTCTCTGCGCGTCCCGCATGTCGGACAAACTGCTGCGCTCTGTTGTTGAAGTTCCATCGATTACAAAGCGAGGACTGAAATTAGTTCGCAACCTCCTCTGTGGCACTAATCCGCGCTATGACTTGGCAAAGATATCGCAATTCGTCATCCACTTGCGATGGTTCTTCCACGGTAACACGCACCTCTTCTCGCAAGATCGCCCGATAGCGCGCACGGAGTCGTGCCACGTCGCTTCGCAGAGTTACCGTCGGCCGACCGAGTCGATGTGACAGCTCCTCATAGGCAACTGCGGTCTCGACTGTGCCGGACAAGTAACACTTCAAACAATCAAATAAGGCGCTTTTTCCCGCCATCGCGCATTCTTGCCCAAGGCGGTCGAGCGCACGACATAGCAGTGCAGCGGCCCATTCACGCTCGTAAACTTGGTCACAACTCCATGAGTCTTGGTAATTGGCTTGGGCCTCCACCTCAGCCATCGTCGCATCGGTAATCGGTACGTACGTCGCACCGCCGCCGCGTTTCTTCGCCCGATCCCGCTTGTGTGTTTTTACTACAAAACGCTTTAGCGCACCGAGGAGAAACGAACGGAAGCGCCCCTTCGCAGGTTGCGCCCGGGCATAAGCACGATTCTGGATTAGATCGGCGAAAAAACCTTGCGTCACATCCTGGGCGGCATCGGGATTAAATCCCTCTCTGCGGAGAAACAAATAGAGCGGCCGCCAATAAAGCTCACAGAGTTCTGACAGCGCGTTCAGTGCTTGGCTGGATGAAGCCTGGAGCTGGGCTGCTTCGAACACGAGGGTCCAACTGGTGGACGCAAACAATCCGTCACGGCTCGTAACCTCAGTCTTTTGACTCCGGAGCTGCCCCTGAATCTCCTGATTGAGCCGAGGAAGATCCGTTGGCATATGCTTCTTCATAAACTACGAAGAAAAGGCAATAGTCAGTTTTACAAAAGTGGCACTAGGGGGTCCGCGTTCGAGTTCTGAAATCACTTGGTCCATAACATCGTTCCTGTTACAACGAATGAAATTGCAGCGGTAAGAGACATTGAAGATCCAACAAGGCCGCCACCTTTGCGTGCCAGTCAACAAAATTACGAACCATTGCGAACGATTCGAAATCTTCGTACGGTCGTAATTTGCGCAGCACTTTCAGACACGTCGTATTATTCACAGCGCTGCATGTCATCCAGTGCTAAGCAGAGCACATTTTCACCATTCCAACACCCAAAATTTCGAATTAAGAACGAACAAGGGACCCACACGTTACTGTTTTGTATCAAGCCTTCTCGTCTAGTCCCGTGACGTTAACAAGGAACAAGTACCTCATGCGACGGGTAAGGACACATCTAAACGTACGACTAAGTTCAATAGGCCAGTAAGGTGTGAACTTACCTCGCTAACACGATTGGCTTAGGCCTTGAGTCTTACTTGGGCTTGATGAGGCAAATGTGCACACCGACGTTTGGTAGGTCAGCGAGCAGTTTTATGAGGTGCGCTTCGCCGCTGCGATCCTTACATGGTCGGCCGAGGTAATGGCGTTGGACGCTGCCTGGGCGTGGGTATAGGCCTGGGCGTGACAGTAGCGGTCGCTGTTACTGTAGCGGTTGGAGTTGGAGTCGCAGTCGGTGTAACAGTTGGCGTCGGTGTCGGCGTGGCGCAGCCGATTTCGGTGTACTGCTGGTTATCATTGGTAGGAGTCCCGACGCCAGAGTTGCCGGCGATCGCGTAGAAGGATTGGCCCGCCGTCGCCCCTTCGAGATAATCCCTGGGCTGCACCATATTTGGCAGGTTGTCCCATGTGTTCGAGGCGGGGTCCCAAGCGATTACGCTGTTGCTTGTGGCAAAATTGACGTCCCCTCCTGCAAGCACCCACCTGCCGTTGTAGACACCGGAGGCGGCAGCCGAGCGGCCCGCAGGCAGATCAGCGATTGCAGCATCGTCCCAAGTATTGGTGTTTGGATCGTAGCGATAAGTCTTGTCAGGAAAGGCGTTGCCGCCGGCTCCGTAGACGTAGCCGCCCAAGGCAGCCGCCATCAGTGTGTGATTGGCAACCGGATAATTGGCGGCCATCGACCAGCTATTTGTGGCGATATCATATACCTCCACGTGAAAATCGGTGCCGACAGCGGCACCTGCGATCCGGTAGATTTTGCCGTTGAGGTAAGCAGACGCGTGGAAGTAGGTAGGAATGGTGTAAGAGGGCAGGCTGGTGTCATAGGTATTGGAGGCTGGGTCGTAACGCCAGAGCGTTGCCGTTGTATTGAAGTTTTGGTCTACGCCGCCGAGCAGATAGATATAGGTGCCGTCGCTTGCGCCACTGAACCAGGCTCGCGGTGCAGGAAGCGAGGCGATGGCCGTCCAAGTATTGGTCGCGGGGCTGTACACATATGCGTTTGCGATAGCGACATTGTTGACGATTCCACCGAAGCTATAAACGTTGCCACCTTGCGAAACCACGGCGTGTCCGGAAAGAGCGATGGGATAGGGAGCCTGCTCGGTCCAGGAGCCAACCGAAGCGCAAGGCGTCGCGGTGGGGCTTGGGGTGGCTCCGGGGAGATAAACACTAGCCGTCACATAGTCGTTCTGGTTGCCGCCCGATCTGATGTCGTGTGTTTCTGTACCTGTTATGGTGGTTGTAAGCGCGGTAATTCCCATTGCGCAAAAAAATAGCGCGCAAATTGCAGCGAAACGTATTCGCATGATGCGGTTTTTCACGCGAGCTCCCTGAGAAACTGGAGTATAAAAAATGCGTCGAAACAAGTCGAGGAAAATCTTGCTCTGATTGTATTTTGAAACCGAAGTGCGCCGCGATGATCTTTGCGCAGTCGAGCGTGCTTTTCTTGTATTACATCGCAATCGGCGCAAAATTCGGAACACTAGATTTTTGGGATGCGAAGCTTTTTAACTTACCTCTCAGAAAGATGTAAATGGGCATCAAAAGGGACTGGCGCCGTTTGTGGGTGGGTATCTCTGATTATTGGAACCACACTGGCTGCTCTTCTGTGGTTTTCTCCCCGGTGGTTTCACGAACACATCTCGGATCGGACGACCGCGTTTATGCTAGTGATAGTTCCGTTACTGGCTGGAGCCAGCGTATTTCTGATTCGGTGGTTCGTTTCTTCCTACCCAGTTTATATGCAGGTGCGAAGGACGCTGGACACGCTGACCGACACGAAGAAGGAGGAACGCGTCAAAGCGGTCCACGGCTGTTTTGAGCGAAGCGCCGCCCTCCTAAAACAACATCCTTCGGTCTTACTGCCTTTTCACGCGCTATCGCGGGCGGAGGGACACAGATTGGAATCTAATGAGGAAATTGTCGAGGTTTGCGAACTAATTCGTGGGGCGGGATACGCTCATCCATTTGAGGGAATATCGCCGGCATATGTACCGGAAAAAGATTGGCTGCCTTTTTTGAAGCACGTCAAACACGCTCCCAACATCAACCCAGAAGAGGGTAAGAATTATATTGACGCTGCCGAGCGCTGGCGAGTTGACCACGGTTATCCTTTGCCACCTGAGGACGCTGATCTCACATTACTGGTCGAAAAGACGTTGCTTCGATGAGGTAGCAACCATGGTCGTATTTCTTGTTCAGTGTTGTACGCGAGGAAAAGCTGACTGCGTTTTGCCAAATCGCATCCGTTGCTCGCAGCTCTCCAAGCAAAATTTCCTCTTTAGTCTTACGTGTGAAGTGATATTCTACACCGCGAAACGCGAAGTAAGGTCTTCGCGGATCCACGCAGTGTTTGAAGGGGAACCGATTCGAAAACGATGGGGAAACGCTGTTCACTTCGCCTTTTTTACTTCGCGCTCTTCATCGCCGTTGACCTGGCGGCCGCAGCTCGAATCGAAGCATTTACTTTACGAGAGAAGTCCCTCACCAGAAAATCCTCGGCCTCTCGGCCTGTGCAGCCTGTGCGGCCTGTGCCGCGGTATCCCTGGAAAATAAGTATTGTCACAACAGTCTTTTGGATTGGTGAACAGCCAGGTGGACATAATCTCGTGCCGAATCGCACAAGTGCCTGGGACAAGCAATGGACCAAAAACTATGGCGGTTTTGACGACCCGAACCCAACCCATCGAAGTAATTATATCCCGGTAAAATTTACGCCGCGGCAGAACCCATTTTACTGCGCACTCCCCTACAACGACAAAGCACACACTGGCCACCGGACGGAAGCGCCTCGCGTTGTTCCCTGGTTTCAAGAGGCATATCGGGGACCGGCTGTTTCAACTTGCAAGGATCGATGGGTCGCGATCCGCAAAGGCAATCGAATCGCTTATGCGCAGTGGGAAGACGCAGGACCATTCCGAACGGATCATTGGCAGTACGTGTTTGGCAATGAACGTCCAAAGCCCAGCCTGAATAAAGGTGCAGGCCTCGATGTCTCCCCTGCCGTGCGAGACTATCTCGGGCTCAAGGAAACTGACGTTACCGATTGGCGATTTGTGGACTTTAGTGAAGTGCCGCGTGGACCGTGGTCAACCTTGGGAGAAAACAACACGTTCGTCATCAATGGCCGCAAAAAGCGCGTGAAACTCGCTGAACGATCAAAACCGAACGAAGTAGGTGCGATTGCTCGATAATCGTCGGAGACACGAGTCGATAAGCACGCACGTGTGTAGCAGCGCATGATCCAAACCTAAGAAAAAAACGGCTCCTTTCACCGAAATCGTGATCCCTTACAAACTTCACACATATTTGGCTGAGCGAATGATGAATCGACTTTCACAATTTTGTGCGCTCTCCGTGACCCTTATATTTTTGAACAGTTGCAGCACGATGACCGATCTGCTCACGTCTCATCTACCGGAGAGTCATTCTGGCCGGCCGACGATTGTCGTGAGCTTGCGGAACCAGCAAGCCTATCTCTATCGTGCGGGGTATATCACCGCGTCGTCCCGCATATCCAGCGGCCGCGAAGGATACCGCACTCCGATTGGTCGCTTTGAAGTTACTCGTAAGGACCTGGATCATCGCTCCAGTGTCTATGGTGACTACGTTGATGACTCAGGCCATGTCGTGAAAGCCAATGTCGATAATAGGCGTGACGCCAAACCACTACATAGCCACTTCGTCGGCGCTCCAATGCCATACTTTCTGGAGTTCTCGCCAGGGTACGGATTGCACCAAGGCTACCTCCCGGGGGTGGCCGCGTCACACGGCTGTATTAGGATGCCTTATTGGAAAGCGCGTCAATTTTATGACGCCGCCCACGTTGGGACACCGGTATTGGTAAAGCCTTAGGGAAAACGGGCGCCGGTCGCGTTCAGGCGGGTAATAACCGCGATTTCACGGTGCCGCCTATCGGCTGGCAACTATCCGCCCATACAATGCTTCGTATCGAGGGAGCACGCGATCTGCTGAGAACATTTTGCGCACGCGCGTGCGACTCCGTTCACCCAGTGCACGGACCAAATTCGGAGATTCAACCATTGCATCTAACGCAGCAGCAGCAGCCTCTACATCACCGAAAGGATACAGGGGATAAGAATCCCCGATAACTTCCCCAATCCCGCCGACACGAAAGGCGACGACCGGTTTGCCATAAAACGCGGTCTCGAGAATGCTCAGACCGAAGCTTTCGTATTCGGATGTGTAGAGTCCGGCGTCCGCAGCCTGCAAATACTCCTCCACGGAAGCTGTGTTTCGACGAACAATGACGCTGTCGCGGAGTTTCAATTCGTCGAGCAACGGTTCGTAAGGATCAAAAGGGCCGCCTGCTAAAATGAACAATCGAAGCCGCTCACGCTTCTTCGACGCAGCAATTATGCGCAGCAACAGATCAATGCGCTTCACGGGTCGCAAATTCGACATATGTAGCACAAGGAATTTGTCCGTTACGCCCAGGTTGAGTCGAACCTCCTCGCGGCTTCTCTTCGGTTTGTTCGGAGTGAAGAAATTCGGAATCACTTCAATTGGGCGTTTCAAACGAAAAATTTCCCGGGTTTGATCGCGAAGGCTTTCTGACACTGCCGTCACCGCATCGGAATGCACAAGGGCGTGCTCGATGGCGGTGCGGTAATCTGGATCCTGACCCAGCAGAGTGGTATCGCTGCCGTGCAAAGTCGTAACGATGCGCGGTGCTGACGCTCCTACAATCTGCGAGGCTAAACACGCGGCGAGTGCGTGTGGGACTGCATAATGAACATGAAAAAGATCGAGCTGCTGCGAACGCGCCACTTCCGCCATTTTCACCGCGAGCGGCAGAGTGTAATCGGGACATGGAAACAGGGCGTTGTCCGCAAATTCGATTCGATGAAAATGAAGCCCCTCCTGCGGCAGATCTAACCGAACTGGTTGGGCGTAACTGAACAAGTAAACTTCGTGACCGCGGCGCGCCAGTTCCGACCCCAGAGCCGTGGCCAAAATCCCGCTCCCGCCAATCAACGGAAAACATGCTATCCCGATTTTCAGGGCCCCCGATTTCATCCCAGTTCCGTATAAGCTCTGTCGAAGTCGGAAATTTGGTCGCGCTGGATGAATTTCACGTCGGGAGCGTCCGCCTTGTTAATGTAATGCTGTTCGCTCGCACCAGCGACGTAGTGCGTGCATCGAATCACTGATTGCATCCAACGAAAGCGTGTATCGCGGGTCGGGCTGATTTGCTCCGGACCAAATACCCCTGCTGGAATTTCGAGAAACCGATCGCCTCCTTTGTGCAGCAACAATTTTCCGTCGCGATAACGTGCGCGAACGATCTCTCCGTCGTACTGCTGATCCACGAAATAGTCTGAAACTGGCACGGCGCGCGCTCTGAACTCCGGCGCACTGGATCGCTCCACCTTCATACGTTTCAACAATCCCATTCGCGTGTACATCTCGAGACAGAAGTCGGCAACATTTGGACATTTGGTTTCCTTAAAATGTTCGACCAGAGATCGCGCGACATAATTCGAGAGTTGCCGCGCAGTTTTCTCGCGCCATTCCGGAACAACGCGTTTGGCATATAACGGCGAGAACTGCTTTTGAATCCGATTCTCAAACTGAAAATTCAGGGCTGCTTCCTTGTCGGTGTTTCGGTCTCGCAAAATGGTAACTGTCTCGCGCGGGTCGTGATCACTGTCATGAAAGAAAAAGACGATTTCTCCCCCTATCTCCCTTTGAAGACGACGGGCCGCTGAAATCTTAGCGACCAAAAATCGCTTGGGAAAAAATCCGCACGGCTGCTGGCCGAAACAAATAATCGGATGATCCATCGCCCAGAACAAATTTCATACCCCGGTGGGAACTTCGGTGCGCCGAAAGATAGTTTGTTGTAGAATCGGCGCCAGGACTAGTACGGCCGTGCACCCAATTAAATTATACCAGAGGTAACCGATGTTCGTCGTAGCGAACAGGATGAAGACAAGCGCTTGCGCAGCGAGCCCGCCGAAGAACACGGCCGATCCCTTAACTCGACGAATAAAGAAGGCTGCCAGAAAAAGACCGAGGATGCTGCCATAGAAAACCGAGCCCAGAATGTTGCCTGCTTCGATCAGATTTTCGACCAAACTGGCAAACGAAGCCACCCCGATCGCGATCAGACCCCACAGCGCCGTCAGCGCCTTCGCTGCGACAACATAATGATGGTCGCTCGCGTGCGGGCGAATTAATGGCCGATAAAAGTCGATCGCAGTAGTGGAACCGAGCGCATTCAGAGTTGCTGCCACGGCAGACATGGTCGCACACAGGATGACCGCGATCAGCAATCCGACAAGTCCATGCGGCATCTGTTGAAGAATGAACGTAATGAAAACGTAATCCGAATCCTTGTTTTTTGGATCCACGCCAGCTTGTTCGAGGACGGTTTTGCTTCGATCCCGTAACTCGCGTGCCTGGGCGTCGAGTCCGCGCAGCTTGGTAATAGCCATCTCGCGCTCGTTCGGCGAAAGCTGGGACGACGCACTGGAAACCTCGCGAATGAGAGCACGTTTTTGCACGAAGACGTCATCGAATTGCGTTTGCAATGCCGCTAACGGCGGTCCGTGGCCGTTCGCAACCGCACGCTGGTACGCAGGCTGATTGAAAAAAAGGGGCGGCTTCTCGAATTGATAAAACATGAAAACAATCGCGCCAAGCAACAGAATGAAGAATTGCATCGGAACCTTTACAGCCGCGTTGAAAAGCAATCCGAGACGACTCTCTTTGAGCGAGCCCCCGACCAGATACCGCCCCACCTGCGATTGGTCGGCTCCGAAATAGGAAAGCGCGAGAAAAAAGCCACCGATCAAACCAGACCAGAATGTATAGCGCCTGTGGGGATCGACGGAAAAATCGACTGCCTCCAGTTTCCCCATTTTTCCGGCAACCGATAGCGTGTTTTGAAACGACAGATCGGGCGATAGCCGGTACACCGCGACCGCAAACGCGATCGCCATGCCGACCAAAATCACAATCATTTGGTAGCGTTGGGTGATGCTTACAATCTTGGTCCCGCCCGCGACGGTGTAGATGATAACTACTCCGCCTGCGAGCCAGATAGTCAGATCTAGGCGCCACCCGAGCACTGCCGAAAGAATAATCGCCGGCGCGTAGATTGTGATTCCCGCAGCGATGCCTCGTTGCACAAGAAACAGAAAGGCGCCGAGTAGCTGCGTCTTACGGTCGAACCGCTTGCCGAGGTATTGATAGGCGGTGTAAACCTTCAGCCGCTGATAAATCGGAACGAAGACTGCGCACACAATGATAAGCGCAAGCGGCTGCCCAAAGTAATTCTGAATAAAACCTATGCCGCTCTCATAGGCCTGGCCCGGCATGGACAGAAACGTGATCGGCCCTGCCTGCGTTGCCAGCACGGAGAGCCCAATGGTAGCCCACCGAATACTCGCATCGCCCCTGAGATACTGACGTAGAGACGCCCTTCCGCGGGTTCGCCAGAGGCCATACAGAGGGATCGCCAGAATCGTGGCGATGAGAACGAGATAATCGAGCCGGTTCACGCAAACCGGACGGTAAAGAGGTAGAGGAGGACCACCTCCACTGCAAAAATGGAAAGCGCCAGGCCATACGCCTTACGCCAGAAACGCGCATCTGGCTTGTCGTCCCCTGTGTTCATTTTGCCAATGACAGCATGTTTGCGAATAACCGGTAAGGTCCCGGGACGCCGGCCGGCAATTGCCGAAACCAGGAATAACTCGTGTAGATAAAGAAACCTTTGCCTAATTTCGCAACCAGCAGGCCGCCATCGAGTGGTTTTTCCTTCGGATCGTTGCACGAGAGGATCGGTGTCCAGGCAGGATCCCACGTCTTGGGAAAGTAAAGTCCGCGTTCCTGGACCCATCCCTCGAAATCTTTCGAGGTGATCTTGTTTGGGGAAGTCATGAGTGGATTATTCGGTGCCAGGATACGCACCTCTGCGTTTTCGTCAGTAACGCGATCACGCGAGATTTCCAATGGATATGGTCCGAATTGTTCGGTCTTGAGCTCTGCCAGGGTGTTGTACTGCGCGATCACAACTCCGCCAGCCTTTACGTAGGCAAACAGTTCCGGCAACCAGTTGGCAATTCGCCACTGTGTGTTATAGGCACGGATCCCCAGGACTACGGCAGAGAACTGCGCGAGGTTTTTCGCTGTGATATCGGATTCGCTCAAAATCGTCACTGAGTAACCGATCTGTTGGAGGCTTTCTGGAACGTCATCGCCGGCGCCGGGAATGTAACCGATACCCTCGCCTTTCTTACGGATGTCGGCCCGAACGAGCTTTGCTTCCGCCGGCGGCATGAGTGTTTGGACGCCGATGTGCGGGTAGGAAATGCGCACGCGCTCAAATGAATAGTCACGCCCATCGGTCGAAACAATAGCTCGCAGCGTTCCTTCACTATCGTGGTCGGGTGGTTTGACCGTAAACGTAGCCGTCGTCTCGGCATTGGTTCCCTTCAAATCTATCGGCACAGACGCCGGATCGACTCCCCAGTTCTGCGGTACGGCTAATTTTAGCTCTCCTTTCACAGGGCCAGTGGCCGCAGTGACTCGTACTGAAACCGGCTTCGGCTGGTTTGTCGGAAATACCAACACGCTGTCCGCGATCTTCGCGAAAACGGGCGGCGCAATGACTAGCGGTCGTCTCAGTTCGCCTGCCACTGGGTCAACCGTGCGGTACTTCCCGTCCACCGTATAACGGAGCTCCTGCCCGTTGATTTGCAGGACAATCTCTACCGGAAGATCGGGTGGATTTTCGGGTAGCCCGATAAGCTGTTGATCATCCACCGCGAAGGTACCAAGCGTTCCTGGTTTACGAAGCCAATAAGGCTGTGAATAAGGAGTATTCTCTGGGATCTTGCACGACAGATCCTTCGTCACTAGTTCATTGGTTGGAAGCGCCGCATCAATTCTCATCGACTCGCCGGAGAAGGGAAAACGTGTTTCCTGCAGTGTGACTGGAATATTGCAGCGGTTAATCGCTTCCAGTTTTACTTTAACGGTTTGCCCTGGCGTGACGGTCTCATTGGTTGTGGAGGCTTCTACATGCAAGCCCAGACATGCGGCGATGATTTGGTCCAACTCGGCCTTCTTCTCAGGTACCCAGGAATCATCCTTAATTCCATCCAGTGTCTGCCGTAGCTTCAACAACGCAGGCACCGAGGCTGCCGGGTCGGTGGGCCGGAACTGCGAAATGATCTGACGAATTTCTGTAGCAACAGATGCCGAGTTGGGGACACGTGACCAGTTCGTATCGATGCCCTCAAAGAGCGAGCTCGTCATGGGCTGACCTTCCAACAGTTTGAAATATTCTTTTCGCGCTCCACGTCGCGGCGGGCTGCCCACACCCTGGCTCTTATGCATACTCAGACTGGCCGCCGCGATTTCCGTATACGCTTTTCCGAGAAGCGGATTGTAACCGCCCGCTTCCAAAACAGTCAGACCCGTCGGATCAAAGGGAAGGTTGCGGTTCGAGAAGAAAAATGGAGACGTGTTCCACACCAAGCGCGTCGGCTGCCATGGTTTTACCAATGCCAGCTGCTCTGGGAAGCGATTTGGGTCACCGGCAGCCGAGAATGCTTCAACTGCCAGAATGGCTGACGCAGTGTGATGGCCATGCGTCTTTTGATCCTCCGGACTGAAACGTGTCACTATTACATCTGGTCGAAACTTCCGGACCACCCAAACCACGTCGGAGAGAATTTTGTCGTGATTCCAGAAGCGTAGGGACTCTTCTGCTGTTTTTGAAAATCCGAAATCGATTGCTCGCGAAAAGAACTGTTTGCCATGGTCGATTCGTCGCGCTTGCAGCAACTCCTGCGTTCGAATAACCCCAAGGCGCTCGCGCAGTTCCGGCCCAAGCAGATTCTGACCGCCATCCCCGCGCGTGACTGACAGATAAGCGGCGTCATATAATGAGCCGTTCGCCCACAACGCCATGAGATTTGTGTTCTCATCATCCGGATGAGCCGCAATGTAGAGAACCCGACCAAGCACGTTAAGCTTCTGCAGTGCGAGCTGAATCTCGCTGGCATTCATCTGCCAAGGAGATAACAATGGTGGCGTATCGGCCGAATCCGTTGTGCATGAAAACGCGATCACGGCAACGGCAAAGGCAACTCGCCAACAGCGCAAAATGCTCTGGTGCGTCACACGCAACGTCGGACTCCCGTCTGTGAACGTCCCATCGAGCGCTACCGTCCCATGTCCGAGGATCGCATGCGCCAAAGGTCTTAATTGATATCCTGCTTCGCTTCCAGTCGGTCGATCAGTGCTTGGATGCTCTGTTTTTGCGCATCTAAAGGCGCGGCAGCTTGTGCCTGCTTAGCATCGCTGGTCGCGCCCGCGAAATCGCCTGATGCAGACTTGATCCGGGCCCGAGCCAGATCTCCATAGACTCCGTGCGGATCCCGTTTGGAAACCTCTTGGAAAATCTCCATCGCTTCAGCCCCCTCCTTCCGACTCTGTAAACCTCGACCATAGGAATAGAGCTGTACGGGAGTGGCAATTTGGACCGCGCGGTTCCAGGCAGTTTTCGCCTCGTCCGGACGGTTCAAGGCTTTAAGGATGTCAGCTTTGGTGCTGAGATTTTCAAACCTTTCCTCATTCTGAATTGAGGCATCGGCCCAACGCAGTGCTTCATCGAGATTAATTTTTCTGGTCAAACAAAATTGTGCCGCTTGGTTCGGGGCTTGCCAGGCAAACTGGCCTCCGCCTTTCATTTGACCTCGAATATTCTGCAACGTCTGGTCAGCATCCTTGACCGACACGGTGAATGGAACACCCAACTTTTCCCATTTCAGCGTCACCGCCGTCGAATCTGGTTTCAAATCTTCGAAGTCGTATTCAAGGGCCTCTTTCGACTCCGCGAGGGGCTTCGGTTTCACATTCACGCGCAAGGCGTCTTCGTCCTGCTTATAGCTGTAGCTACCCCACCCTGTGTTTGTTTTTGAAAAGATCACCGTCCACGAATCAGGATTCGGAATCATATGCAGCCCATAGGTTCCTTTGTCCAACGGCTTGCCCTCCACCGACACCGGATCGCTGAATTCAATCGTCGTGTTTTCGTTAGCCCCCGCACGCCAAACTTTGCCGTACGGGACGAGGCCGCCCCAAATTTTTCGACCTTTCACCAACGGCCGATGGTAATTGACCGTAATATCCGTCAGGGCAATGCGCTGTTTGACCTCCGCCGCCTGGCTGGCATCAGGTAGCTTCAAATCGCTTTGCGCAGAAACATTTCCGGCCAGCGCGAGAATAGACAGACAAAGAGCAAACGGCTTAAGCGTTATTGTTTTCATAATTGTGGCCGTTACACTTGTCAGATTTTCGCCACTCCGCTACCAGATAATTACAAGATTTTTCTTCCGGTCGCCCGCGTCGAATTGACTTCCGTTACGTTATAGTGCCGGTCCTGTCGCCGAACTTCGCTTGAATCGCAGACCGTTCTCGCAAGACTTACGCTAATAAAACAACAAACTTAGGAAGGCGTAAGATTTATGAATAGCGGCCCAACACTCAGCATCGGTGCGACTGGGCACGACGTGCGGAGACTTCAACGTATTTTTGTAATGACCAAGGCGCTCGCGCCCAGCGGTATCACAGGCACGTTCGACGCGACGACGGAACAGACTGTCAAAGACTTCCAACAAGGCGCAGGATTGACGGTGGACGGAGTCGTGGGTCCGCAAACATGGCAGGCGCTTCCAGCGGACCCAAATACTCCGACATTATCGCGGGGTGCCTCGGGCAATGCTGTGATCGGTTTGCAAAACGGTCTCAAGAAATATTCGACTCCTGCGACTGATCCGGGGCCCGTGGACGGGGATTTCGGTCCCAAGACCGAAGCTGCAGTGAAAGCGTATCAACAGGATCGATCTGTCTACGTGGATGGGATCGTCGGCGATCAGACGTGGTGGGCTCCCGCTGGCGCCGCTGGAGCTACTCTTGCCTCACTTTCCGGGCTTACGACGGTGTGATCTAACCAGGCAACTCGACGGCGTTTGAAACTGTCGCCATTGCCGGTACCGCATTCGGTGGCGCAGCGTAGTACTTAGTACACTAGCTGACCAAATAATCTGCGACTCCCAGGGAGATCGCTCGCTTTACTCAGGTTGAGATCTGCGCTTTTGGCGCCGCTTCCTTCTTTGGTTGGCGCTTCACCAGGGTTATTTGCTTGATGCGCGCCGAATCCGACGGGCTCCACGTTGCTACCTCTGGGTCGTCTTTGAAAGCATTGTGGACGAGACGCCGCTCGTAGGAATTCATCGGCTCGAGCTGAAGCGGACGGCCGGTAATGCGCACACGTTCGGCCAATTCCCGAACGCGTTGCACGATCCGGTCTTCGCGCATGGAGCGATAATGCTCGCAATCCACAATTACCTTTTCGGCATCTTTGTCTCTGGCCTGCAGCAGCCGGTTAAGCAAAAACTGGATGGCCTCGAGCGTCTCACCATTGCGCCCAATCAGGCGGCCGCTTTCCTCGGTATAAATCTGCAGCGTCGGGTTGCCACCCTCATTGCTGGTCTCCTCGATTTGAACAACGAAACCGAGATAACCCAGCATTGTATCGAGCAGATCCTTTGGCGTCATCATCGTTTCCGTTTTCCGGCGGGCGCAACTTTTTCGAGGGTTGGCATGGGTTGTCGTTTATTCTGATAGAATTGCAAGATACTGAAAAGGTTTTGTGCGGTGTAATACAATGCCAGAGCTGCAGCAAAATTGTAGCAGATAAATAAAAAGATCAGCGGCATGAACATCATGACGCGACGCTGAGTGGGATCGCCCGACTTTGGCGTCATTGCCATGAGCCAAATCTGCGTCGCAGCCATGCATAGCGGAATGATATTGACCGGCCAGCCGAGCAGCGGCAGATGCGCAACAGTGTCAGGCTGCGAAAGATCTTTTACCCAGAGAAATCTTGCGTTTCGCAATTCCACCGCTTGCCCCAGCATTTTGAAGAGCCCGAAAAAGATCGGAATTTGAATCATCATGGGCAAACAGCCGCCGACGGGATTGATGCCATACTGTTTGTAAAGCTTCATCAACTCCTGGTTCATCCGCGTCGGATCATCTTTGTACTTGTCCCTCAGTTCCTGCATTTTTGGGGAAAGCGCAGCCATCTGGCGCATGGAGCGATTCGCCCGGTTTTGGATTGGCCAGAGCGTGAGCTTGATAATCGTGGTGAGAGCGAGAATGGCGAGGCCATAGTCATGCAGCCAGCTGTGAAGCAGGTTCATGAAGTTGAGCAAAAACTGGCAGACGATCTTGAATATCCCGAAGTCCATTACCTCCGCTTCATTATGCGAAAGCCGGGCGAGGCGATGGTAAAGTTTCGGACCGGCATAGATTTCGAAGCGCGTGGCATACGTTTGCCCGGGTTGCAACTGAAATCCCGGCATGCCAAGCGCTCCCTCGATAGCCGGCAGTTTTTGCTCCGGCGAATATTCGACATCGAAACGGCGTCCCCAAACGCCGGTGGCTTTGGCGGTGAGCGGTGCCAGCAGAGTGGTGAAAAATTGATTGCTCACAGCAACCCATTCCGCGCCGTGAATACTCTCCTCGAAATAGGGTCGCGCCGCGCGTTGGCCCAAACCCAGAAAACCACCACTGCTGGCAAACCAGCCAACATCAATTCCTTTTGCCTTTCCATCGATGCTCCAGGCGAGCCGTGTGTAGGAAGGATAATCCTTGGGATGAATAGGCGCCGCCGATCCGAGCGCCACAAAATAGCCGGCGCTTTGATATGCCTTGGCTCCTCGATTTTCGAGATCGACTTCCATGTCAATCACGTAGTTCTCCTTGTTCTCCGGTGATTTTTCGAAGGAGAACTTTTTTCGAATGACGATTTGCTCGGCTGTTGTTCGCTCAAATTGCACGACTGAATTTGGTTCGGTCGATGCCGTAAACTCAGGAAGCACTACCATTGACGGCTGCTCAATGATTGCGCCAATCGGCGCGCTTTGCCCTGAATTCAGGGTAACGGGCTGCCCTTTCTCGGCTACCTGATTGAGGAGGATCGCCTCCTTAATACCGCCTCCGCGATTCGTTAGGCGCAGCTCAACATCCGAATTTCGCAATGTTTCTATTTTCTCGGCAAAGGCGGGGGCAGACTCGGCGCTCTTCGGTGTGGCTTCAGGGATAGCGGGTGACGGAGACGCTTCAGAAACTTTCGGCGTTGCCGTAGGTGACACTTGCCCTGGCACGACATTGATCGGCGCAGGACGCTGCGGCATCTGTTTCGCTACGTAAATCTGCCACAATACGAGTCCGACTACGCAAAGACCAACGACAATCCATGCAGTTCGATCCATAAACGGTAAGTCGTCTTTGGGCGGCTACTCAGCAGCGCCGCGCCGAACGGTCAAACTGGATTCGAGTTGTTCCATGCCCCACGGCCGCAGGTAAGTCCGACGCTGAATTCTTGCCGCTCGGGACCGGATCGTACCCGCATCCGCCCCAGGGTTGACATCGCGCCAGGCGTTTCAATCCCAGCCAGCTTCCGCGTCCGACGCCGTGCGTCTCCACCGCTTCCAGAAAATATTCCGAGCATGTCGGTGTAAATCGGCAGCCGGAATCAGGTCCGCACAGCAAACGCAGGAGCGGCGACAGGGTGCATTGATAAACGCGAATAACAGAACGAACCAGCCAGAGCATCAAAGCAGGATAGAAGCGCGTCTCGCGAGACGCAACCACTCATCTTCCAAGTCGTGGTAGCTCGTGCTGGCAGCCTCGCGTCTGGCAATAAGCACGACCCAAAAATCCTGTCGCAAATGGTGCTGGTGCTTGCGCACGATCTCCCGCAAACGGCGCCGGACCCGATTACGAACTACCGCGCTTCCGAGGCGACGAGAAGTTATGAAGCCGGCACGGAACGGGCCCGAATTCTCTGCCGGCATCACGCTAAGATTCAATAATCGGCCGCGTCGCACAGACCCGTCTCGCCTAATGCGTTCGAACTCCGAAGCGCGGGTCAATCGGCGCCGTTTTGGGAACGAGAGCGAATCGGAGAGGACCATGTTTGTGTTCGACTGCGGGGCCTAGCTTATAACGTGGTCCGCGTAAAAGTTCATTATAGCGGCACAGGTACAAAGCAGAGAAGTCTTCCCCCGTTTCTGGGAGAAGACTTCTCAAAAGAATTTCAAACTCCGGAATTATGAACCTGGTGGCGGTGGCGTCGTTTCGGCAGCGGCAGGAGATTCTGCCGTGGCCGGAGACTCTGACACCGCCGCGGGAGATTCGGTCGTCGAAGCCGGGCTGGTTGCTTCAGTTGTTGGCGGACTCGTGGCCGCTGGGCTTGCCGCGGGTTCAGTTGTCTCGGTCTTTTGCTCGCACGCCGCCAGAAGCGCGGCACTCGCCAGAATACAAATGTATTTTTTCATAGTGTTAATTGGAAGAGCCATATTGCTTTAACAGATTAATCGGAGCAAGGCAGTTTTTGACCGCATCTGATTCCTTCTTTTTAACAGCAAATGCCTGGTGCACCGATTAAAGCGGAGCCTCGTATTTGAGGCCGTGCGCCTCCGCCACCGCCTTACAAGTAAGCCGTCCGTCGCGGGTGTTGATGCCACCAATGAGCGCCGGTTGTTTCTTACATGCGCCTTCGAGCCCTAAATCGGCAAGCAGTTCTACGTAACGAAACGTGACATTGGTAAGGGCCTGAGTGGCGGTACGTGCGTAGGCCGCGGGCATGTTCGCGACGCAATAATGAGTAACGCGTTCCTCGACGTAAACTGGATCAAGGTGAGTGGTGGGTCGTGACGTTTCCGCGCAACCGCCTTGATCAATGGAAATATCTACCAGCACGCTGCCCGGCTTCATTTTTCGCAGCATCTGACGCGTGATTATCTTCGGCGCTTTCGCTCCCGGCACGAGCACGGCGCCAATCAGCAGATCGCAATCCGCCATCAAATCCTGCAAGTTTGCTTCGCTTGAATACAGGGTATTGGTGTTTTCCATCGCGAGATCGAGGTCACGCAGCCGTTCCAGATCAACATCGAGTATCGTTACCTCTGCGCCCAGACCGGTTGCCATGCGCGCCGCATTCATACCCGACGTCCCACCGCCCACAACGACGACGCGTCCAGGCAAAACACCCGGGACGCCGCCCAATAGGACTCCGCTGCCGCCATTGTACTTGGCGAGGAAATTTGCGCCCATCACCGCCGACATGCGTCCTGCGATCTCGCTCATCGGTTCGAGCAGCGGCAGACGATGATTGATCTGAATCGTCTCATACGCCACTGCGGTCACGCCCGATTTCAGCAGCGCCTCAGTGAGCGATTTACTCGCAGCCAGATGCAGATAGGTGAACAGGATTTGACCCTTGCGTAAGAATGGAAACTCAGCCTCAAGCGGCTCCTTCACTTTCACGACCATGTCACTTCCCGCGAAAACGTCGTTCGCCTGATCGATAATTTCAGCACCCGCTTTGACGTACTCGTCGTCCGGATAACCCGATCCAATTCCGGCGTTCTTTTGTACTACGACTGAATGACCGCGCCGGGTGAGCTGACTGGCCGCCGATGGCAACAGGGCGACGCGTTGCTCCTGCTCTTTAATTTCTTTCGGGACACCAATGATCATGTGAGAAGTGAGAAGTGATTAGTGATTAGTGAGAAGAAGGAATCAAGCCAAATTACTTCTCACGTCACCTCTCATGCTTCATTAGTTCAGCGACGGATCATCGGGCGCCGCAGCCAGCATCTTGTACCACGGCCCCAGCCCCCGCATAATGTCGAACCACAGGTTCGGAAGGCGGTCGAGCTTGAGTGCCGAGCGATTGGCTTTTTGAAGAAGCCAGGCTTTCTGCTTCATCTCGCTCTCCAACTGTCCCGCTCCCCAGCCCGCATAGCCTACGAATGCGCAAACTGTAATTATTTTTTTCTGATCAGCCGTCTCGATCGTTTCCTTTAAACCGACATCATGATTGAGCTTGAGCCCTCCCCTCGGGTGCCATTCAAACGCCGCAAACATCAGTTGATTTTTCCCAACAGGTCCACCGAGAAAAACCGGCACCTCCGCAAGGCCTGCTGGTGGTTCCCCCGTCACCAGATCCGCTACCTGTCTGTCCAGCGGTCGATTGATGATGACGCCGAGCGCGCCCTCGCCTGGATCATGCTCGGAAATGAAAAGCACCGTGCGGCGGAAATTCGGGTCCAGCATATTGGGATGAGCGACGAGTAATGAACCAGCAAGGCTCCGCGACGCCGGCCCATCATCCAAATTTCCCATACGAACTAGAAACTGCTGCACGCCCTTAGGCAAGCACGCTTACCAACAATGTCTCGCGCTGCTTTGAAAAACAGTGCAGTCGCCGTTTCGTGATTGCTTTTGTTTCTGATTTTACGTCATCCCACACGAGCGAATTTTTCAGATAAAATTTGTTGCGATCTGATGGAAGCTCGTTTAGTAGCCTCCAAGTTTTTCACGATTGTTCTGGGGGGAACAGCCGCCCTTCACGCCTATCGGGCGTGGGGGGCGGTAATTTTTTAGAATGAAGTCCGACGACGACGGAGAATGACCGAATAAAACCCGGTGCTCACTCGTCATTTGTCATTGGTCATTAATTCGGCATTCGTCATTCGTGCTTTGTCATTCTGTTTCACGATCAGGAGGCATCTCCTGGCGGATCACATTACTCTTGGTCGCGCTTCTTTTCGCCGCTGTGGCCGTGATCATTTTTTGGCGGATCGAAACCTGGCCAGCCCGTACGGCACGGCAGAGCACCGCCGAGCTCGAGAAGTTAGGTAAGGATTTACGTGCGGCTTTTATCGATATCGCGCATTTGCAGCCGCGGATCACGATCAACAACCGCGTCTATATGGAACAGACGACGCCTGTCAGCGAACTGGTTGTCTTGTCACGAAGGATCGAAGTGGAACACGAATTTCTCCATACCTGGGTGGGCAGTTCGAAGCGTGTAAAGCTGCATGGCACATTCACTGTCAAAGCCGGTTTGGATCTCGAGAACAACCTCTCGATCGATATTCGCCCGAATGAAATCACCGTCCAGCTGCCGCACGCCCGTATCCTTGGTATCGAGCAGGACCAGGTGGACGTCCTCGCGTTTGAAAATGGACTGTGGAACCACATTTCGGGACAGGACATGCAAAGCGAATTATCGATTCTGCCTCAGCTTGCACGGGAAAAAGCAGCAGAAAGCGACTTGCTGGCTGAAGCAGAGCGCTCGTTGCAGCAGCAAATCGAGCAACGCGTGCACACGCCGCAACCACTGCATTTGATTTTTAAAGGTGGCGCTACAAGTGAAGCCGAATGAATGACGAAGCCCGAATCACGACAAGTGCAGTATAAATGCCTCTGAAAAATCGATTTCTCTTCGCCAGCGGGTTTCTCCTGCTCGCGGCGTTGCTGGCAGTTTGGTTTACGCCATTCACGGTTGCTCATGGCGTTCGCTGGTGGATTTGGTGGAGAGCCCGGCAGGAGGGATTCACTGTAAACATCGACAGGATCGATGCACCGTTTCTGCGTCCGGTTGTGATCCATGAGCTTCGCCTCAGAAACGCCCACGATGACGCGCTCCAGGTCGATCTCACGATCACCGATGCGATGTTCGACTTGAATTTCAAACATATCCTCCTGCACAGAGGAGGTCGCGCTCTCCGCAGTCTGTCGATTCGGGAATTGCATGGCCAACTGCGCCGAAGCAACCCAGCCGTGCGAGCAATAACCCGGCGTGGCTGGGCAACATTGCACCGAATGCTTCCAGAGAATCTGACCGTCGCCGACTCGGATTTACGGATCGAAAACGGGCCGACGCTTGTTTTGCTGCGAAACGGATTTCTATCCGCGTATCAAACCGAAGCGGGGCGTTTTACTGCTGCTGAGATCATGATTGCCTCACCCTGGTTCCATCAGACGTTTTCGCAATTGCGAGGAGCAACGCATTGGGAAAGTGATCATCTGACAATCGCCGGCGTCACTTTAACACACGGTCTCGACCTGCAGTCCGCTACGGCCGACTTGTCACGCCTGGGGAACCAACGTGTGGGATTACAGTTCGACCTGGACGCGTTCGGCGGAAAAATCCGCGGAACGATGTCACACGAATGGCGCTCTCAACATTCCAACTGGAAAATTGCCGGCGGAGCTACGGACATCTCTCTCGAGCAAACATCGGAAGCATTCGGATTCGCCGATCGTGTTAGTGGCTTGCTGCACGCTGGGAACTTCACTTTTCGCGGGAATCTTTCCGACCCAGCCCGCTTGACCGCATCGCTCTGGACCGAACTCACCGGCCTTACGTGGCGCAATCGCACCGCCGAAGCGATCATGATCGGCGTGGCGCTGTACAATCGGCGGATACAACTGCAGCAGCTCTATATAAAACAACAAGCAAACCAGTTCACTTTAAGCGGTGAAGCTGCATTCCCCTCAAGCGCTTCCGGCTGGCTCAGTCCGGATTTTCGCGGGAACATATCGGCATCGATCGATCAGCTGGGTGATTTCGCGGCCTTGTTTGGCGCGAACGCTGGTGATTTTGCGGGTAAAATCACGATTGACGGAGCGATGGACACCCGCGATCGCAAAGTTGGCGGCCATCTCATGGTCGAGGGCACTTCGCTCACATTTTTCAAGACTGCGATCGACAACCTGAGCGCGAAGCTAAATTTGAAAGCGACCGAGCTGGAGATCGAACAATTGGCGATGACCCGCAAAAATGATTCTCTCAGTGGGCAGGGTAAAATTGATCTGTCACGCGGGCACAACTATTCAGGGACGCTCGAAGCCAGATTGACGAACCTGCTCGATTACCTGTCGACTCCGCGTGGAGCTGCAGAAAAAGCAAATCCAATCCCGGCTGATGTTCAGGCAACCATCGATTCCAGCAAATGGGACGTGCGCGGCGTGATCCACATGCCCAATAATTCAAGCCCGATAAGCTTCACGGCCAATTTCCCTTTGCGAATCGGGGCAGGCTGGAACGCTTTTCTGGCGTCTCCACTGAATATCACTCTCAACGTTCCATCAATCTTTCTCGCAAACGCACCTCAGCTCTTTCACCCGCAAATGTTCTACGACGGCATTCTGAGTGGAAACATTTCGCTTTCCCAAACGTTGCAAAATCCCCACATCGAGGGTGACATCCAGCTCGTGAACGGAAAGCTGTCCTCCGACGGGGGAGGCCTTATCAATCTCACCGAGGCAAGCGGCCGCATTGTTTTTGGAGGGAATCGTGCGTCGATAGAGTTTCTCAATGTTGCGACTAGAGACACCGATCTTTCACTTGGTGGGGAAATCGATTTTCAGGACACAAGCAATGTGAAAATCAGCCTCAGTGGAGCAACGCCGATCTTCGATCTAACGCCGCACCCAATTGATTGCATGAACAAGATCGAATTTGCGTCCGTACCGTTCACTCTCGCGCCGGCTATCGCAGAGTTGCAGTTCGGAGGCAGCCTCTTTCAACATAACTGGACGATCGGTTTAAAAGAGCGGACGATCGCAGAATCCTCCGACGTTGCAGACCCGGGCGGCGTCACCCGGCAATTTCCTTTCTGTTCCTCCAGTGCTTCCCTGGAAAGAGCAGCACTATTACTGGGAACACTTCCCCGACCCGAAGCGCACCCCTCCGCAACGCCTCGCCCAAGAAAACGGCGCCAGTAAGACCGACTTGAAGGGAAGGCGCAAAAACGCAGCTACGATTGCGTCGTCACCAACCAACGCGAAAGTTTTTCCTCGAGCTCGCGTGTGAGGTTCACACTAAACTCTGCGCCTGCGTTCAGACGCAGGGCGTTGCCATTTGCGCGATCAAATAGCAACTGAACCGGACGCCGGCCCGGCGAGCTGGCAAGAATTTTGCGCACTTCTCGTAATTCGTCACCCGTTGTAGCGGACGAGAATTGCAACAGCACCGCGGACTCCTGAGTTGAGTCCGTCGATTCTTCGGTCGCTCCATTGGGCTTTCGAGGCGAAAGCGTCTTGATTTCCTGTGCAACGGCGCGAGGGATCTCCTCGCGTTTGTCCAGTGTTCCTTTGATTTCGATAACGCGTCCCGGCACAAGCGCGCTTGAAACTTTCAGGTAAACCTCGTTCCACACGACCACTTCGAGCATGTCTGCCCGGTCTTCGATCCAAATTACGGCGAATGGTTTACCCTCTTTTCTTGTAAACTTTTTTTCAACCTCGACAATCGCCCCGGCAATCTTGAGCGGTGCGCGATCATCGAGCCCACCTAATGAAGCAATCGATCGATAATTTTTTGCCGCGAAAACATCCGCATACGCGTCGAGCGGATGGCCACTGACGTAGAAACCAAGCAGTTCCTTCTCGTAAGAAAGTTTTTGATGCTCGCTCCAAGGCGAGGCAGGCCTTTTCCTCGATCCGGTTGGAGCGGTTGTTTCATCAAACAGTGAAACTTGGCCGGCGATCCTGTCACGTTGCGCTGCGGCGGAAGCCATGACCGCGTCATCAATACAGCTAAAAAGTTCCGAACGATCTCGGCCAACAAAATCAAATGCGCCAGCCTTGATGAGGCTCTCGAGCATCTTTCGGTTGGCGACGCGCGAGTCTAGCCGCGTGCAGAAATCTTCCAGCGAACTGAACGGCCCTCGCTGTTCGCGTTCGCGGATTGCCGCTTCCATGGCCGTTTCGCCGACGTGTTTGATAGCAGCAAGGCCGTAACGAATGGCGTTGTAGCCGAGGTCGCTGACCCCAGTTTGTAATTCTCGCGCGCGCCCTCCGGCATCAGCAAGGCCAGCTGCAGCTTTGCTACCGCGCTCGGCGCCCGCGGCTACAGTCTCTGGAACAAACTCCAAGCCGCTCTTGTTGATGTCTGGCGGCAGGATGGAAATTCCCATTCTTCTGCATTCGCCGACGAAAATGGAAATTTTTTCCGTGTTGTTGATCTCGTTGCTCAGCAAACCCGCCATGAATTCCACCGGGTAATGCGCTTTGAGATACGCGGTTTGATAACTGATCACGCCATAGGCTGCGCTGTGGCTCTTGTTGAATCCGTAACCCGCGAATTTCTCCAGCAAATCGAAGATGGCATTCGCTTTCTTCTCAGGAATCTTGTTTGCGCGGGCGCAGCCTTCGATGAAATTTCTCCTCTCTTTCGCCATTTTTTCCTTGTCTTTCTTGCCCATGGCGCGCCGGAGAAGATCAGCTTGCGCAAGTGAGTAGCCGGCAAGTTTGCTCGCTGCAGCCATCACCTGTTCCTGGTAAATCATGACGCCATACGTGTCGGCGCAGATATCTTCGAGCAGCGGATGCAGATATTTGATCGGTGTGATCCCCTTTTTCGCTTTCACGTACTCAGGGATGAGTTCCATTGGGCCGGGCCGGTAAAGGGCGATCAATGCGATGATGTCGTCGAGCTTCTTTACGTCGAACTGCTTGGACAAACTGGTCATCCCGCCGGATTCCATCTGGAAAAGACCGATGGTTTCACCGCGGTTAAAAAGGACAAACGCGGCGGCGTCATCGAGTGGAATCTCCTTCTGAGAAAAGTTTGGATCACGCTTGTGAATTAAGGCCAAAGTATCCTCAATGACTGTCAGCGTTTTTAATCCGAGGAAATCCATCTTCAAAAGGCCGAGGTCATTGAGTGGGCCCATCGCGTACTGGCTGATCACGTCGTTGCCTTTCACGTCGCGGCAAAGAGGGATGTAATCAGACAGATCCCGATCGGCCATCACGACTCCCGCGGCGTGCACGCCTGCATTGCGCGACAACCCTTCAAGGACTTTTGCGTAGTCGAAAAGCTGCTTCGTCGTCGCCTCGGTAGCCACTGCGCGCTTCAGTTCCGGATTTTTTTCCACGGCTGAATCGAGCGTGATGTTCAGCTCGTTGGGGATCATTTTTGCAATGCGATCCGCATCGCGATAGCTCCACCCCATCACTCGTCCGACGTCGCGAACAACGCTTTTCGCCTTCAGTTTCCCAAACGTGATGATTTGTGCAACGCGCCGCTCGCCATATTTCTGTCGCACGTATTCGAGCACCTCACCGCGCCGGGCTTCGCAAAAATCGATGTCGATATCCGGTGGCGAAACACGGTCGGGATTTAAGAATCGCTCGAAAAGTAATCCGTACTGGAGCGGGTCGATATCAGTGATTCCGAGAACGTAAGTGACCATCGAACCGGCGGCGGAGCCGCGTCCGGGTCCCACAGGAATACCTTTTCCTTTGGCAAAGTGAATGAAATCCCAAACAATGAGCAAATAACTGACGAACCCCGTTTTTTCGAAAACGCTCAGTTCGTAATCGAGCCGTCGGATCAGCTCTGGATCGTCCGCCGCGCGTTCGCCGTAGCGTTGCCCCAAACCCTCGTAACAAAGCTCGCGTAAATATTCTTCCCGGGTTTTTCCCGGCGGCGACGGATACTCCGGATACTTGGAACGCCCAAACTCGAGATCGAGATGACAGCGTTCACCAATCTTAAGTGTGTTCGCAATCGCTTCGGGAAAATCGCGGAACAGCTCGCGCATTTCGGCCGGTGATTTGAAATACAATTCCGGCACGTAGCGCATCCGGGTTTCGTCCTGCACCATTTTTCCCGTGCCGATGCAAAGCATTACGTCGTGCGCCTGGTGGTCGCTGCGGCGCAGAAAATGAACATCGTTGGCCGCGACCAGCCCGACCCCAATGTCCCGCGCAATTTGCGGCAGCGCTGTCATGCATTTGCGTTGTTCTTCTATCCCGTGATCGTGCAATTCGATGAAGAAATTTTTCGCACCGAGAATGTCCCGATATTCGCCTGCGCTCTGTCTTGCCTTCTCGATGTTGTTCGCCTGAATTGCGGTGTTGATTTCGCCTGCGAGACAGCCGCTGAGCCCAATCAGGCCCTCCGACCGCGCTGCGAGGAGTTCCTTATCAATCCTGGGCGCGTAATGAAAACCATCCAGATGCGCCGCGGTCACCAACTTGACCAGATTTTGGTAGCCAGTCTCGTTTTCCGCCAACAAAGTGAAGTGATACGCTGCATCACGACGCGATCCCGGCCGGTCCTTATGCGATCCCGGGGCGATATATGCCTCGCAACCGATGATCGGTTTGACCCCGGCACGCTGCGCTTCCTGGTAAAATTCAATCGCCCCGAACAAATTGCCGTGATCCGTGATCGCGACCGCCGGCATTTTGAATTCAGCTGCTTTTCTCATCAGCTCTTTCATCCGGATAGCGCCGTCCAACAGCGAATATTCTGTATGCAGATGCAGATGAACAAAGGAGTCGCGAGCCATTTAGTTCAGTATAACCGTCAAAGAAAATTTTGTGCAAATCTGCCAAGCATGACGGCGCGATTGAAGTCATAAAAACGGGCCGACTCATTCTTGCGACCGTTGTTTCCTCGCCTCTCCCCTTGGCCAAGGGGAGAGGATTAAGATGAGGGGTTCGTGCCGATTTACTCGCAGTCGCTCTGAATGAACCCTCACCGTCCCCCTCTCCCTTCGCAAGGGAGAGGCGACCTCACAGTCACAGGTCTGATCCAACCAAACGCAATTGAGAATCAGCCATTCCTCTCACATTTTGCTGCCCAAAAAATTCGTGATTGCATTCGCATCGCGGCATTGCTAAGAGAGCGCGTGCTGCGTTTACCTTTCGGTTGCAAGAAACCGCGCGACGCTGAGTTTACGTGACATGAAAAAACTGGAAGCCATCATTAAGCCGTTCAAGCTCGAGGAGGTCAAAGAGGCGCTGGCCGAGCTTGGAATCGAAGGGATGACCGTCACAGAAGTGAAAGGGTTCGGCCGGCAAAAAGGGCACACGGAAATTTATCGTGGGAGCGAATATACGGTCGATTTTCTGCCCAAAGTGAAAGTGGAAGTGGTGATGGCGGACGACATGGTGGAAAAAGCGGTAACCGTAGTGGTGGCTGCGGCAAAGACCGGGAAAATCGGGGATGGAAAAGTGTTTGTTCTCCCAGTGGAACACGCCGTGCGTATCCGCACGGAAGAGATCGGGGAAAAAGCAGTGTGATGGTACCCGGTGCAGCCTCCGACATTTTGCCGGAGCGGGTGTCGCCTGCATTCATTAAGGTCGCGAGCATCTGTGCGATTTTGACGGCGCTCTCAACCGTCGCGGTCCATTGGCTGCCTGATCTATGGAGCAACGCGACGACGTTTGAATCGCAAATACAGCTTCGGCACAACGCCATTTACATGGGTCGCCTCTGGGTGGTGCTGATCCATTGCGTGCTTGTGGTCATTTCAATGGCCGCAATTCCTATCCTTCTGAGCGGCACGTCGCGAGTGATCGGAATATTCGGGTTTGGCAGTTACGTTCTGTTTGCCTTTGTGGAAATGCTCAGGACGTCATTGTTCATCTTCGCGGTGAATCGTGCGTGGCGGACCGGTTATGAAACGAGTGCCGATGAGATGCAGCGCCGCGCGTTTCGCTCGGCGCTCGACACTTTTGGAGGCGTTAACGACGCGCTCTTCTTTCTTTTTTTCCTGGCGTTTACAGCCGGCCTTTTCTGTTACGGAATCGCGCTGCTTTCGAATAGCGGAACGGACCGCGGCGTCGCATATTTATTTCTACTTTGGGGCATTCTTAATCTTCCCGGCTTGATCGGAGCGTTGCTCGCAAACGAGTCTCTTGGTGCCTATTTCGACTGGGTTGGCCGCTATTTTCAACCGATCGCCAGATTATTGATCGGCCTCTGGCTCTGGAACATCGCTAAGCGACGCTGCGCCACATGATTTTCCATCAACTCTCAACTAACAATTAACAACTCCAACATATGGCTAAAGACAAAACTCCATCCGACGTCAGCAAAATGATCAAAGAGGGCAACGTGAAGTTGATCGATTTCAAGTTCACGGATTTGCTCGGCACCTGGCAGCATTTCACGACCACGCTCACCGAGTACAATGAGGAGATCTTCACCGATGGCCTCGGGTTTGACGGATCAAGCATTCGCGGCTGGCGCGTGATCAACGCCTCAGACATGCTCGTCATTCCCGATGCGACGACCGCGTGGATCGATGTCTTCAACGCTGAACCGACGCTGAGTTTAATTTGCACCATCGTCGATCCGATCACTCGCCAACCGTACGATCGCGACCCGCGCGGTGTTGCCGAAAAAGCGGAGGCTTATCTCAAATCGACCGGCATCGCGGACACCGCGTTCTTTGGGCCCGAGGCGGAGTTTTTCATTTTCGACGATGTGCGATTTGCGAATACCGGCAACGCCGCGTCATACATGGTCGATAGCGTCGAAGGACATTGGAATAGCGCGCGCGAAGAATTTCCAAATCTAGGTTACAAGATTCGGCCCAAAGAAGGTTATTTTCCGGTCTCGCCGATGGATTCGTTGCAAGACATTCGCAACGAAATGTGTTTGGAGCTGGAAAACGCAGGCGTCGCGATCGAGCGCCAGCATCATGAAGTCGCAACCGCTGGCCAGGCGGAGATCGACATCCGGTTCGCGCCTCTCAAACGCATGGGCGACAACATGCAGTATTACAAATACATCCTGCGCAACGTCGCCAAACGGCATAACAAAACGGTCACGTTCATGCCGAAACCGATCTTCGCCGATAACGGGTCGGGGATGCATACGCACATGTCGCTGTGGAATGCCGATAAGCCGCTGTTTGCCGGGAACGGTTACGCAGGCTTGAGTGAGGCCGCGCTCTTTTTCATTGGCGGAATTTTGAAACACGCGCCGGCGCTCACCTGCCTGACGAACCCGACTACGAATAGCTACAAGCGACTCGTTCCCGGGTTCGAAGCACCGGTCAATCTCGCCTACTCCGCGCGCAATCGCTCCGCGGCCATTCGAATTCCGACCTATTCGCCGAGTCCGAAAGCAAAGCGCATCGAATTCCGGACGCCGGATGCCGCCGCAAATCCATATCTCGCCTTCTCGGCGATGCTTCTAGCCGGTCTCGATGGAATCCAAAACCGCATGGATCCCGGCGATCCTCTCGACAAAAACCTCTACGAACTACCACCCGAGGAACTCGCACAGGTCGCCAGTGTGCCCGATTCATTGCGGGGGGCAATCGAAGCGCTCCAGGCAGATCATTCCTTCCTGTTACGCGGCGACGTGTTCAACGAAGACTTCATCGCCAACTGGATCGACATGAAACAAAAAGAATACGACGCGCTGCGTTTAAGGCCCCACCCCTATGAATTTGCGATGTATTATGATGTTTGATCGTCGCGTGTCGTTGCGAGCGAAGTCGAGAAATCTCTGATTGCCTTCCGCCCTTGGATTAATCCAAAGGGCTCTTCACTCCGATCCCCGGCTTGTTAAGCACGTTCGTGTAAATCATTGTCGTGGACACGTCTTTGTGACCGAGCAGTTCCTGCACAGTTCGAATGTCGTAACCTTTAGATAGCAAATGCGTCGCGAATGAGTGCCGTAAACTGTGACAATTGGCGCGCTTCACAATCCCAGCGGCGTCCACAGCTCGTTTGAGCGCGCTTTGCAACACCCCCTCGGCAATATGGTGCCGCTGTTTCCGGCCGGTGCGCGGATCGATGGAGAGACGAGACGAAGGAAAAACGTATTGCCAGGCCCACTGACGCGCCGCATTAGGAAGCTTGCGCGCGAGGGCGAATGGAAGATGAACACTGCCGAATCCGTCTTCGAGATCCTGCTCATGTTGTGCTTTGGCTCGCGATAAGTGACGGCGCCGGGGTTCACTTAGATTCAACGGCAGCATCGTAACGCGATCCTTTCCGCCTTTTGCATCATGCACAGTGATTTGGGCGAGCTCAAAATCCACGTCTTTTATTCGCAACCGAACGCATTCCATCAAGCGCAACCCGCTGCCATACAGCAAGCCGGCCATCAGTTTGGGCATGCCATGAAGATGCGCGAAAATTTGTTTCACCTCGCGCCGCGATAAAACGACCGGCATCTTCGGCGGCTTTTTGGCTCGCTCGACCTTTTCGAGCCAGCCCATCTCATGGTTTGAGCACCTCTTTGTAGAGAAAAAGCAACGCGCTCAGCGCCTGGTTTTGAGTCGAAGCCGCCACGTTGAGATCGCGTGCAAGATAAGTCAGAAATTCGGCGACTTCCTCTTCGGCCATCTCTCCAGGGTGCCGTTTGCCGTGATAGATGATGAACCGCTTAATCCAGTCGATATAAGCCTGCTCGGTGCGCATGGAATAATGCTTGCGTCGGATAATGTTCCGCACCTGGTCGAGCAGTTTTGGTTTGTCCGCGACCGGCCTTCTGGCTACTCTGTCCGACATGCGAATGAGTTTGTCCTCCCAACTCTCAAACTCAAGCCGGATTAGACCCAAAAACTGGGTATTTCTCTTGAAATGCCCAAAAATTGGGTCGAATTCTCGTTAGATGGTGAAGCGCGATGATTATCGCAGCCTGCGTCGGAGCGTTAGCGGTCCTTGGAATTGCATTACACATGTTTTTCATGCGGAAGCTGCAGCTCCAGTGTCCCGATGAGTGGGAGCGCCTCGGGGCGCCTAATCCTTTTCTGCCGAACGACCCTCAAACAAGCTGGCGTCTCACGAAATATGTAATGGGCGGAGCATTCAAGGCACTTCCAGACAAACGAGTAGTGCGACTCGGCCGCATTCTCCGGGTATTCGAATGGTTGTGGGTCTGCGGTTGGACATTTTACATCCTGCTCGTCGCATTCGTCCTGATTCCATTATGGCTCCGTGGCAAGTAACCACCTAACCAATCGATGAAGCCAACGTCCCCATTGCGAAACAAATCCAGCGTGTTTGCCACGACACCCTGCCGTGGCTTATCTCTTTCTCGTTAGATGCTAGTGCCGCGCTCGGTCAAGCTCCTGCCGGTCGCACTACTGATTGCTGGGTGTGCAACAAATGAATCTCGCGAGACGATCTTGGTTGACTCCTACACGTACCACGAGATGAAGACACTGCAGTCCTCGGCATATGAGATTCAGACTTGGGCTTGGTTACGTGGCATCTCCCGAGCAGAAATCCACGCGATTGAGGCGTTCGTAGCGTGACACCGGGAGATACGCAAACCGATTCTCCGCATGATGGCCGTGAAGAATGATCGCGTACAGGTACTCACGGGGAGCGATGAACATCGCGGCGACATTTATAATTCCTTTCATGTCGTTAAACGCGATGGAAAGTGGCGCCTCGAAGAATCCCAAATCGAGGACATTCGTGTCACAGAGGATCGTGCCGAGCTTCTTCGGCGTGGTGGTTCCGGCATCTAACCAGCCGATGAAGCCAACGCGCCCTTTGCGGTATAAGCTCCGCGTGATTGCCACGTCACCCTGCCGGAGGCTGAACCGGCAAGTAATTCGACAATTGTCGGTTGTGCTTACGATTTCGGCGACTTTTCCTTCCGTAACCGTCTAAATCCGCATCCCATCCGGGGCCGAGCGTTAACCATACGTGAATTCCGGCTTGCTCTGTCCAACCTCGATAATATAACCGTCAGGATCGCGGATGTAGCAGCGCGTCTCGCCGTACTTGTCCTTCGGCTCCGTGATGAACTCGGCTCCTCGACTTCTCCATAATTCATAGCACGCTTGAATATCCGCAACGCGGATATTCATAAAGCCGCTGATCTTATCCGGGTCGGCGAGGACGCTGAGCGTTACCGACGGCTTGTCGGGGGTCGGGCCGCCCCCGACGTTGACAATGAGCCACGTATTCGCGATCTGAATGTACCCAGGCGCGCCTTTGCTGTCGCCTCTGCTCAGAATGCGACCGCCGAAGACCGTTTCATAGAAGCGAGCCGATCGGTCGATGTCGGCGACGGTGAGAAAATGTGCGACGGTAAACCCGTCCCGCGGGGGCATCTCGTAGCTCTTCTGTTCGATTTGTACGCTGTTCATTGAAGACTCCAATTCCGATCCAGTCATGAGTTTCAGAAGCGCCTGAGCTGCCGAGGTCGACGACGCAGGATTCTGGCCAGTAATGAGACGGCCGTCAGTGAAGGAAAAAGGCTGCCAGTTCGCCTTCTTCTCAAACATGGCACCGAGCCGCAGCAGTTCATCTTCGACCAGGAACGGCACAACGCTCGTGAGCTTCATCTCTTCCTCTTCGCCGTTAGTAAAGCCGGTTACGTGCTTCCCCTTTACCAGAGGTTCGCCTTTGTAAGTGACATGGCGAAGCACACCAGGCGAATGGCAGACCAGCGCAATTGGCTTGCCGGAGTTGTAAAACGATTCGAGCAGAGCAATGGAAACGGGGTCTTCGGCAAGATCCCACATCGGACCGTGTCCACCCGGATAGAACACGGTGTCGAAATCTTCTGATTTCACGCTCGAAAGCTTTGCCGTGTTGGCGAGAGCTTCCTGAGCCGTCTTATCTTTCTTAAAGCGCGTCATGGCCGGCGTTTGATTTTCCGGCAGATCGCTCTTTGGATCTAGCGGTGGCAGCCCGCCTTTGGGAGATGCCAGTGTTAGTTCGACTCCGGCATCTCTGAAAACAAAGTAGGGCGCTGCAAACTCCTCCAGCCAGAAACCCGTCTTGCGGCCAGTGTTGCCGAGTTGATCGTGCGAAGTTAATACCATCAGTATTCTCATATTCTATCTCCTTCTTTTCTCGACTTTCATTGGTTTAGCTGACTTTCAATAATGCCCGCCACATTGTGTCCTAGCACACGGGGATACTGAATCATTGCGCTCAAAAAAGCAGATTGTCCGTTTGCACCGCTTCCACGTAAGTGCCGAACGACTCAGGCGGCGCCGGGAGCTTGACGCCAGCTCTTTCAACCGCTGCTCGGCGCTGGCCGACTGAGAGTCTTCGCAGGTTACCATTTGCCCACGTGCGCACCGCCGTCCACGTGCAGCACCTCCCCGGTTACCTGATGAGCTTCCGTGAGATAAACAATCGCATCCACGATGTCTTTCACATCGGAAATCTGTCCCATCGGTTGGAGCGTCTTAAGAAAATCTTTCGAGTCATTCTTGTGCATAGGCGTATCGACCTCGCCCGGCGCGACCGCGTTCACGCGTATGCCTTGTTTCGCGTATTCCATTGCCAGGCTACGAGTGGCGGCCTCAAGGCCGCCTTTTGTGATCATCGCAACGGCAACGTTTATTCCGGCGATCGGGTGATCCACCAACGTCGACGTAATGTTGATGATGCTTCCGCCGGTCTTCTGAGCCAACATCTGCTTGATCGCGAGCTGGGTCATGAAGAAAAAGCCTTCGATGTTCACGGAAGAGAGAGACCGCAGATCGTCGAGTGTGTAATCGGTGAAGTGCTTCGAGAAGAATATACCGGCGTTGTTCACGAGCGCGTCGATCCGGCCGAATCGCGACACGGCACTGTTCACGATCTTTGGGGCCGTGTTCGGGTCACTGATGTCACCGTCGACCAATGCAAAGATTCGGAGACGCCGGGAACGGGTTTGTTTTGGTAATGTTTCGCGAGTTCGCAACTACCGTATAACCACGTTTCAAAAACGCTTCCACGGTTGCCACGCCGATCGCCTGTGAGGCGCCGGTAACGATGGCGTTTTTCGTATTCATTTATGCTCTCTATATATAAGGACCATTCTCTTTATTTGGCCACCGCGTCGCCACCACCCGGTCGGCGGAGATCGGCGATTGCCTCTTCCGGAACGTTGACGTGGAAGGGGCGGATTGCCTTGTCGTCGGCAGCAGCGGCCCGCAACCCCCTGCGGACTAATTGGAGCGGCGAGCAGGAAAAACAGGAAACTTTAAGCAAACAGGCTTTTATTTTCATAGGATTCTGCTTGCCGCGTCCGAGAGAACTCACCCACCTCTTTCACGATCCCCTTCGGCACTCCCTCGGATGCGAGAGCCTCACGCCGGCGCTCAATGTATCGCTCGGCGCAGAAGCATCGGAGGTGCGCGAAAAACCAATTTGCGCGTCCGTTCTTGTATTACAAACGGACATGATGGGTGATTAATGTTCTCTCTCTTGCGGTAAACTCCGAAAACTCCTGCCGCGGATGCACGATGCTGGCGGGAATCTTCAGACTATCGAAGCCAGCGGCCCCATTGTGGAGGAGCTTCAATGTGATTGCCACGACACCCTGCCGTGGCTTATCTCTTTCTCGTTAGGCTGCCCCGGGCGTCACCCTGGCCAACCCGCTTGGATCCAATACTCATGACCAAAATCGACATTGCGGCCTCAGACCAGCATTTCGAGCAGATCCTCACTCTCCAGCGACGCTATCACACCCGATCCCTCTCAGCCGAGGCACAGGCGCAGGAGGGCTTCGTCTTCGCGCAGCATTCTGTACCCCTGCTGCGCCGCATGGCCGCCGAACTACCACAAGCGGTCGCACTGGTAGACAACGTCGTCGTTGGTTACTGCCTTTCCCTACCGCTGTCCCTACGCAACGAACTCCCGAGCCTCGCACCCATGTTCGACCAGTTCAGCCGTTGCGTATACCGGGGGCGCCCACTCTCCGATCTCAGGTTCTTCGTAGGTGGCCAGGTTTGCGTTGATAGGGCACATCGGGGGCGGAGGCTTCTGGCCCGTCTCTACGACCGCGTCCGGGAATCCCTGCATACCGAGTACGAACTGTGCGTCACGGAGATCGCCACTCGAAACCAGGTCTCGGTTCGAGCTCACAAAAAGATGGGTTTCGAGGTGATTTCCACGTACTCAGACGACCGCGAGGAATGGGTCATAGTCACTTGGGATCTTTCTCGACCCGCGATAATCGCCTGAATAATCATTAGGTGCATCCTCATGCGGAGAGTTTCGCAAAGGTCTTCACACGCGCACGAGGATCCCGAAGACTTTGATCACCGCGACCCCGCTGGCGATCGGAATAATTGGCGGTGGTCGTGCTGCTGCTTGCTTCTCCCAAAGTGACCGGAGCGCGAGAAGCATGTTCTACCTCCTCTCTTTGAGAATTGCCGCAAATCCGACCGGATTTCGGCGATAAGGCGGTCCAGAATCTTTCTGAACCAGCGCGAGCAATTTTCTCGCGTCTTCAGAATCGGCGGCACGCGCTTGTCGAATGTCTTTCGCGGTTGCACGATCAATAGTTACTTCGACGTTGCCGCAATCTTCGGACTTATCGATTGTCCGTGTGGACAGGAAGTGAAATGGCCGTCTGGGCGGACGACAACTTTCTCAACACCGGCGGCAGGATACAATCCGGGGCGATGGTGCTGGTTTCTTGCGGGAGTTACCCCGGCGGGTCGCCGCGTCGCGACGGCGCTTGGCCCACCAGCCCGATCTTGTGCGTCGCGATCTGCTTCTGTTTCATGACGCCGCCAAGTCACGATAGAGCGGTGCTGGACTTTTGCGAGCCAATCTGTTGTGCGGCATCCGGAAAAGCGCGTGGCGATGCGGAAAGCTGTTCGGGAGAAGCGACTGCGCGGGGCCCCACGGTGCGCAGAGGCGAATTATGCAGTTTGGGGATCGTGCTTATTTAAACTGCATCACTTTCGGGATGTGAGCCGTCGCGACCCGAAAATAGTCGTGATCGGCGCGCCTACCGGCATCTCATTCGATCTGCCTAAGCACCACCGATATTTGATGTTTCTCGTGCGAGAAGCGGGCGATCGGTTCGCTCCTTTCGCTGGTCAAACGGATGTGGAACTTGTCTCAGTGCGGGAGCTAGTTGGCACGTCAGTGGATTAACGTGATTTCATCTAACCATTCGATGAAGCCAATGGCCCCTCAGCGTTTCGCGGTGAAGGCGGTTGCTGCCGCTACTGCGCTGATCCTGGCGATGACTGACCGCGCTCTTCCGCTCCGCTTCCTGATTGAGGAGCAGCGGGCGAAGATCGAGCCCGCCGTCAAAAAGTTCCAGCAGGAATGCAGCGGCCACACCGACAGCCAAGCGTGCAAGGAAAAGCGCGACGCGCTGGTGGAGGCGCTCGACGACTTCCTCAGCTTGGTGCAGAACGGGCTCAAGGTCATTGACGCCCACGCCGGTGACGCGAGTGACGCCGATTACCAGAAGAAAATAGAGGCGCTCCGGGCACGAGCGCAGCAGCATCTCCAGTGGGGGCAAGAGCAGCGGAAGGCGCTAGGGCAATGACTAGGGCCCATCGTATCGGCTGAGCGTGGTAGCGCCTTCCTCACGATACTGATGATCGCACTTTGGGAAAAACGTTTTGCGTAACCAAAGTTCAATCTTGTCGCGGACTGCGGGCATCAGTCTTATTCAATCACAACGCGCCGGGATCGTGAAGGGCAATCGTGACCCCGCAATTAACGGTCGATGGGCGCGTTATCGACTCGCGGTGCGCCCTGTTGCTCATCGCGAAAGTTATGGCGATCTCTGACTTCGGACAGTCTGGTCGGGCGTGTTGTTTGCGCGGTGCATGACGTGAGAATTCCCAGCGCCATAATCGCGCCCCCGA
>JBEDUS010000201.1:0-4490 GCA_040414975.1 Candidatus Udaeobacter sp.
AAGCGCATCGTTCCCTTGCTGAAGTCGCGATACTTGAGAATGGGACCATCTGTCGGGCGCTTCCCACTTGAACACGAGTCATAGCTTTCGGCAAGACACTTAAGCGTAGCGACGAGGTCGTTTTAGAGGTGACTGGGAACACCAACGTTATTGGCCGGCTGTTGATGCCATTGGTACGACGCGAAGTCGTTGCCCAATCCACTTCAGGTGCGATCGATCGCCTAGGCTAAGGTAAAGACGGACAAGATCGACGCTGCCGTTCTCGGACGCCACGGAGGCCGCGGCCCTTGAGGTGTTTGAGGAACGCGCAGACTGTGTGACTAACGTTAATGTCGCTCTAGACGTAGTCGGTCACGGTAACGCCGATCGGCGACAACAGAATACGGAAGCCGACGGCGAGAATAATGCGCAATGTTTTCGTCATGGCATTTTCAGTCGCTGGGCGCGCTGGGCTGTTGCGTTATGCTAGGAGCGCCAAGCGTCCGGCGCGCGAACTGTAGCATATGAACTTCTTGACGCTAACCCGAGCCCCAAGATACCTTCTGCGGTGAGGCATGACTTGCATGAGGCAGTTTATTCAGAATTACTCAACGAAATCACGCGCCAGACGAGCGCAACTTTTCCGGGAACAATTCAAGCCTGATTTCACAACGAAAATTCTCGACATTGGCTCCGAAACTGGCGAAAACATTTATCTTACGTTGCAAGGTACGAGTGTTCTACCACAAAATGTCTTCATCGCCGACATTGATCCCAGAGCAATCGAATTGGGCAGCAACAAATTTGGGTACAATCCGGTGCTGTTGGACGAGTCTGGCACGCTGCCATCGCAATTCAGACCGGTGCTACCCCCCACCTGATTGACCCGGTGGAGGATAAGCAGGCGCCGGCGGGCAATTCGCCTTCGCCCTCCGCCCCGGAATGAATGAATCGCCCTATTCCTCGGGCGACTCCAACACCAACAACGTCGTGCAATTTGGAATCTACGGTTACAAGAAGATGGGTGAGCGCCTGAAGGGCACCGTGCAATTGGATTGGGAAGCTGCCGGGCAAGCGCTTCCGGCGTTTCAAAATTGCGCGGGAATTGGCCGCGCATGTGCGAGGCAAATCGGTGATTCAGTTCGCCTGACGTCAATCGAGGTAAGATAAATGCGGTTTAGTGATGAGACTCTCCAAGCATTTTGCCAGATGTCGCATGATCGCAATCCGCTACATACCGACGAAATGTACTCGCGGCGCACTCAATTCGGCCGACCGGTGGTTTATGGAATGGCCGCCGTGTTAATGGCATTGGGCCAGTGGTCACGGGGGCGCGTCGTTCGCCTCGAGCGGCTAAAAGTCCAGTTCCCAAAGGCGATGTTCGCAGATGAGGATTTTGATCTCAGCCTGAATGAGAACCGTAACCAGGTGGCTTTCAAAGTCAGCAAGGGAGGCGTGACTCGGGTCAGTGGCCACTGGACATGGTCAGAGGTTGCAGGGCATTCCGTATTAAACGCTCCGGCCTTTCGGCCTTTGTCAGTGGCGGAAGAAATTCAGTCGAAGTCGGTTTCTAGATTGAACCAGGACGGCTTTTTCTATGTGCCGGGACCAGTACACGACTTATCAGGCTTTGGCCTTAGCAACAGGCAACTTCCTTTCCTTCAACTTGCGACACTTTTGGGCTCGAGCTACTTGGTCGGAATGGTCCTACCTGGAAAACAAGCATTGTTTAGTTACCTGAATGTTGAATTCGACGCTCAAGAGCACAACGCTTTGAAACTGAATTTTAACTCGATCGAATGGGATGACCGGTTTAACAAATACACATTGATCGGAGCTGGACCAGGAATAAAATCGTTGGATATTCAAGCTTTCGTAAGGCCGCCACCGCCCGATTATGCGGCGGGCGAGATTTCGGATGCCGCCGGCCATTCGGACCTCCTCAATCAGCAGAACGTGTTGGTGACAGGCGCCAGCCGCGGATTTGGGGCCATACTAGCTCAAATGCTGGCAGGACATGGAGCGCGCGTGGGTTTGGTCTACAAGAAGGGCCACGGTGATGCCGAGAGAATCGTCGCACAAATTCGCGCTCAAGGTGGCGACGCAACCGCCTTGCAATTCGACCGCATCGCCGAATTTGGCCGCGTCGACATTCTGGTTAACAATGCCTGTCCGGCCCTCCTCTCCCATGGCTTTTTGGAGATGCCCAGCGCGGAATTTTCCGGGTTTATTTCAGATACGATCAAACTTGTGACGACGCCAACCCGCACTTTTTTGCCCGCGATGAAAGCGGGAGGGCTGGTTGTCAACATTTCCACTCAACATACGCAAAAAGGCGCGCCGGGTTTCGCCCATTACGTCACGGCCAAAGCCGCCGTCGAAGGTCTGACCAAGTCTTTGTCTTGGGAATTTCCTAAACATCGTTTCGTGTTGGCAAGGCCCCCTCGAATGAAAACGGATATGTCCAATCTGGTCTACGACCCGCTCCCATCCCAATCGCCCGTCGAAGTGGGCGCTGCGCTTGTCCGTCGATTGTTGGATCTATCGCCTGAGGGCGGATATTACGAGATCGATCTCTAGGTCGTTTGCCTTTGCATCTCAATACGCGGAGGCCGCAGGATCACGATAAAGTCCCAAATTCCCAGCCAGTAGCCGAGACCGTAACCCAAATGCATAATGAAACAGCAAAACAACACCTGCAAACGCTCGACGAACTTCAAGCCGGGTCCGGCCATGGCGATGCCCAGGACGATATAAAGCGCGAGCGCGAGATTCAGCAGTACCGCAGCGCCGGTGGAAAATCTCGCCAACGGAATCCCGATTACCAACCCCAATACAAAGGCCGGCGGAATGATCTGTCGGAATGTGGTCACGCGCTTGTGTTTGCGGTTCACGAAAACTTTGAAATAGCCGTATTGAAAAAACTGATTGAAGGCTTTTTTCAAGCTTGAGCGCACCAGGTAGGTGGTCTTGGCGGAGTGCGCGTAAAGAATCTTTTTGCCCTTCATCGACAGCCGGAAATTAAAATCGTCGTCCTGGTTGCGGGTCAAACGTTCGTCGAACTTTCCCACTTCCTGGACGATCGCCCGCCGGTACATAGGCACGCCGACCGTGTCGACCAAAGTGTCCTGCTCCATGGTGCGGTAATTGCCCATGCCGACGCCGAATTTCGACTCCATGGCGAGCGCGAGAAAGCGTCCCGCCTCGCTGTCGCTGACGTGTTGGTAATCGCCGCCGACGCAATCGACTTCAGGATGAGCGTTCAAGGCGTCGACCAAAACGCTTAAGTAATTCGGCGCCAGAACATTGCGCGAGCCGACGATCTGCACGAATTCGCCGCGGGCGTTTTCAACTCCGATGTTGAAAGCGAACGGAGTGAGTTTTTTCGGATTGTCGACCATGCGCACGCGTGGATCGGCTTCGTTCAAGGACTCGAGCTCGGCGCGCGTGCCGTCTTCGCTCATGCCATCGACCACCAAAAAGAAGCCGCTATGACCGACACCGAGTCCCTTGGGCAAGGTCATCGCGATTAATGATGAGTGGATCAAGGGCCACTCGACCGCGTGGTGCGGGGCAGTGTGGAGGAGACGTTGAATGCGCTGTTGGATACCGAGGCGGATCGGCTGTACAATGAGCGGAGCGAAGCTCGGTGACACCCGCGCCGGCCACTACGAACGCAAGCTGCAGACCAAGGCGCTAAAGGGGAGCGGCCCCTTCATGTGAACAGGCCAGACAATGAAGAGCGTCGTCTACGTGACAAGTATGCCTGTTCCTTTTCGCGAAAAAATTCATGAACGTGTGTCTAATTGGATGAACGGAGACTATCATGTTATTTATTGCCACCGTAAGGAACCGAATCGGCTATGGAACGTGGAGCTTGGCGCGTATAGTAATTCGGTCCTGCGAGAGTCGTTCCTTTCATTAGGAGACAGATACATTCACGTCAATCTCGACGTGTGGCCGGCGTTGAACAGGCTTGATCCCAAGGTCGTCATTACAACGGGTTTCAATCCGACTTTCGTGTTTGCCTTTTTGTGGTGCATGATAAAAGATCGGAAGCACATAATTTTCCATGATGGCTGGATGCGATGGGAGTCGCACCTGAACCTTAGTCACGTTCTGATTAGGAAAATCGTTTATCGCTGGTCGAAAGCATTCATTGGCCCTGGTCGTCATGGTCTCGATTGGTATCGCCAATACGGCTGCCCAGAAAACGCGCTCTTCCAGAGCCACCTGTGCGCGGATAACGAACTTTACAAACAATTCGCAAACGCCATCCCCAAAAAGTATGACATAGCGTTTTCCGGACGATTCGCCGGAAGCAAAATGCCACTGTTCTTCACTGAGGTCGCAAGACTGCTGAAAGCTAAAAAGCCGGATCTACAGGTATTGCTGATGGGCGATGGGCCGCTGCGCGAGGCCGTGTTGGATAGGCTGCGGGCAGACGAGATAGCCTTCCACTATACGGGGTATCTCTCGCAAACCGACCTGCCTCACTACTATGCCTCGGC
>JBEDUS010000202.1:0-4949 GCA_040414975.1 Candidatus Udaeobacter sp.
TCGAGAGTGAGGACTGCTCCTTTCGGGTGAACGACCCGGTCGCTGATCTTTACTTCCTTATCCTTGTTCATGAACGCCTCGGCGACGTCCGGATTGTGTCCGTTCTTGCTCGCGGAACCACGGATGAGCGCAGACCAATACGAAATTGTTTTCTCCTTCGCGGTACCGGGAAGATCCTCACCGGTCGGAAGGATCGGTGCGGCGGCGCCAATCGCACTTACCGGTGCCATAAAAATGTGTTGTGTGGCTACGGCTATAAGAGCACCGGCCGAACCGGCGTTGGTGTTGATGAATGTGTAGGTAGGAATCTTGGTTTGATTCAAGGCGGCCACGATGTCGCTCGCTGTGTCGAGACGGCCGCCGTATGTGTTCATGTCAAAAATAATGGCGGAGGCCCCGTTGGTCTCCGCTGTTTTCACTGCCCGCCGCAAGAACGCAAGAAGCGAAGGCGCGACTTCGCCATGCAGCGGGACTACAACCACGTCTCCCTTGTGGACAGTGTCACGCGCATTGACGGTCGTGACCATCAGCAAGGCCAAAGCGGCCCAACAGGTCGTCATTTTGAGCAAAGCGAACCGAAGTCGAGCAATCCCATAGTGACACCGTGGCCAGGTGCCACGCCATCCCTCGTCTCCGTTAGGGATGCCAGACACGTTCCTCTTCGCTGGTCGGAAGCGTCGCATTGCGTAAGTTTGGCATCGCTTCAAAAGCCAAACGAGGCAAAAATAATCTGGCGCATGGGAACGATCCCTTCGGAAACGATCGAGCAGATTGCTGCTGCGAATGACATTGTCGAAGTGATCGGCTCGTACTTTCCGCTAAGACGCGCAGGGACAAATTTCAAGGCCCTCTGCCCATTTCACCAAGAGAAAACGCCTTCGTTCATGGTCAGCCCGAGCCGGCAGACTTTTCATTGCTTTGGTTGTGGTGCAGGCGGGAGCGCTTTTCGCTTCGTCATGGATTACGAGCATACGGATTTTCCGTCGGCTGTACGCAAACTCGCGGCGCGCGCCGGAATCACAGTGGTCGAGAAGGGCGGCGCGGAGGGTCGAGATCGACAATATGAGACGCGCCGGGCACTGCTAAAATTGCATGCGGACGCTGCCGAATGGTTTCATCAAAACCTGCTGAAAAGAGATGCTGGCGAGCCAGCGCGAAAATATTTAAAAGAGCGCGGGATTACTGCGGAAATCGCCAAACATTGGCAGCTCGGTTATGTGCCGGACGAGTGGGACGCGTTTGGTAGCTGGGCACGATCGCGCGGTTACCATACTCGCGACTTGATCACGAGCGGCCTGGTAAAAACAAGAGGTGATGCAGAGACCGCGCCCGGTGAGATATCAAGCGCGTATGATCGGTTTCGTGGACGAATCATGTTCCCAATTTGCAGCGATGTCGGGGAAGTGATCGCTTTCAGCGGTCGGCTCCTGAAAGATGCGGAAGGGGCCGCGAAATATTTGAATTCGCCGGAAACACCACTTTTCCGGAAGGGCAGCGTGCTTTTTGGCCTGCACAAGACCAAACGCGCCTTGATCGAAGCGAATTGCGCTGTCGTCTGCGAAGGTCAACTCGATTTGATCAGTTTGTTCGAGGCGGGAATCATGAACGTCGTTGCGCCACAGGGGACCGCGTTCACGGAAAATCAGGCGCGGGTGCTGAAGCGCTTCGTTAGTGAAGTTGTTCTATGCTTCGACGCCGACGCGGCTGGTCAGAAGGCGGCTGAACGTTCTCTCGATGCTTTGCTCCAAAATGACTTGATTGTGCGCGTGGCGGAGATGCCGGCGGGAGATGACCCTGACTCGCTGGTCCGGCGCGAGGGGAAAGAGGCGTTTGAAAAGCGCATTGCTGGCGCGCAGGATTTTTTCGATTACTGGATCCAGCGCGAGACGCTTGACGTTGATCTGAGCTCGTTAGGGGCCAAGATGCGTTTGGCCAAAAGCCTGGCTGAGACCGTTTCGAGAGTGCGGGATCCGCTAATGCGCGGAGAAATCGTGAATAAAGTGAGCGCGCATCTCGGTGTGACCGCTCGGGATTTTCAGTCGCTCCTTGCGAAGCAGAAACGCGCCTCAGTTCCGTCGGAGAACGAATCGAAGACGCATGGCACTCAGACTGCTCCGGCGCCACGGCACGATATTGCGATGCTTTGCATTCTGGCGTTGGGCGATGAAAAAGCGCGAAAATTTCTGCGCGAACAAAATTGGCAAGAGATTCTGAGGCAAGTCCCGGATGGAGAAATTCTTGCGCGAATCCTCAAAAGCGACCTGCATCCAGATAACGCAGCTTCTCTCAACGCCTTCATGGTCACACTTTCGCCGCCTGAGGAACGGTTGGTCTCTTCATGGCTTCTCCGAAAAGTGCCGCCCAATGCTGGAGCAATGGCCGAAAAATGGTGGCTGGGCATTCGCCAGGCCGTTTTGCGGCGTCAACTTGACGTCGCCGCAAACCAGATAAGGCTCCCAAATTTGAGCGCTGGAGACATCGTAAATTTACAGAAACAAATCCTTGACCTGCAGGAACAGCTCCACGAGCTTTCCCAGCCCGTCGGCCCGGGCGGCAATTAGTTGTCGATCCATCGCCGGCGGAAATCGAACGTCTTAGTCAAATCCGTAATCGCATCACCTTGGCCAGGCATTCGAAACACAAGGGGAGGAGCCGACAGTCGTCGGCAAAACGGCTCAAACAGGGCCGGCGCCGCAGTTCATCAAAGAAACCGGTTGCTCTTCGACTACGCCGGAAGCTTAGGCGAAAGCCCCGAATCTCTGTCCCTAAAGCGGAACGCATCTTAGCCATAGCGCGGCACAAAAACGGAGCGTTACCGGAGCCTCGAGAGCAACTAGCAACGTCGCGTTTGTACTCGACGATCGAATTACAGGGTCGCATTCGTGAACTGATCAAACTCGCCAAAGAACAAGGCTATCTCACATTCGACGACTTAAACGAAGCGCTACCCGAGGGAATCACTGACGCCGACGAATTGGACCTTATTCTCACGCGGCTACGCCGCTTGGAGATTGACATTATCGAAGCGTCCGAAGTCGATCGTTACAAGGACGGCAAAAAAGACACAGATGACGAGTTGGAAGAGGAGGAGAGAACCGAAGCCAAGGTCGATATTCTGGATGATCCAGTTCGGATGTATCTCAAGCAAATGGGACAGGTCCCGCTGCTGACGCGGGAACAGGAAGTAGAAATATCCAAACGCATTGAGGAAGCCGAAGACATGGTGCTGAAGCACATCAATCGTTTCGGTTTTATTGCGCAAGCCCATTTGGATCTCGCCGGGAAACTGATCGAAGGCAGGGAACGGTTCGATCGAGTAATTCTCGACAAGAAAATCGAGAGCCGCGAAAGGTATATGAAAAATCTGCCGCGTCTCTGCAAACAGGTGGAACAGTTAAGCGCGTCCATTGCCCGGCAGTTTTGCGAAGTGACGCGCAATTCTTCAAAGAAACGGCCGCAGAAGCTCCGGGCGTTGCAGAAATTGATGACTTCGTTGCAAAGGCTATACCCTCAATTCTATCTCAAGCAGAAAGTCACGGAAGAATTTGTGCACCTCGCGGATGACGCGCATCACACATCGCTTTATCTGCAAGCTGAGCTGGCCAAAAATCCCCGGAGTAAGAAACGGCGAGTACAACTTCAGAACAAAGTCCGCGAGCTCGAAAAAGGCTTGTGGTTCTCTCTTGCCGAATATGCGAAGGAGTACGAGACGCTCAAAGGCTGGATGCGTCAGGCATTCAAGGCCAAAACTGAAATGGTCGAAGCTAATCTGCGTCTTGTTATCTCGATCGCAAAAAAATATACCAATCGCGGTCTATCGTTCCTTGACCTCATTCAGGAAGGAAACATGGGTTTAATGAAGGCAGTTGAGAAATTTGAGTATCGGCGCGGATATAAGTTCTCTACTTACGCGACCTGGTGGATTCGCCAGGCTATTACCCGCTCAATTGCCGACCAGGCGCGTACGATTCGCATCCCTGTGCACATGATTGAGACCATTAACAAGCTCATGCGCGTACAGAAACAGTTGGTGCAGGAATACGGACGCGAACCTACGCCTGAAGAGGTGGCCGAAGAAGTGCTCCTCCCGGTGGATCGGGTGAGGTCGGTCCTCAAGATGGCGCAGCAACCAATCTCGCTTCAGTCGCCAGTCGGCGAGAGCGAAGAGACTAATTTTGGCGATTTCATCGAGGACAGAGGCGCCGAAAATCCGAGCGACATGACTGCCATTGTTCTCTTGAAGGAAAAAATCAAAGATGTGCTGGAGACGCTCACTGATCGTGAGAGGCAGGTGCTCGAACAGCGATTTGGCCTGGTCGACGGATACAGCCGAACACTGGAAGAAGTAGGCCGGCAGTTTCAGGTCACTCGCGAGCGGATCCGTCAGATCGAAGCAAAGGCATTGCGCAAAATGCGGCATCCGACCCGAATTCGGCAGTTGGAAGGCTTTCTTGAAGCCCCCGGGCTGTGAATATGCTTGCCATTCCAGCGCAACTTCCAACTCTACAGATAGTTCAATTGACTGGAGACTATGGATCGTGAAGATGACAAGCAGTTGTGGGATGTTCTTGGCCGTATTCCTGAGCCTAAACTTTCGCCATTCTTTGCTCGCAATGTGGTGAGGAGTGTTCGGCAGGAACCGACTCGCTTTGAGCGGATGCGCGGCTGGTTGAGCTTGCGAAGACTTGCCGCGGCGTCCGCTGTAGTCGTTCTCGTGATCGGTATGGGTATCGCCACGCATCGCCCAGTCTCACAGACGCCGGCCACAAACGGTTCAGACGTAGTGGCAAAAATCGATCCACAAGATTATGACGCCGTGACCGATCTGGACGAATTGATCGCCTGGGATGAAAATAGTGTGTGGGAGGATAAGCCGACTTTGTAAACTAGTCGCTTTGTCGGTCTGCGCTTTTGTCTGCGCTGTCGCACAAGCGCAACCCCAACCACAC
>JBEDUS010000203.1:0-2025 GCA_040414975.1 Candidatus Udaeobacter sp.
TGCACATGTTCAACACCAACTCGACGGTGTCGAAGCAGCACATCCGCAATGTGATGGACGTGCTCGTGGGCTTCGGCGATCTCAAGGCACCATTTCCCGTCGACCGGCTTGTGATTCCGGACATCACGAGGGTCGTCAACTAGCTGACTAGGGTTTCTCCTTGCATCGAGATCGTGTCCGGCTCTGCCTCGCCCCTGATTTACGTCGATCAGATGTGATCGTCGCCATTTGACGTTAAGTTCAAGGGCAACGAGCCCCATGTTGATCGCATATACCCCAACACGCTTTACGAACGCAGCTCGACATGCCCGGTGCTGATATTAATCACCTTGGCAACTATCACTTCGTCGGCGCCACAGACAACATCCGTAAGCGTGGCGAATTGCCAGCAGGCTATTTTGCACGCTTAAAGGCGTCCGACGTTGATATTTCAAAGCACCTACTCCTTCACGATGTTTCTGCGAATCCGGCTCTACTGGCTTTCGACGCAGATACGTACAAAGCATTCCGCGATGACCGATTAAGACACACCTTTGCCAGCGCAGCCGGTGATCTTGGATTTTCGGAACTCACGATCGCGCGCCTACTTGGTCATTCAGCGCGAGGTGTGACGCAAGGTTACGTTCACTTGGATACAGCCCTTATCGCGGCAGCGGATCGCTTATCCGCTCAGCTAGCGAAACTGCTCGACAACGCCCCGGCAGCAAAAAACTTGAAGAGGTCGTCAGACTGTCACCTCGACTGTAGTTACTGTAGTGGCAGCGTAAGATTGTTGACCAGCAGCGTAGTGCCGGGAGTAGAAGATGGTCGTGGCTCCGAGCGAGCCTGATCAATGCGAAGCTCAGGATTGGGCTCGGCCGTCGAGAGGAGGACGAGGTCGGCGAAAATTACGCTCACAATGGGCGCGCGATAGAATTCTCGCATGCGGATCATCGCCCGGCGAACCTTGCGGGAGTTTATCGTATCACTCGCCGGGCATAGGGATCACTGTCGGCTTTTCCCGCCACGCGCGCCGGCGACATACCCCACGTCAATTCCCAGTTTGCAGCTATTCGCGCGAAGACCAATCCGCTAGGCATCAAGGGTTGGCAGCGAGGCGGGGAACGTCGCGGCGCCCCCGCAATCGTCAACGCGATGGTCGATGCGCTTTCTGGTTTCGGCATCGTCGACTTGACGCTTTCAGTCCGCTCCGAGAAGATTTGGCGAGCTCTGATCAAACCGAAACGCGCAAGTGGTCATGGATCTTCCAACCCTGGCAGATCGTGCCATGGACCACCGGAACGTTGGGCTGGACTTGCACCGGCCGGACTTCTTTGAGAGGTTTTACCGTCTCATCTCAGATCCTCCTCTCCCGCGCTTTTCCCAGCGCGACACGCCTAACTTTTCACGCCCCACCCCCGTCCGATAGTCGGACAATCGCTCTCGCTTATCACAGAAACCGCAAGCCGAATTGCTGTTATTTATTGTGCGCTGCTGAATCCACAACAAGTTTTACTGCTTTGTTCAGCTTTGGATTCGCTTTCGAAAGATCATCGCCGATGCTGGCAAGGCTCGCGTTTAATGCGGCCTCTTCGTCGGACGGAAGATTGATCAGCTCGCCGCCGTTGTCGGTCCATTCTTTGTGCTGCGAGTCAATGAAATCATGCAGAAACGGAACAATTCCCGTCGAGGCATCCACCGCATCCCGGCGTAACACGTTTTGCAAATCCGCTGGCAGCGCTTCAAACCATTTTCTATTCATCTCAGCGATACAGGTTACGTAAGGCTGGTTAATTTCAGTGATGTATTTGGCTGCATCCTGATAATGGAACGGCGCGAATACCGCAACATTGCCTAACGAGCCGTCGATAGCGCCCTGCTGCAGAGCAGGCAGTACATCGCCAAGCGACATCGCTACCGGCGATGCGCCCATCCGTTTAATCATTTCCAGTTGAAACGGCGAGGCCAGCACGCGGATCTTCATTCCCTTGAATTCGGCGAGATGATGGATCGGTTTGCGCGACACAATGGAGTTCATGCCGGCGG
>JBEDUS010000204.1:0-5363 GCA_040414975.1 Candidatus Udaeobacter sp.
GGAGCCGGCACCAACGAAGGCGACATCCGAAGCGGATTCTACGCTGCCTACAACGCGGAAGGATGCGAATACATTCCGCTGCACGATAAAGAGATCGATCGCCGATTAAAGGACGGTCCGCTGCTCGTATCGGCGAATTTCGTCATCCCGTACCCGCCGGGGTTCCCGATCATGGTTCCGGGCCAAGTGATCACCGCGGACACGATCGAATTCATGCGCAAGCTGGACGTGAAGGAGATTCACGGCTACAATGCGGCGCACGGGTTGAAGCTCATTAGCTCCGCCGCATTGGCGAAGCTCGACCGTCGTGCGTCCGCAAAGCGATAGCTTGCTCCCCGAGACGAAAAACTAGTTATCGCGGCTGTTGATATCAGACTGGTTCAACAGCCCCGATTCTTATGAGAAGAAGGAGATTTTGACATAGAGAGTCGTTCGGTTGACTACATCGATCACTCACCTATAACGCACATTGAATCGCGCTGGCCCGTTATTGTCGCCGTTATTTGTCTATTGGTTATTTTGGAATTTTTGCCGGGTCGCTTGCGAGTCATGCCGGGTTGGTTTCCGTACTTGGCAGCCTTTCTATTACTAGCACCGATGGTGGGAGTAATACGTACACGCATGCCGGTCTTTATACAAGTCGAACGCGTCGTCATCACTCTTTTTGTGATCGTGTCAGTCTTGCTGATGTTCTTGACCTTGGAACGCTTGCTCTACTCGATCATTGTTCACAGCAACGGCACCGAAGGCTATGGTGGGAACGCGTTGCTCGCTTCCGCAGTCGGAATATGGGTCGTCAACGTAATTTCTTTTGCCTTGCTTTACTGGTTGATCGATCGCGGGGGACCCGATCGCCGCGCCAGCGGTAACATGTTCGCGCCAGACATTCTCTTTCCCGAGGGCCCAGCTGAATTAGTGCGACCTTATACATTCATGGATTACCTATTTTATGCTTACACGAACTCCACGGCATTTAGCCCTTGCGAAATGTTTCCGACGACAGCGCGCGCCAAAGTAATAATGATGCTCCAAGGCACCATTTCGCTTGCAACAATCATTTTCGTTGCTGCGCGCGCAATCAACATTCTCAAATGACACGGTCTTCGGCGTTTCAAGCAATCGCACTGGCAACGCTGCTATTACTAAGCAGATGCAGCGGCGCGACGCATTCCGCGGGCGCCCCCTTGGTGGGAGGCGAGTGGCGCGAGTTTGAGGGAACGTGGATCGCAGCCGGCACCCGCAACACTCTTCGGCTCGGTGACGATCGTGCGTCAGTCGCCGATTACAGCGGATCGCTCGTGCTCACGGGTCCTTCCCGGCCGGCCGTGGGCTTTCGAGCAGAAGCGGTCATCTTCAACGACTACCGGTCAGGCCTAGTGGGTCGAGCGGTTTGGACAGACGATCGAGGCAACCAAGTGTTCAGCGACCTTCGGAGCACAAGCGGCGCGCCGGATAGCAAAATTGTTGGGACATTCACCGGTGGAACTGGGCGGTTTTCGGGCGCCACCGGAAATTATCAGTTCTCCTGGCGATTCTTGGTTGAAACGGAGGGCGGTAATGTACAGGGTCAATCCATGGGCCTGAGCGGGAGAATTCGCGCTTCAGGGGACGACGCGGCAGCGAATGGAGCAAGTCCGCAGCCATGATGAGGGCAGGGTGGATCAAACGGGTCACGCCCTTTGTGGTGGCCATTGTAATTTGGTTTGCGCCGGTTCCCAGTGGTTTAACCGCGCCCGCTTGGCATCTCTTCGCAGTCTTTGTTGCTTCCATCGGCTCCGTGCTGATTGGGGCATATCCGCTGCTCACATCAACAATGCTCGCCGTGGCGGCCGTCGTCATAACGGGCACACTCACACCGGCCAAAGCATTTGCGGGTTTTTCCAACGCCAGCGTGTTGCTGGTCGTCATCGCATTCCTTGTTTCTCAAGCGGTTGTTAAATCCGGGCTAGGCCGGCGGATTAGCTTGTTCATGGTAAGCCTCTTTGGCCGCTCGTCGATGGGCATAGCGTATAGCATTGTTTTTACTGATGCGTTGATTGCACCGGCGTTTCCCAGCAACACTGCTCGCAGCGGCGTCTTATATCCAATTGTCTTGTCGGTTGCCCAAGGGTCTGGCTCGCGTCCGGACGACGACAAGAGTCGCCGCTTAGGCGGTTATCTCATGTACTGCGGGATGGCGAGCCTAGCGGTGTCGTCCGCGCTTTGGATGACGGCGACATCCGCAAATCCTATCGGAATCCAACTGGTGCGGGAAGCCGGCGTCAATATCGACTTTGGGAAATGGCTCATAACGGCTTCGGTCCCCGCGCTCACCGCGATCATTCTGCTACCATGGGTCTTGTCAAAGCTCTTCCCGCCGGGTGTGGGAGCGACGCCCGAGGCTCCGTTAGCTGCGCGAAAAGCATTGGCACAATTGGGATCGCTCTCGCGCGATGAGATAATTACAGCTGTCGCTTTCCTCTTTATGGTAGCTGGATTCATTTTTGCGGATGCGCTCAAACTCAACGTAACCAGTATCGCTTTTGCAGGTTTAGGTGTCCTGCTGGCGACCGCCGTGTTGACGACGAAGGACATCGCGTCGCAGGGCGACACGCTTATCACATTTCTTTGGCTTTCCGTCTTGTTTGCGATGAGCGGTCAACTCAACGAATTGGGGTTCATGGGATGGGCGGGCGACCTTTTGGCGCAGTACATGAGTGGCTTGTCGTGGCCTCTAACGTACGTCGGCTTGGTCCTGCTGTACGTTTTTATCCACTACATGTTCGTGAGCCAGTCAGCGCAGGTTCTCGCCCTGCTCGCTGTCTTTTTAGAAGTGGGCACTCGCGGTGGAGTTCCCGCTCCTTTGATGGCCTTTGCACTGCTTTTCGCCAGCAGTTACTTCTCCGTGATTACCCCGCAGGGTGGAACCCAGAATGTCATTTTCGTTGGCAGCGGGTATTTGACGCAGCCTGAACTCTACCGGCTTGGGCTGCTCATAACGCTTTTGTTCACGGCAGTTTTTCTCACCATTGGGACCGGCTGGATACTGCTTGTCGCTCGCTAATGCAGCCAAGTCGATGCTTGGTTGCGACAGCAAACCCAGTTTTTGGAGGTAGTTTAAGAGCTCATCTGGCGGGTACAAGAACAAACGCAGTCGGCATTGTGAATAACAATTTCGCCGACTGCATTTCTTTTCGGAGAGCGGCGTCGATTTAGGAGAGGTGGATGTCGCCGCAGGATACGATCGTATCCATCTCCGAGCCCACGCCCTTGTGAACGACGATAGAGCGAGGACCAGGGTGATAAGCAGGTGCCATGAAGGTCGTCACGGAGCGTCCTTGTACTAGGGGATTGAGGACTTGCTTTGATCCCGGATTGGGATCGGTGCAACTGCCGGCACGAATCATAGCAGGTTCACTTGCGCCTGCCGGTTCTCCATTCAAATCGATGGTAATCGTGATGTGGTTGCTGCTCGCGCGGCTGATTGTGGCCGTACCGCTCTGACCCGATCCACTCATTGCTTTCATTGGAACCGTTACATTGTTGCTCGCTGCATCGTTCACGGTTGGCACTGCGGCAAGGGCGACGAGAATGAGTAAAGCTGCACTTCGACTGTTCATAAAAAAGTCTCCGTCAAGATATCGTTGTCTTCGCGGGTAGCGCTATGTTCTCGACAGTGTGCAAGTCGACCCTTTGACATGTCGCCATAGGGCTACAATCAAAAACCGCCGTTTCTGAAGGCGGTTCTTGATTTGAGCAGTGTTCGAAGAGTGCTTAAGCGCCAATCAATCCTTTGAGTGACGATGCGACGTTCGGGCTCAGACTCGATAAGAAAGATGGCACGCGTTGTGCGTAGTTCGATACCGCGTCGCGCAGCATTTGAGGAGAAAAAGATGCGGCTTGTTGCACAAGCCCGCTGACCGCATCGACATTCCCCGTCCGAGCAGACGCGACATCGACTCCTGAACTTTGGAAGGACTGAAGATTGTAGCCTCGATTCGCAAACGTATCGAGAATGCTTGACGCAATCCCAGTGCGGTGTTCAACACCGAGCGTCGGCAGCAAAGTTAAGAGCGTCGTGACAAGTGGATTTCTCGGAACACTGATACCTGGTGTTGCCACCTGCGCCGGCCGTCGCATAAAACGCATGATGATCGCCACAATAGCTAGCGCTATCAGCGCCCAAAGCCACCATGGAATTCCCGCGTGCGGCGCGGCAGAGGTAATGTTCCAACCGGTGGCCGTTTGTTCAATGCGAGCACCAAAGATCGTGGCCAGCGCTGTTATGGGAATGTAGACGCGCCCATCGGTTAGGTAGACTGGACCGTCAAGCTGCTGTGATACGCCTTTTATGGTCGCGGCATTACTTCCGATCGTAGCTGAAAGGATATTGTTGCCGTTCATTACTGCGGTGGCGGTTTGTCCTTGAAACGTCACGTTTGCGCCCAAACTTTCGAATGTTGAACGCATGGGAACGTACGTTATGCCGTTGTGAGTGATGGACGGTTCTGGGAGAGTAGCCCCGTTGATCGTGATTCCATAACCGTCGGCATTTGCACCGAGATGGGCGAAGAGCACAACAAAGGCTGTGGCCATAACCACTGCCAACAGCTTATGTGGTTTGAAGAGGATGCTTTGTTGCATGGCGACCTCACATTCTATGGAGGCATTGCGCTCCAATTTGAGGTCAACGGGGTCGCGGAGAATTCAACACAAGAGTTTGCGCTACATCCGTTTTCGTTTGGACGCAACGTGGACGACCGGTCGGTTTACGAGGCTGCTTTTTTGGTTACTGGCCGCGGATCCAGAGGTGGAAATCATGTCGTATCAAGGCCCAGATCAATATCGACACGCTTTTGAGGTTGGCAAAATATTCGCTCATGATGAGTTCTAGTATCGGCAGTGCGTTAAAGTTCCTTAACGTTGCCATACCCGTGCCGTTTAACTCGTAATCAGAAGAGCTCGGTACTTTCTGAAGTAACCGCAGGTAAAATTCAGCTCTTTGGTGGCGGCACAAACTTATCGCGCGTTGCAAAATATTGATTTGGCCATGTGATGATAACTTTTCGCGGGTAATCGTAGACAATATTGAATCTCTTGAGCACGCCTTCTCCGACGCTCCCTCCCAGCCCAGTGCTCGTAAATACCCCGCCTGTTTGCCTTGATGCGCGTGCGACTATGGCGTCCAAGTGCGTTGCGAAAATATCCAGCGACGGCAAAGTGAAAACATCGCCGTAAACAGGTCCCCCTAGGCCGTAGCCCGTGATGATATTTGCTTGCGATGGATAACGCCCGTAGAATCCGTGGGCTTTCGCGAAAGGTCCAAACAACGTCAGCGATGAGCGATCGCCTGTATCAAGAATGACCGTGGTCGGGATACCGTC
>JBEDUS010000205.1:0-4120 GCA_040414975.1 Candidatus Udaeobacter sp.
CACGGATGCGGCATGGAATTTCCGAAATGGATGCGACGCAAACAAAAGTAGCGCCAGCATTTTGCAAAACCACTGAGACATTTGCAGCCGGCGCCAAGACATTGGCCCAACGGTATTTTGTTTCTCCTGAAATTTTTGCGCAGGAGCAGGAGAAGATCTTCTTAAAGCAATGGGTGTTGGTCGGCCATCAGAGTCAAGTCGCGCAAGCTGGTGACTATTTTACCGCGGAGATCGCGCGCGAGAGCCTGATCATTGTTCGGGATAGGCGTGGGGCGATCCATGGATTCTACAATGTCTGCCGTCATCGCGGCAGTCGAATCATCGACGATGGAAACGGCCAGCTCTCCGTGGGAATTCAATGTCCTTATCACGCCTGGACGTATGGGTTCGATGGACGATTACTCGGCGCGCCTCACATGGAGGATGTACCGGGCTTCAACAAGGCTGATTATGCGTTGCATCCGGTAAAACTCGCTGTGTGGGAGGGGTTCATCTTTGTGAATCTTTCGGACGCGTCTACGCAACAAGGTGGCCACCTTTCCCTGGAGGAATGGTTCGCGCCGTTGGCCGGTAAATTTTCGCGTTGGAACCTGGCGGCGCTTCGTTCGGCAAAACGAATCGAATATGATGTGCGAGCCAACTGGAAGTTAATCTTTGAAAACTATTCGGAGTGTTACCACTGTCTGGGCGTTCATCCCGAGCTGTCGAAAATCTCGCCACACGACTCCGTGGAGAACGATCTTATTGAGGGGCCGTTCCTCGGTGGATTCATGCGGATTGCTAAAGGCAAAAGCCTGACTATGAGCGGCAACGCCTGCGCTTTGCCGATGGAACGGTTTGGCGAAGAAGATTTCCGGCTCGTCTTCTATTATTCAATTTTCCCAAACATGCTGCTGAGTTTGCATCCCGATTACGTGATGGTGCATCAACTGTGGCCGCGGGCGCCGGAGCGCACGCTGATCTTGTGTGATTGGCTTTTTCATTCGGAGGCGTTCAACCACAGTGATTTTCATCCGGATGATGCCATCGAGTTTTGGGACATGGTAAACAGGCAGGATTGGCACGTATGCGAATTGAGCCAGCAAGGCATCGCCTCTCGAGCGTACGAACCCGGTCCGTACTCGGCGCGGGAAAGTGTCCCGGCGGCGTGGGATCGTTATTATCTCCGCTTCATAGCTTGAAGGGAGAACCGACGCTGGAAAAGACTGAAGTAATCACGTTTTGTCATCCCATATTCAGCATCTAGTATCCAGTACCGCATGCCGCCGCCCCTGACTTACGCAAGTTATCTTGATCTGGAAAAGCTGCTGACGCTTCAAAAACCACGCTCAAGTCCGGCGGAACACGACGAGACACTCTTCATCATCATTCATCAGACCTACGAGCTGTGGTTCAAGCAGTTGCTGCATGAGTTTGAAAAGATAAAGAGAGATTTTTCTGCCGGGCATCTTTTCGGCGCCATCCACACGTTCAAACGTGTGCGCACCATCATGAAAGTCCTCGTGGCACAGGTGGACATCCTTGAAACGATGACGCCATCGTCGTTCTCGAGTTTTCGAGACCGCCTCGAGACCGCCTCGGGATTTCAATCCGTGCAGTTTCGAGAAATTGAATTTGCGCTGGGATACAAGCGTGAATCGACGGTCAGGTATCTAAAGCCGGATTTCCCGGGATACGATCGGCTACAACGACTGCTGCGGGAACGCAGTGTGGTGGATTATTTTTATGACTTCCTTGCCACACGTGGGGCAAAGATTCCGGCAGACCTGAAGGATCGCGACGTGACCAAACCAAATGAACCGGATGAGCGCGTGCAGACGGAAATTCTGCGGCTCTACAAAAACTCGCCTGAATGCTCGATTCTTTTCGAACTGATGACCGATTTTGACGAAGGATTGCAAGAGTGGCGTTACCGGCACATCAAGCTGGTGGAGCGAACGATCGGGGCGAAGAAAGGGACTGGCGGGTCGCCCGGCGTACCGTTTCTGAAAGAGTCACTGTTCAGACCCGTATTTCACGATCTGTGGGCGATTCGCCACGAAATGTGAGTCAAGCCTGAATTCTGTCATTCCAACCGAAGTGTGGGAACCTCTGAATCTCGCCGCTCGTCCGCGCCTTCTGGAAAAACCAGAGATGTCTCGACTTCGTTCGAAATGACAATTTCAAATCAAAGGCCGAGGAATTCGCGGGCGGTTCCCGAAAGCAGCTGTGCTTTCTCGTCGGACGAGATGTTAATGGATTCGATGAGTTCGCCCGCTTTTGTTTCACCTAACGGAAAAGGATAATCGGAGCCGAGCGCGACGCGTTGCGCACCAAAGAGCTTGAGCAAGAGCGCCAGCGCGTCGGCATCGTGTACGAGTGAATCGACGTAGAACCGCGCGGGCGAGTTGCCGCGAGCGAGATATGCACGTGGATTCGTGCTGTTCTCCACCGCAACCAAGTCCGGCCGAACATGGAACGCGCGCTCGATGCGACCAATCGTAAACGGAAATGCGCCGCCGCCGTGGGCGAAAGCAACCCGAAGCTCGGGAAACCTGTCGAACACGCCGCCAAAGATCATCGAGCAGATTGCAAGCGAAGTCTCGGCAGGCATACCGACGAGCCAGGGCAACCAATACTTCGGCATGCGCTCTTTTCCAACCATGTCCCATGGATGAACAAAGAGCGCAGCGTTGAGTTGCTCTGCCGCGCTCCAAATGGGCTGAAGGGACGCATTATCGAGGTTCAAGGGATCGAAGCGCCCAGAATGTGGGTTCGCGTCCACATGCGTGCCAATCTCAGCCCCGTGCAAACCCAGTTCACGGATACATCGCTCCAGCTCGCCTGCTGCAAGGTCCGGATCTTGCAGCGGGATCGTCGCCAAACCTGCGAACCGCTTCGGATGATCTCGAACGACCTCCGCGATGTGATCATTTAGTCGCCGGGAAAGATCCAAACCGTCCGCCGGCCTTGCCCAGTAGCTAAACATCACTGGCACAGTAGAGAGCACCTGCATCGAGACGCCATCGCGATCACATTCCTCGATCCGCCGGACAGGGTCCCAGACATTGTCAGTAATCTCGCGAAAGACACGGTCGCCGATCATCATTCGCGCGCAGCATGGCTTATAATGTTCCAGTCTGACGAATCCGTTGTAGCCGTATTTCGCGTCGAGGTCCGGCCAGTTGCGCGGCAGAATGTGCGTGTGAAGATCGATCTTCATTTGTAGGGCGTCTGTATCAGACGCCATTTTCTTTGAACCGGCGTTTCACAGAAACGCCCTACAGGGCCCGCACCGCCTGCGGCTTTTCGACCTTCCTGCCACACTTCTTGCAAGTACGGCGCGCATCGTCGTTCCAGAATTCCAGCATCGCCCGGCTGAAATGCTCAACGATGTCTGCGCAATCGAAATGGATGTCTTCCACCAATGCGCCGCAATTTTCACAGTAAAAAATAACGTGTTCCTTTTCACCGGGCGGGCGACGGCGTTCCACCACGACACCAATCGTATCTGGTGGGCGTTGCGGCGAATGGGGCACATTCGGTGGGATAAAGAATGTTTCCCCTTCCCTGACGATGTGGTCCACGATGCGGTCACCTTCGCGGACGCGCACCTTAATGTCGCCCTTTAGCTGGTAAAAATACTCCTCCGAATCGACGAGATGAAAATCGTTCCGTGCGTTGGGCCCTTTGATGACCATCACGAAAAAATCGCGGCCGTCATAAAGATAACGATTGCTTACCGGCGGCTTGAACTTGTCGCGGTTTTCTTTGATCCAACTTTCCAAATTGATTGGTGGCTCCACAGTGGTCATAACAGTCAGGGTATTTCTGTCAGCGTGAACCGTCAAACCAACCCTCGGTTCACCGCAGTCGATCTTCCGCCGATCGGCCGAGGGAATCGTCTATGCGACGACGTTCGGCTCTGCGCTGTCGAAGGTGAGAAAAGGTGCCTTTATATCCGCAGCAGCGTATACCCTTGCCCGCAGCTCCAGATGGCTCTGTCCTGCGCCGAGACCAACGCCGGCTTGCAAGGCGCGATTGCCAGTATCCACGTCTACGAACTCACCGGTAATAATCCAGCACCCTGACGAGGGTTTCAAGCTGTCTCCGTCAGTAGTAGAAGCGACAGACTGGCTTA
>JBEDUS010000206.1:0-2831 GCA_040414975.1 Candidatus Udaeobacter sp.
TGAGCCGCTCACAGAGTTCCCTTACCCAGCCCGCTTTGCCAGTTGTGATTTAGATGTCCGGGTCTCGGCAAGAATATGCTTAAACGCTTGCCAACAAATGAATAGCCGGCGGCGGTTAGTGCCGGTGAAGTCTGGGGTGGCAGCAGTGGCAGTTCGACTGCCGATTTACAAAAATCCCTATATGGAATTCATTGCAAAAAAGTCTGCAAAATCGTCTACCGACCACCACTATCGCCACCGCCGCCGCTCATTGCAGGGGCAAGTCCCTATCTGAAGCTGCGCTCTCAGTTTCGATGTCTCCGGGGTCAACTAGCTCGTCATCAAGGATGATCCGACCGTCCTTATGTCTACCGATTACTTTTGCCGCGGGCACAGATGATTTCAGGCGTAATCCAACAATCATCCGTCGTCCGCCTGAACCTTTCTTGGCTCCAAGACCGCGATCAGCGAGGTTCCGCCGGAACGAAAGTTTTCCGAGCGTCCAGCCGACTTCTTCGTTTGCCCATTGCTGATAATCGGCGAACGCTTCTGCGGTCGCGCAGGTCGCGCTCGAGTCTAACTCGCAGCGTTCGGTGATCCACTGGCCAACAACGTCCATATCCTCGCGATAATCTTGCGTGGATGCTTGCACGGCCTCGGGTGGACTCAGCCCTTGCTTTAGGTAGTCGGCAAGCCCCGCAAGCGCCCAATTCAGTATGCCTAACAGTGCAGGCATCAGCCGCCGCTCGCGGAAATCCCTCTCGACTTCGCTCTTTGGGATAGTAACCGTGAACGGGATAAGCTGCACGCGCCGCCAAATCCCTTCGTCCGTTCCACGCACGATTGGTTTATGATTTGTGGTGAGCGCAGTCTTATGGGATGGAAAAAAATCGAATAGATGCCCGTACAGATTGCGTGCCGTGATCGTGTCTTGACTGGTGATGAACTTAATCCGCGCTTCGTTAAGATGATCATTCTCAGCGGTTTCATTGACTGCTACGAGACGACGACCTTTCAGGCGAGCGATTTCCTCCGTCGCTCCTCCCGCCTTTTTGCGTTCGGTCAGTAGTGCAGCGTCTGCGGCAAGCGCGTAGTTACCTAATAGAGCGTGCAAGGTTTCACGAAAGGTCGATTTTCCATTATTACCTATACCGTGAAGCACAAACATCACTTCTTCGCGCACCGATCCGGTCAACATGTAGCCGACCGCCCTTTGCAAATACGCTTGTAGAGCAGCGTCGTGGCCCATGACCGTGTCAAGAAAGTTCAACCATTCGAGACACTGGGCGTTCGAATCGAAGGTAACGTTGGCACGCTTAGTAATCAGGTCTTTGCGCCGCGCCCGCCGGAACCTGCCCGTTTTAAGGTCAATTACACCATTCTGCACTCCGAAAAGCCACGGATCAGCGTCCAGCTTTTGCGCTGAACGCACAACCGCGGCTTCGCTCTGCGCCAAAGCCACCATTGCTCTTAGCCGCGCTTCTGCCTGACTCTTGATCGCGTGCTTCAGCAGTGCATCGCGCTCCTCTTTGCTGCTAACGCTCATCGCATCCGAGTACATAGCTTCGACAGTGTCCTTGGCGAGCCGCATGACGGCTCCGTCATCGTCAACTTCCCATCGGCCAGCATTCCAGATGATCCATTTTTTCCATTCGGGGATGTAGCAGATGTCCCGTCCATGCCGATTGATAAGACGGCGCGTATTGCCGAGATCGGTATGGAAGTCGATATCAGGCGGGTCTAATTCAGCTTGGAGATTCATTCTGAAGTACCCCAGGTTCCGGTATTCGCCGCCTCAACCAACAACCTAGTTCTATTCTGAGTTGTTGTGCGGTGGACCAAGCGATGTCAGGCCGCCGGAGTTTAGTGAGCAACTCTATGACGTGTTGCTCGGCGGCCGCATTGGATAGACCCGGCGGGGTGCGAGCAAACAATTCCCTTATCCGCCCCATCGCTGGTATGGAGATTTCGGCCCAGACGTTCGGGTCGCGCCGTCGGCGCAACTCCTCTTGTTTATCCTCCCATCTGACTGCGAGAAAAAATTCCACTCTGATTGCGATTGCAATCGTGGTCCGAGGGTGAAACCCGTTCTTGCTTGCGAGATACTCGAATGCGCGATCGACGGCAGCGAGGCGCTCGGAACCAGCTTTGCTCATGACACGTCATCCCGCTTGGAGCTTCGCTCCGGCTGTACATTCACTGTTACTACGTACGTCATGATGCGCTCTCCCTACTTTCCATCCAGGCCGCGATTTCACTTAATTTCCATGTACGAGCAGTTCCTGTAATTTTCACTGGACGCGGAAACTTATTTCGGCTCATCAGCCGATAAATGGTTGGAACTGACAACCCGGTGATTGCGCAAACATCGCTGATACGGACGAGCACATCGCGCACCGATGCTGCGAGAAGGGCTGCACCCGGCTTGCCACCGAGACCAATTAGGTAACTCGCCGGATCAACGGGTGTATTTTTTAGAACGATATTAGACATTGCGTACCTCAATCAGTGGACTGTTGAGGCACACTCTAATCCTGACTTCTCAGGACTTCATGGAAACCGGCTAGCTGATTTCCCAAAAAAGTAATCAGATCGCGTCTGGCTTGCTGGCAGCAGCGGTTTTCGAGATCGCTCTCTTACCCGCCTCCATTTCTTGCCGCGTCTTCTTGGAAATTGTTTTCTGTTTGTTAATTATCTGGCCGCTGGGGGTATTACCCCCCTCCCGAACCAGTCTTAACAGCGGACGAAACTGCTCAATATCCTTTTGAATTGTATCCTCAGAGAGATCGCGCAGGCCGAGTTTTGCGATAACACGGCGGCGCAACGCCTGGAGTGTCCCTGTTCCAGTGGGA
>JBEDUS010000207.1:0-8690 GCA_040414975.1 Candidatus Udaeobacter sp.
GCAAAGAGCATCCCGATTTGTGCGATCGCTGCGAAAGCGTGGTCACAGCTCTATCAAAGAAAGCCGTATGATCCTGTTCTTGGCGGAAATGGACCAAAAAAAGTAAAGATGCCTCGACTTCGCTCGACATGACACGAAGGGCCGAAAGACATGAAATTCATTCTCTTCCTCTCGCTTCCGCTTTACCTATTGGACCAGTGGACCAAACAGATGGTTCTGCGGTTCATCAGTCCCGATGAGCCGCGTGTTGTGGTGTCGGGTTTCTTCAGTCTGGTTAACATAACCAACACCGGCGCGGCGTTTGGATCCTTTAGAGGCAACAATACCTTTTTTATCGGCATTTCGTCCGTCGCGCTTGTGGTTGTTTTAGGCGTCCTTTTACGGGCCCGAACACGTGATCGTTGGCGTGATCTTTCACTGGCGCTTCTTCTCGCCGGAATCCTGGGAAATCTTACTGACCGCCTTCTTAATGGGCATGTGATTGATTTTCTTCTTTTCGATTTGCACATCCGCTATGCGAATCCCTGGCCGGCCTTTAATGTCGCCGACTCCTGCATCTCGGTTGCCGTGGTGCTGTTCGTCATTCATTCGTTCTGGAAACAGAAGAGTACCGAATAGAGACGCCGCCTTGTTCGAACGCTGTCGGCAGTTGACTCGGTGCTACAGCCCTAGTTTCGAGGTCCGTTGCGCTTGGTGCACTGAAGTGGCTACAATGACCGGATGAAACCTTCGCCAATGGAAGAGGCGGCGCGCAAAGTGGCTGCGCGCTTGCGCGAGGCAGGTCACATCGCGTACTTCGCGGGCGGTTGTGTGCGGGACATGGTTCGCGGTCTGGTGCCAAAGGATTACGACATCGCCACTGACGCGCGACCGGAAGTGGTGCAGGGCCTTTTTCCACGGACTTATGCAGTTGGCGCGCATTTTGGCGTGATCATCGTGCTGGAAAACGATTTCCAATTCGAGGTGGCAACTTTCCGTTCCGATGAGGCTTACATCGACGGACGGCACCCGACCGCGGTTCATTTTTCATCGCCAGAAGAGGATGCCCGGCGTCGGGATTTCACGATCAACGGAATGTTTTACGACCCGGTTGCAGACGAAGCGATTGATTTCGTCGGTGGCCGCGCAGATATCGCTGCGAAATTGGTGCGCGCTATTGGGGACCCGGCGCAGCGTTTCGCGGAGGACCGGTTACGAATGCTGCGCGCAGTGCGGTTCGCGACAGTGCTCGATTACCAGATTAACGCAAAAACATGGGAGGCGCTGGTCGCAAACGCGGTTTCAATCACCGAGATCAGTGCGGAACGAAACCGTGATGAATTAGTGCGTATTTTTCGGTCACCGAACCGCGGGCGCGGCTGGGACTTGCTCGACGCAAGTGGATTAATGCGTGCCATTCTCCCTGAGATTGAGGCGATGAAGGGATGCAAACAACCCGAGCAATTTCACCCCGAAGGTGACGTTTTTGAGCACACACGTTTAATGCTGAATTTTCTGCCGGAAACGGTTTCTGTCTCGCTCGTTTTTGCGGTGTTGTTTCATGACGTGGCCAAACCGCGCACGGCAACCGTGGATGAAACAGGCCGAATTCGTTTTAGCGGGCATGATCGGCTGGGCGCTGAGATGACTGAAGAAATCATGCGGCGTTTGCGGTTTTCGGGCACGGAGATTGAGGCCACGGTCGAGATGGTGCGGCAGCACATGGTTTTTAAGGACGCGCCGAACATGCGGGTGGCGAAATTGAAGCGGTTCATGGCGCGGCCAACGTTTGAAGATGAGCTCGAACTGCATCGAGTTGATTGCGAGGGCAGCCATCGAATGCTCGACAATTACGAATTTCTGATCGAGAAACAGAAGGAATTCGCTAATGAACCGATTATTCCGCCGCCACTCGTACGAGGCGACGATCTGATCGCTCTCGGTTTGAAGCCAGGCCCAAAGTTTGGTGAGATTCTTGAAGCAGTCGAGACGCGCCAGCTCGAGGGAAGTCTGCGGAGCCGGGAGGAAGCGATCGAGTGGGTGAAACGAAAATACACCCAGGCGAGAAACATTAATCTGGAATGAGAATTCTAATGATCAGCGCGGAGGGGCCGCCGCTACAGCGAACGGCGGCGCTTGTCGATGTGATGGATGCACTGCCGGTTGCGTTGCGTGCCCGAGGCCACGAGGTGTCCATGGCTCTTCCGTTCTACCGGGAGATTCGGGAGAACAGCGCGTTTAAGACAAACGAGACGGGGATCGCAGTCGATGTACAGGTTGGCGACAAAGTTTACGTTGCGCGGTACCTCGAGGGACGAAATGCCAATGGGATGCAGTTGTTCCTGGTTCGCTGCGATGAATTTTTCGATCGCGACGGAATTTACGGCGAACGGGGCAAGCCCTACGAGGATAATGCTTCGCGATTTATCTTTTTCTGCAAGGCGGCGCTGGAGTTATCTCGCCGACTGACGCCACAATTGCAGATTCTGCACGCGCACGATTGGGCGGCGGCGCTGGTGCCGGTGTTTGTGCATGCGCACGGGCTGCCGTTCAAGACCGTGTTGACCATTCATCATGTCTCCGACCAAGGGAGTTTTTGGGGACTCGATTTCAGGCTCACGAATCTGCCAGAGCGATTCTTCACTCTGCGTGGGGTGGAGTTTTTTGGACGGCTGAATTTTCTCAAAGGCGGAATTCTGTATGCCGACAGGATCACAACCGTAAGCGAGCATTACCTGCGGGAAATCCTGACGCCTTCCGGCGGCTATGGTCTCGATGGGGTGTTACGCGAAAACGCGCATCGGCTAAGCGCCATCTTAGACGGCGCAGATTACAAGCTTTGGAATCCGGCGTGGGACCCTTTGCTACCAGCATGCTACGACGAAAAAAGGCTTCGCGGAAAACAAGTTTGTCGTGATGCATTGTTGAAGGAGATGAAACTTGCATCCGGGCCGCGGGGTCCGGTCTTTGGCATGGTGACTCGCGTCGTTCACGAAAAAGGTTTCGAGATTCTGGTGCCCCTGTTTGATCGGCTTTTATGGGATGATGTGCGTTTGATGATTCTCGGACAGGGCGATCCCGCCTATGAAACTGCGCTCGCGGTCGCGGCCAGAAAATTTCCAACCAGGTTCGCATATCAAAAGGATTATGACGCGAAATTGGCTCATCTGATCCAGGCAGGGATGGATATCAGCCTGATTCCATCACAGTTTGAGCCCGCGGGCCTGAGTGCAGTGTATAACTTAAGGTACGGTGCTCTCCCGGTCGCCCGCGCCACCGGCGGGATTCACGAGATTATTGAGGACTACGATCCGATCGCGGACAGCGGTTACGGTTTCCTCTGTTACGAATATTCGAGCGAAGCCTTTTGGGATGCGATTAAGCGGGCGCGACAAATCTTCCGCGACCGGCACCTTTGGACCAGGCTGGTGAAACGGGCTATGGCGCGCAATTTTTCGTGGGACGCATCCGCCCAGCGCTACGAAGCCCTATATCGAGAGCTCATTGGCGCGGCCGAAGAAGCGGCGGCGTAGCTGGTTCAGGTGTCCGCGCCAATCAAGCTTTCCGCTTGTCAAACACACCTATCTGTGGAATTTTGGCCGGCTTTTTCCCGGGCTCATGGCTTACGCAATTATCAAAACTGGTGGCAGGCAGTTTCGCGTCGCGGAAGGCGACACGATCGATGTCGATCTTCTGGATGTCGATTCTGGCAAGACCGCGACCTTCGGCGAGGTGTTGCTGTTTGCCGACGGGAAAGACGTGACCCATGGAAGCCCTCTCATTTCCGGGGCGAAAGTCACTGCTGAAGTTCTGGAACAACGCAAAGACAAGAAAGTCATCGCGTTCAAGTATAAGAGACGCAAGGGCTATCATCGAACGGTTGGGCATCGCCGCAAATTGACGCGCGTGAAGATCAAGAGCATCAGTGTAGGAGCGAAAAAAGCATCAGCGAAGAAGGCGGACACCTAAGCCTTACGTCTAAAAATTTTTCAATGGCTCACAAAAAAGGACAAGGCAGCGTTAAGAATGGCCGAGACAGCGTCAGCAAACGGCTGGGTGTCAAAAAATTCGGCAGCGAAAGAGTTGTGGCTGGCAACATCATCGTGCGCCAGCGTGGAACAAAATTTGTGCCTGGCAAGAACGTGGGACTCGGCCGGGATTACACAATTTTTGCGCTGATCGATGGAAGCGTGCGTTTCGACCGTGCCGGGCGACGCGTCAATGTCGACCCATTAGTCACCGATAGCTAGTCGGTTCTCCTTTCCGCGGCACGGCCGCCTGCGGTATAAACGCATTTCGCTCATGAGATATAACACTTTTATCCTTTTCGGTGCGCCGGGTAGCGGCAAGGGCACTCAGGGCAAAACGCTTGGGACAATACCGCGTTATTATCATTGTGCCTGTGGCGATGTTTTCCGCTCCATCGATACGCGCACGAAAGTCGGCAAGGCGTTCTTGGAATACTCGGGCAAAGGTCAGTTAGTTCCGGACGATATTACGGTTGAGCTTTGGCGAGAGGCGATCGATGCGGCTGTGGACGCGCACAAATTCAAGCCCGACATCGACACACTGGTGTTGGACGGTATTCCGCGCAATGTGGGGCAGGCCAAGATCATGGAGGAAATGATTGACGTAAAAAAAGTGTTTCATCTCGCATGTCCGAGTCGCGAGACGCTTTTTTATCGTCTCAAAAAGCGCGCCCTGAAGGACAACCGGCTCGACGACGCAAACGAGCAGGTGATCCAAAGACGCCTTGAAATTTACGAAAAGGAATCGAAGCCGGTGCTTTCATATTACCCGCACGAGCTGGTCACCGTGGTTGACGCAACTCAGCCGCCCGCCAAAGTTCTGCTCGATATACTACGGAGCGTGAACGGCGTGTATGAACCAGCAGCAGTTTGAAAATTTCACGGCTTCGAGCCTGTACTGCCAAAAGTGCAAAGCAGCGATGCCAGTGCGCGAGCGGTTGTTATTGGTCCTGCCCGACCGGGAGATTTTCGATTATCTCTGCTCCGGCTGTGGATCATCCGTAGGCCGACGCGAGATTACGGCAGGCGAAAAGCTCCTGGCGCGAGCGATGGCAGGCAGGCGTTCACGTCGTTCCGCTGTGGTTCGTGAACTGACGCCGTAATTCGGCATGCGCATCGTTTTCATCGGCGCGGGCGAAATCGGTGTGCCGACGCTGCAGGCTTTGCTCGAGTCGAAGCACGAAGTCGTTGGCGTTGTGACCCAAACCGACAAAACGGTCGGGCGCGCTCAATTGGTCGAGCCACCACCGATTAAGAATGCGCTGATAACCGGCGCGCCTGATGCCGGTCCGGCCAAGACTGGTCGCACCCTACCCGTGTTACAACCACAGCGAATCAAAGATCGAGAGGCGATTGAACAAATTCGGGCATTAAATCCGGACGCAATCGTTGTCATGGCTTATGGGCAAATTTTGCCGCGCGACATTCTGGAAATTCCGAAGATTGCCTGTCTGAACCTGCACGCGTCGCTCCTGCCGCGTTGGCGCGGCGCAGCGCCGATCCAGGCCGCCATCGCTGCGGGGGATCGCGAGACCGGTGTCACGGTCATGTACATGAATGAAGGACTCGATACAGGCGACATTTTGTTGCAGCGCACCATCGATATTTTGCCCGCCGATAGAGGCGGATCGTTGCACGATCGACTGGCAAAGATTGCCCGTGAAGCGCTACTGGAATCCTTGGAATTGCTCGCGAAAGGAAGGGCGCCACGCACTCCGCAGGACAACGCGTTGGCGACTTACGCCCCGAAGCTGAAACGCGAAGACGGCAAAATTGATTGGTTGGATCCAGCCGAAGCGATTGAGCGCAAGATTCGCGCATTCGATCCATGGCCTGGCGCGTTTATGGAAATCGATGGCCGAAATCTGAAAATCTTTTCCGCTGCTCTCGTCGCTCTTCGCGGAACGCCTGGGAAAATTTTGCGCAGCGAAAAAGAATTAGTAGTTGCAACTGGTGACGGCGCGTTATCGCTCAGCGAAGTGCAACTGGAAGGCAAGCGACGCATGACTGCGGGGGAATTTTTGCGCGGACACCGCGCGTTGTTATCGTAAGCCCGCGGGCGCGGGTGTGTTCGAAGGGCGGCGTGGGCGAGGTCGCTCCTTGTCTTTGCGGCTAGAGGTAAAAAGCGTGTTTGTTCTTTTCAAGAGTGGCTATCTTCTGTTTGATGTTGGCCCGAGGCCATGCAAGCGGAAAAGCCGGCGTATAAGCGCATCGTTCTCAAGCTGAGTGGCGAGGCCGTGCAGGAGCGCGGCGGACGCGACAATATTTCGCCTACCGTCGTGCGCGAGATTGCCGAGCGGATAAAAGAAGTGCGCGATCTCGGAGTGCAGGTATCAGTCGTCATTGGGGGCGGGAACATCTGGCGCGGCTTGTCGGCGTCGCACCGCGGCATGGATCGCACCACAGCGGATTACATGGGCATGCTTGCGACCGTGATTAACGCACTGGCGTTACGGAGTACACTCGATCAAATGGGCGTCGAGACACGTGTGCAGTCGGCCATCGATATGAGAAATGTGGCAGAGCCGTTCATTCTCGGACGCGCCATTCGCCATCTTGAACTTGGTCGTATTGTGATTTTCGCTGCCGGCACGGGCAATCCTTACTTCTCTACCGATACGACGGCGGCACTCCGTGCGAGCGAGATTCGCGCCAATGTCATCCTGAAAGCGACAAAGGTTGACGGCGTCTATGATCGCGACCCCCAAAAACACCCGGACGCGCGACGCTTCGACCAGCTCACTTTCTCGGAAGCGCTTGCGAAACGTTTACAGATTATGGATTCGACTGCATTCAGTCTGTGCATGGACAACAAAATACCCATCGTCGTTTTTGACATGAATAATCCCACCAACATCCGCGATGCCGTGCTCGGGCGAAAAGTCGGAACACTGGTTTGCGATGAGCTTCCATCGAAGTAACACTTCAGCGAGATGAGCAGAGATGACATTCTTCTGGAAGCCGAGATGTTGATGGAGAAGAGCGTCGATTACATGGTGCACGAATTCGCGTCGGTGCGTACCGGCAAAGCTTCGCCTGGCCTGGTCGAAAACGTCGATGTCCACGCCTACGGGTCGACCATGAAGCTAAAGCAGCTTGCGTTGATCACGACGCCCGAGGCGCGTTTGCTGGTCGTTCAGCCGTTCGACGCTGGCACCGTGCAGGACATTGAGCGCGCACTCAGGGAATCGAAGATCGGCATCACACCCGCGATTGACGGAAAGATCATTCGATTGCCAATCCCCGAGCTGTCAGAAGAAAGACGCAAGGAGCTGGTCCGTTCACTGCACAAAATGGCTGAGGAAGCGCGGGTGCGTGTGCGCGCCAACCGGCGCACTGCGCTTGATGAAGCGAAAAAGCTGAAGGCCGCTGGTGGATTGACCGAGGACGGTTTTCGGGATGTGGAAGACGAAGTGCAAAAACTCACCGATCGCTTCGTCAAATCAGTCGATGACGATCTCAAGCACAAGGAAGCGGAGATCTTGAAAGTATAGTTCTACACAGCGAAACTTTCCCCACAGGAGCAATGCGCGACCGCGTTTGGATTGGTGACTTTGAAGCCTCCTTTTTGCAGGTCTTCGCTGTAATCGAGCACCGAGCCACTCACGAAAAGCGCGCTCTTGGGATCGACAACCAGCCGAACATTTGAGGTCGGCACAAGAATGTCACGTTCCTTCGGGCCATCGACCAAGTCCATGACGTACTGCAGGCCGGAACATCCGCCGCCGACCACCGCCAGGCGCAACGCGCCATCAGGCTTGCCTTTTTCCTGAAGTAACGACTCCAATTTGCGGGCCGCGTTCTCCGTGACGCGGATCAGCCGTTCATTGCCGATCTTGTAATTAACGGCCTGTGTATCTGTAGTCATTCAAGCAGATCGGATGTTCGTCCTTTTAGTTGTGTGTAGCCGCGCGGAGAAGTTCGGACACTTCGTTTTGCACAGTTTCCAATTCGTCCAGGTGCAATTGTGGATCAGGTACGACAAAGACATCGCCAGTTGTCGGTTGCTCATAAATCAGGACCCGCCTCTCGCTGTCACGGGATTCCGTCTTCACTTGTTTCAAGACACGTTTGCGTTCAAGCATGGCTGCGAGGACATAGCACGCGTTCGCGGGCGGATTTTCGGATCCAATTAAGCGGCGGAACAGTTGTTCTGCATTTTCCCTCGGCAGAGCCTCAGGCGGCTTCGGCGGCAAAGGTTCGTAGCGCGATTTCCAAAACGAAAATGGTAGAATGTTTTCATTCCGATTTTGCCAGGCTTCCTCGCTCAAATCCTCACGCCGATAGCCATCAGCGTTGTGATAAAGCAGAGTGTAGAAATATTCTCCGGGAACAAACGGGCGCTGTGTCACGGCGCAGACGTCTGCCCGATGTGTGATTGCCCATTCGTTTGGAAGCGGGTTCATCGCGAGACGATACGGCGCGGGAGGAGAAGACGAAAACTCGGCGGTTCGCGGTTGGACGCGCGCAGATAAAGCAGATAGAGCCCGATCGCGGCGAAAAGAAGATTCGGCGCCCACGCTGCTATCCAGGGAGAAACGCGGTCGCCTTCCCCGAGCGCGAGAAACAGGTGCACCAGGAAGTTCATCGCAAAGACAAGAAAAACCGCAGCGGCGACACTCGATAAGACACCTCGGCGCGAATAGCCGATTCCCAGCGGCGCTGCGATGCAAACAACAACCA
>JBEDUS010000208.1:0-4999 GCA_040414975.1 Candidatus Udaeobacter sp.
GTGTGGGCTGTGGTTTATCTACCGGCGCTTGGCTCTATTGCAATCAAAGGAGAAGAAGGGCGACGGATCCTGCCGGCGGTCGCGATGCTCCAGAAGGATAGCTACATTGTGCCGGAAGTTGGAGGGAATCCATATTTCCGAAAGCCGCCCCTGGTGAACTGGCTGGTAGCCGCATCTTTCCGAATTTTTGGGGTACGCAACGAGTGGACGGCACGTCTGCCGTCGGCAGCCGTTGTGCTCGCGGTGGCCATTGCGTTCGTCACCGTGGCACGTGCCAGCCTGGGCCCAACAGGATCGATGATCGCGGCTCTGATTTGGATGACAAACATCGGAATGATCGAAAAAGGCCGGTTAATTGAAATCGAGGCGCTATATATCTCACTTTGTGGACTTGCGATTATTTTTTGGCTGAGCTTTTTAGTCCAACGGAAATCGCCCTGGCTCATTTGGGTTCCAGCATCCGTTTTTCTAGGGCTGGGGCTTTTGGCGAAAGGTCCAATTCATCTCATATTTTTCTACGCGATCGTGTTTGCCGTCCTCGGGTTCACGAAACAATGGCGGCTTCTTATTCACCCTGCGCATTTCGTAGGGCTAGCGATCATGCTCGGGATTTTCGCGGCATGGGCGATCCCCTTTTTGAATAGTACGACGACACATGTGGCGGCAGTCAAATGGTCGAATCAGTTCACGGGCCGGCTCCGGGGCATCGATTTCAATTTCGCCAATTGGATCCAAAATATCCCGCGCGGTCTGATCTATTTTCTGCCTTGGGTTCTTCTCTTTCCCTTCGTCAGGTTTTCAAAGTTACACGATGATGCTGAGCAACGGCTAGCACGCGCTCTCGCCTGGGGAATTGCAATCCCATTTCTCGCTGTAAACCTCGTTCCCGGTGCGGTGCCCCGATATAGCATGCCGGTCATAGCGCCGGCTTCATGGTTGCTGGCGATGAGCTATACGGGACATGCGTTGAAGTGGTCCCGTGAAAGACGGATATTGAACCTGGGAACATGGGCCAAAATCGTCGCGCTTTTCGTTGGACTCGGACTCGTCGTGGGAGGGATTGGTTATCCACTTACGGCAGTAGTCTTGAGAAACAGGCAACAGGTAAAGAAGGCCGCGGCGGAAATTAACGCTGTCGTCCCGGCAAATGAGACGCTTTACGCTGTGGATCCAGATTATCAGCCCGTATTTTTTTATGTGAACGCGCTGCTTGAATACGTGAGTCATGTCCAGGAACTGCCGGCTAATACGCATTTTTTTGTCGTTCAAAGCGACAAGGAAGCCGAAGCGACAGCGACGCGACGATGGGCGCCGCGAGCGGCGCATCTGCGCGCTCGCGTTCGGGATTACCGTAATCGCGAGCTGCTTCTCTTTGAAATCCCCCTAAATGAACATTGACAAGCTGCCGGATTGGAATTGGTTAGCATGCTAACCAATTAATCCGCCGTCACATGTCCAATGACGAAACATTTGGGTCGCTGCTTCACGGGACAGCTCGTGCATGGCGACTGAAGCTGGATGAGCGCCTCAAACCAATGGGCTTGAGCCAGGCGAAGTGGCGCACCTTGTTGCATCTCTCAATTGCTTCGGGACCACTTACACAGTCCGAGATTGCTGAACGACTCGGTATCGAGGAGCCCTCATTGGTGACCCTATTACACAGACTCGAGAAAGAAGGATGGATCATTCGCAGGGGTTCTCCGCATGATCGGCGTTGCAAAATGGTCCTGCTCGGCCGACGCGCGCAGAATGTGATTTCTCAGATCAGCGCAGCCGCCGAAAAACTTCGCCACGAATTACTAGAAGATATTTCGGCAGCTGACCTGCGTACTTGCATGCGCGTGCTCACACAGATTTACGAGAAAGCGGAAAAAGAAAACGGAAATGGAACAATGCCGAGGTTCAGGTCCGCGGTAACGGTAAAAGAATGAACATTGTACAAGAGGAAGAGCGTCGCGTTGCGGCTAAAGCCCCAAAGGTGCCGAAACCCCGACGGACTGGCGTGCAATCCGTTCCGCGCTGGGCCTACGTGCTTTTTGCCGTATTAGCCGTTGTGGTTTTGCTTCGCATCTTTCAGCGAGGTGTGGGCATACAACACCGTGTCCAGGCCCCGGCGCGTCCTGTGGCTGTGACGAAAGTCATCGCAAAAGATGTGCCTCTTTACCTCGATGAGATCGGCACCTGCGCTGCTTACGAAACTGTCCAGCTGCAGGCGCAGGTGACTGGCGTAATCATCACGCGCGATTTTCAGGATGGCTCCGACGTGAAGAAAGGCGACTTGCTTTTCACAATCGATCCCCGCCCCTTTCAAGCCGCTCTCGACCAGGCGAAAGCACAAGCGCAGTTGGACCAGGTGACTCTGAAGCGACAACAGGACCTTCGCGTGAGAAAGGTCATATCGCAGCAGGACTACGACACGGCTGTGGCGAACGCGCAGAAGTCTCAGGCTGCGACCGAGGCTGCCCAGGTGAATCTCGATTGGTGCTACATAAAATCGCCGATCAATGGACGGGTCGGTCTGCGCAACGTTGACGTTGGCAATCTGGTTGGACCCTCGACTGCGCCCCTTGTTACAATTCAGGGCCTGGACCCGATTTACACCGATTTCACCGTGGCTGAGAACGATCTTCCGCTCGTGCGAAAGCATATTGGCGGGCCAAACGTGAAGGTGCAAACTTACCTGCCGGATGGTTCAATCACGCCACGCACCGGCGATCTTTACTTTATCGACAACGCAGTGCAGCCAGGCTCCGGGACTGTGAAAGCCCGCGGAGTTACGCCGAATCCCGACCGCGCGTTATGGCCCTCGCAGTTTGTGCGCGTCCACTTCATCCTGGACATGCTCAAGAACGCAACACTTGTCCCGACACAGGCTGTCCAGGTTAGCCAGAGTGGGCCGTTCGTTTTCGTGGTGAAAGCCGACAAGACAGTCGAACTTCGCCCCGTGAAGCCCGGCCAACGGCAGGAAGGTGATCTCACCGTCGTCGAGGGTGTGAAACCCGGCGAAACTGTAGTGGTGACCGGTCAGCTTGCACTTTCGCCAGGCGCGAAAGTAGCGCCCGAACCGTACGCTCCCGGCGATTCCGGCAAATCTCAGGACTCGACCGGTTCAGACAGCGCCATGTGATGATGAATGACGCGGAGGAACATGACGGCGAACGCGAAGTAAAAGACAGGGACCGCTTTAGATCGAAATCGTTTGCCGAGGAATCGTCGGAGCCGACAGCAAAGTTGGTCGCAGTCGAAGGCTCGGGGCTCTCCGGACCGTTTATTCGCCGGCCCGTAATGACCGTGCTACTGACGTTGTCCGTGATTGTCGCCGGTTTGGCGACTTATGGGAAGCTCGCCGTCAACGATCTGCCCGCAGTCGATTACCCGGTCATTCAGGTCAGTTGTTCGTATCCCGGCGCGGATCCCACGACGATGGCGAACAATATCGCCACGCCGCTGGAAAAGCAGTTTCTGCAAATTCCCGGCCTCGACATCATCACCAGCAATAGCACGCAGGGCAACACGTCATTCACGTTGCAGTTCGTTCTGAGCAAAAGCATCGTCGACGCCGCGACCGACGTGCAGGCCGCTATTCAGCGGGCCACGGGCAAGTTGCCACTCGATCTGCCGAGTCCACCCACGTTTACCAAAACGAACCCGAACGATCAAGCCGTTTACTTGTTAGGCCTTATGTCAGACACGCTGACGGACTGGGACCTCTATAAGTACGCGTCGACCGTTGTCGCGCAGCGCATCAACATTCTGCCGGGCGTTTCGCAAGTGAACATTTATGGCGTGCAAGGCGCGATTCGGATCAAGGCCGATCCCTCGGCACTGGCTGTGCGTGGTCTGACCATGGACGATCTGGCCAGCGGGATTAAATCCGGCACGGTCTATTCTGGTGCGGGACAATTCGACGGTCCGCATCGCACCTTTGTGTTACAGCCAAACGGCCAAATCGACAAAGCCGAGGGCTATCGCGATTTGATCGTAGCGCGCAACTCAAACGGTTCGCCGGTTTATCTCGGTGACGTCGCCGAAGTAAAGCAGAGTGTGCAGGACGAGCGCATCTCACGCTTTTTCTGGATGCGCGGTTTTAAGCCGCCCGGTTCTGTGGTCGTGCTTGCGGTTTCTCGGCAGGCAGGCGCAAATGCGGTGGAAGTGGCAAACTCCGTAAAAGCGCTCTTCCCTGAGTTGCGCGCGAGCCTACCGGGATCGATCCAGTTCACGCCGGTGTTCGACCGGTCGCAAACCATCGTCAATTCTGCTGACGAAGTGAAATGGACGCTGATTATCGCTTTCGTGTTGGTGGTACTGGTGATCTATGTTTTTCTCGGCCGCGCGACAGACACGCTGATTCCGGCCGTGGCGCTGCCGATGTCACTGCTCCTCACCGTCGCAGTGATGTACATGCTCAATTTTTCCATTAACAATCTCACGTTAATGGCTCTGACACTGGCGATCGGTTTCCTTGTCGACGATGCGATTGTGTTTTTGGAAAACGTGGTGCGCCGGGCCGAGCACGGTGAGTCGATCCTAAAAGCTACCTTCAACAGCGCCGGTGAAATTTCCTTTACCATCCTGTCGATGACGCTTTCGCTTGCAGCGGTTTTCATTCCGCTCGTTTTCATCCCCGGACTGCTCGGTCGCATTTTCCGCGAATTTTCCGTGACGATTATCGTGGCCATTCTTGCATCGGGGCTTATCTCACTGACGCTCACGCCATTGATGTGCGCGCGCATTTTGGGCGAGCGCAAGGCTGGCCACAAAAGCGCCTGGATGGAACGACACACGAGCAATTTCATCAAGCGCGTGATCGCTATCTACGGTCGGGCGCTCGACTGGTTTCTCGATCGTGCGTGGCTCACCGTTCCGATCGTGCTCGCCTGTATTCTTGGGTTGTGGTTTTTCTTTACCCATTTGCCGTTCACGTTGTTGCCACCGGGCGACAGCGGTTTCGTTCGCGGCGTGTTCATCGCTAAGGAGGGTTCGTCACCCGAGCAGATGC
>JBEDUS010000209.1:0-3660 GCA_040414975.1 Candidatus Udaeobacter sp.
CCGGTCACTACCGCTGTGGTTAAGACGAGAATTACTAAAACCCGCTTCATCTTCGACAAACGCAGAAGCCGTCCCTCCGTGAAGGTCTAACGAGAAAGAGATACGCCATGGCAGGGTGTCGTGGCAAACATGCTGGACGCATTTCGTAATGGGGACGTTGGCTTCATCGATTGGTTAGACCTGTTGAGTGGCATCTACTGGAACGTGAGTAGTTATCTTTCTCTCGCGAACCAGCAAAAGGTAAGAGATCAATCCCACGATCACGATAAGCGCGAGTTCAGTCAGGTAGACGTACAAGCCAGGCCTGTTCGAGTGAATGCTTGTCGTCACTCCACCTTGGATCGAGTCGCCGGCACCATGCGCCAGGGCGGCGGGCCAAAAGCTGCGTGCGCGTAATGTCAGCCAGGCGAGGAAAAATGACGCGCTGATCAGCAGGAGTGGGGACAGGACGAACGCGCCAAAATAACGGTTTTCAGGATAGTTAAACCCGGCGAGCAACAACGGCAGGTGCCAAAACGACCAAAGTAACCCGAGAATCACTAATCCATTGAGGAGTCCGAAGCGCTCAGTGAGCTGGCCTTGCAGATATCCGCGCCATCCGAGCTCTTCGCCGGCACCGAAAACCATGCTGATCAACGAATACACGACGCCAGTCGCGACAACATTGCAGATGAAGATCGGCCAGTTTTGTTGACCCCGACCCAGCAACCAGGGCCCGCCGATCACTCGGACGCCATTTGGTGAAAACGCGAAGAACGAAGAGTGTCCCCACCCGGTTAAGACAAAAGTCGCTACGATTCCAAATGCAACGAGTGTGGGTATGAAGACGGCGTAAGGAGCCACGGCCAGTGCACGCCAGGTTGGTCTCCACAGCACGTCCTTGCGAACCGCCTTGCAAAAGCCCATCAGCAGCAGGACTCCAAGAGCTGGCGTGAACATTGCGGCCGCCAGCCACGGGGTTATTGCCGTGTTCTCAACCTTTCCACCCACCGCGCAAAGTCCTGCGATCTGTAATGTCCAACTGGCTGCAAAAATACCAACGCAATAGACTAGGAGCGGATGTGTCACGGACGTGCTCGAAAGCCTAACTAGAATTAGACTGCCTCTTGCAATCTATTTCTGCCTCCATAGAGGGAAGTTTGCCGGAAAACACGGCACGTTGGCAAGCTCCGCGCTAACGGCCAAGCTGCTCGACAGCGACGGATTCAGTCGCATCTTGCAGCCTCCAAATGTAGATGGCCGTCTGCTTCGATTTTGACCGCAACAACGCGGCCCATAAGAGCGTACCAGTTATTTTCAATTCCGGTGCGCTCCGATTGCCAGACTTGCGAGCTTTTTGAAGCGCAGCCAGATGGCGAGCACCAGTAATGTTCACAAGTACGAAGCCGACCTGCTGCACCAGCTTTGAGAGGGCCGTTGCCTTCTCTTATGTGCACAGACAGCCAAAAAAGCGGCCCGGAACGAAATCAGAATCAGACATCCTTAAAAGCGGGGGCAGTATGAAGATTCTCGCTGCGCGGATCAAACGGCAATTGTTATTGGACGTTGGGAAATGGGGACGTTGCACAGTTTACGAGAATGAATTGCAATGTATCTGGCCGTTAAACGAGGAAGATCGTGAAACGAAAATTGCGCAGTTCGCGAGGGAGTCCGGATTCCACTTGAGTTTTTACAGGAAAGGATTGTGCGCCATCTTCGCAAAAGGACCGTCCTAAATCACGTCGACGATTAGCGGGTTGTCTTGATACCGCCAACAGTCTCCGGGCGAGATTCGCATTCTCGATTCAAGCGGAGCCATCGAACACATCATTCCGTTTGATGAGACAGGGCGAAAACTCTAAGGCGAGATGCAGGCTTGATTTTGAGACGACTTTTCACTTTGATCTGTGGCCGTGCCTGCCGTTGCACTGTCTCTGTGATGCTGCCTGCCTGCACTGTCCGACTGTCTGACCGCCTGTCTTGTCTGTACAATGTCGCTGGTCGACGTGAGAGCGGACCTCTCTCTTTCTCTCTCTCTCTCTCTCCCTGAGAGTTGTTGAGAGTCGATGCCCGCTCAGGGCCCGCCGGTCTTTCTCTCCCGCCGTGCGGATACCTTCCAATGCCTTCTGATGTGTCGGCCTGATACAGAAATGTAAATGAAATGGACACGGCGATGCGTCACGCGCTGGGTTTTCCCCTGCAAACCGGGCTGGCATGCGTATTGCTGGCTTCGAATGCAAAGCGGCAGCGTTTTTTCGCGCTACGAAACAAAATCGGAAACGTTGTGAAAGGGAAATTAGGGATGCTTTTTCGTCGCTTTGTTCTGTTTGTGCGGAAGGTGGGCCTCAAGCTCCAAAGCGATAACAAGCGCAGAGTCCGGCGGGGGCCACTCGTTTCGGGAACCTGGCTTTGGTACCGTCAGCATGCAGGCCGGCACCACGGGTATTACCGAACTCGCCGTTAAAAGCGGCCTGACAAATGGGTTGCCCCCGGACAACGCGACCAAAATTCGAATCGGCCTTATGAAGACAAATTCAACCGCCCAAGACTCATGCTGGAACGTTTCCTTCTGGTTCGCGGTCTCAAGTGCGCTGCCCGGTGTTCTGGTCCGCATCCTCGCCGCGGCGATTTTTTGTCGATGATCGGAGAAGCCATGAGCATAACGCTAATCGTATTCGTTCTGATCATTCTACTGTTCGGTTTCCATTCGGCCGGACGAGACCCGTCGCCAGCGCAACAAGCTAACAAGCGGCGGCGCGGAAAGATTCGCGCAGGAAACCGAAGATTTTCCAAATTCTCGATCTTCGAAAGCTTGAGGAACAAATAACAAACCAAATCACAACAACATGAATGCTGTCGACGATTACCAATACGAGACGCGCCGGAAAGACCTGGCGGCGGGAATTCAATTATCGGATAAGACCCAGCGATAAGGATCGAGATATTTTCGTTCTGGCGAGTCACCGTTCTCGGGACTAGCCCCGCCGTGGCTGGTCGTTCGTTTACATGAGCAACTACGTTATCGGTTCAATCTCGTTTGTCGCGATCTTCGGTGGCGCTCTGATCGGCATGTTTTGCGCCAACCGTCTTCCTGAACATCATCTCAGCAGTGAGACACAATCCGTCGTAACAGTGTCGGTCGCAGTAATCGGCACTTTGTCGGCCCTCGTCCTCGGCTTAATGATCTCAGCGGCCAACAGTTCTTTTTCCAAGGCCGCGGACGAACTCAAGGACATATCTTTGCAACTCATCCGGGTCGAGCGCAACCTCCGTCGCTATGGACCAGAAGCCGACGATGCTCGTGCGAAGTTGCGCGCATGGGCAGCCGCGAAGACCCAGGAGCTTTTTCCGGAGAAGGGTCAATCGCCTGTATCAAGTCAAACAACCATCCAAATGCTCGAGAGCGTCCAGGATGCGGTTATCGCGCTCACTCCACAAGATGAACGGCAAAAGTATCTTCGCACACTCTGCCTGACTCTATCGAGCACCATGATCCAGGCGCGATGGGCATTGGAACAGACCGGGCACAACATTCCCGTTCCCTTTTTGGTTTTGTTGATCTTTTGGCTCTCCATTGTCTTCGCCAGTTTTGGACTATTCGCGCCGAGAAATCCCGCGGCCATGGTCGCGTTATTGCTCTGTTCAATAGCGGTTGCCGGTGGAATCGCCTTGATTGAGGAC
>JBEDUS010000210.1:0-3007 GCA_040414975.1 Candidatus Udaeobacter sp.
GAGTTTTGTTGTTGGCGTGTTTCTACAGGCAAATTTCGGGCGGCGTCCTCAGCTCACGATCACCGGCGTACCTGTTGGCAAGAAGATTCCCGGGGATGTTTACAAATCCGCCGCAGCGGATCCGCTCGGTGGCGGACAAGAAAGCGGCTCGTGTATCGCCGTGGTTGCGACAGACGTTCCGCTTTTGCCAAATCAACTAAAGCGACTCGCTCGTCGCGTCTCGCTCGGGCTTGCTCGAACGGGAGCCATTTCGGGAAACGGTTCTGGCGATTTGTTCATCGCATTTTCAACTGCGAACCCGAACGTTGTAGATCCAGATCAAATCACGCATAGCGTGCAAACAATTCCAAATGATCTAATGGACCCGATTTTCACCGGCGTGGTGCAAGCGACAGAAGAAGCGGTCGTTAATGCACTAGTTGATAATCATTCCATGACCGGTCGCGATAATCATCGTGTCGAAGCGCTACCACACGATCGGTTACGTCAAATCATGAAGCGCTCCCGCTGATTGTGCCATCTCTCGCCTCTCGCCTTGGGGCCTTCGACCTCTCCTGGGCGAAGAACGCATTTCGAACCATGAAATTCGTCGCGGTATTTGAATTCATACGACGCGAGTCGTTAGGTTCTCGATCCTCGGCCTGCTTGCTTTCGCATTTCAAGGCCTGGGGGCCCCGAGCGCAATCAGCTTCTACTTGGTTGCTTGCTGAAGCGAAGTTGGATCATCAAGCAAGATCCATTCGATGACAGAAACTGGCAGGCTGCCATTCTTAATCAGGTCATCGTGGAATTGACCAAGCCGAAAGTTGTCACCTTGCCGATCTTTGTAACGACCGAGCAAATCCATGATCTGCCATTTGCCGATGATATAACTGATCTTTTGTGTCGGGCTCGAAGCTGCACCTGCCGCTTCGCCCTCGGCTGCTTCGCGATCCAGTCCACCAGCGTCCATGAAGTACTTAACAGCTTGTTCGAAGCTCCATCGCCCGGTGTGCAGGTTTACGTCGACTCCAATGCGGGCCGCGCGATAGCGCGACAGCCGCAGAATTTGTCCCTGCGCAGGCGAGTTATCCGGATAAAGGCCTGTGCGCATCAACATCTCTTCACCGTAAAGCGCCCATCCTTCGACGAATACCGAGTTGTCATGCTGACGGCGGATCTCGTCGCTTAAATGATTGGCGATGGAGAGCTGGAGAAAGTGGCCGGGAATACCTTCGTGCCCTAGAATCGGCCGCGGATCTTCAATTGCGGCGCGGATATAAAAATTCTTCGATTCCGGATTGTAAGTGGGGATGAAATAGAATCCGGTCGGGTCCTTGTCATAAACACCTGGCGGGTTCATAAAGCCACCCGGACTCGTTGGCTTGAAAGCCTCGGGCAGTTGTCGAATTTGAAACTTCCCGAGGTACTCCGGCAACGTCACAAGATTGTGTTCCTTCAGGAAGCTGATCATTTCTGCTTCGCGACTTTCATATGTTTTCAGGAACGATTCCTGATCGGGTGGAATATGCGCCGCGCGTTTCGGGTCCGGATCAGCAAGTTTCGGGTCGCTGAGGAGAGCCTCGAGTGCTCGATAACGTGCGAGTTCCGTTCGCCCAATCGTTTCTACTTGCAGGTCGTTGAGTGGCAAAAGCAAAACGTGCTTGAGATAGTAATTATAGTTTGCTTCGCCCATAGGCGTGAAATCGACCATTTTCGGCAGGCGCTTCTCCAGTTCGTCGGCAAAGCTGTGCAGCGCGGCAAGGGCGCCGTCGCGCGCTTTAACCAGGTCGTCGTGCTCGTTAGGCGCAAGACCGACGTCAAGCGCCATTAAGCTTTTATTTAAGAGCGGATCGATTGAGCGCGCTGATTGGATCGCCAGTTGAGCATAAAGTTTTACCGGGTTTTGCAAATTGGTCAGGCCTTGCTTCAAAAACGCCGGCATCTGGTTCAGACGCGCAGTGGCAGCGAGCGCGCGTTTCCTCGGTGTATCGTATTCTTTCTTCAGTAGCGAAAAGATCGCGTTCGCACATTCATCGGTGTAAACTTGTGGGTTCGTAAACTCGAATTTCAGAACGCGATCTCCAAACGCGACATTCTCCAGTTGCGCGCGGAAAAGAATCCAGTCGATGCGGTCGTTCTTGGGCCAGGTATCGGTCTTCATCGCGCGCGCCTTGTCGAGAAGTGAGCGCACGTGTTGTGCGCGTTCCGCGATTTTCGCCGGCGAATAATCAGTCAGCCGATCATCCCAGGTATGAAGTCCCGCCTCGCTGCTTCGAACCGGATAGTTTTCATTTCGCCAGGCGTAATAATCGTCCGCCATCTTGCGCAGTGCTTCAGTGGCGGTCGCACTCTGGTTCTTAAATGCGCCGGTATTTATGTCGGGAGTTGATTTCGTGATGAGTGCCTTGTTTGAAACGTTCGGGTTACGCTGGGGCGGCGACTGGGCGTGAATAACACCGAGCGTTATTAGGAGCAATGTGGAAGCGACGACTGACGCATCGGCTTTACGCATGAGGCGAACACTAATGCCGACTGCCAAATCGCAAAGCGCAAAGCGATAATGCTGTAGCCGGGTCGGCTTGTGGCGCCGTAGCGGCGAAGGCGGATGATCCCGGCGGTCACAAATTGTCAGCATCGAGTTCTTCCAACAATTGCTGCTTCAGATTGCGACACGCTGCCTTTTTTGATCGCCCGCCGCTCGGCGGCCACGGCTTCTTTCTCCGCCTGTCGTTCCCTTCGAGTCCGCCTTTCGACCCACTGAGGCGAATGGGAGATTTTCGGGCGACGCACCCCGACTTTTCGCTCCGTTGGTTTCGCGTACGGATCCACGAGGAAATGTTAGCGCTTCTTGTTCGCGATAAAAAGAACAGGAATGGCAGCAAATTGAAGAATCGCTGAGAACAGTACAACAGCCAGAATCGATCTGTCATACAGCAGTCCCATCACTGCGCTCCCTAAAAACCAGGCAATTCCGTATCCGGTATCAAACAAGCCAAAAGCGGTGCTTCGTTTGTGTAGGGGGATG
>JBEDUS010000211.1:0-5299 GCA_040414975.1 Candidatus Udaeobacter sp.
CGCGAGAATTGCTTCAAGACACCGACGAATCAGCCTATTACGAGATCGACAAACGCCGCCCCCTCAGCTTCGAGGAAATCAAAAGCGATCTTGTGCTTTCAAATGGCGCACGCTTTTACAACGACCACGCACACCCGGAATATTCGACGCCGGAGTGCACAACTCTTCGGCAGATCGTTGCTCAGGACAAAGCAGGCGAACGCATTCTGGCGGAATGCGCACGGCGTCGAAACCAGAAGTTGACTCCCGGATTTGAAGTTCGGCTTTACAAAAACAACACCGACTTTGCCGGGCACAGTTATGGATGCCACGACAATTACTTGATGAGACGCGATATCGCGTGGGACCGGATTGTCGCCGGAATGCTTCCGTTTCTCATTACTCGCCAGATTTTCGCAGGTGCAGGCAAGATGGGGATCGAAGCCGAGAGCGGGCAGGGCGAACCCGGCGTCTACCAAATCTCACAGCGCGCCGATTTCTTCAGTGTGGTCGTGAGTATCGATACGATGAATCGTCGCCCTTTGATCAACACGCGTGACGAGCCGCATGTGGACGCGAGCCGTTATCGCCGATTCCATGTTATTCTTGGCGACTCAAACATGAGCGAATGGGCTACCGCCATGAAAATCGGGACCACTGCGCTCATGCTCGACTTGATTGAGCGTGGAGAGGCGCCGCAGCTTGAGATCGCGCAGCCAGTTGATGCAAACAAATCGATCAGCCGCGATCAGACGTACGATTGGATCATCGAGCTAAAGGATGGCCGCAAAATCTCCGCGATCGATGTGCAACGGATTTATTTGCGCGCTGCGAGCAAGCTCGATGCACCAGGCTTGGCTTTTTCAGGCAACGATGAGGAAAGGGGATGGATTCTACGCGAATGGGAAAATGTGCTGAATGATTTCGAACGGGACATCAGCTTGACGCGAGATCGCGTTGACTGGATTGCGAAGAAGTTCTTGCTGGAGGCATTGCAAGAAGAAGAAAAACTTGCCTGGAGCGATCCGTGGCTGCAATCCATTGATCTTGAGTATCACAATCTCGATCTCGACTGCGGATTATATTATGAGCTGCTGCGAAAAGGTCTGATGCGCCGCATCACGAGTGAGGAGGAAATCAAGACTGCGATTTTTAGCCCTCCGGAGACGACACGCGCGTTTTTCCGTGGCCGCGCCGTGGCTCGTTTCAATGACGAGATTTCATCAATCCAGTGGGACGAAATCGTTTTTGCAAATGAAGCGCGTTCATTCCGGGTCGCGCTGCCGGAAGCGGCGATGAACGCGCGTCTGGACGCGCTCAACCATGCGGCGCGTAACGGCAAGGATTTCGCGGAATTCATGAAGGCCGTCTCGAAGATTGACTGATGCCTTCGATGAACCGCGCGACTGACGGGTCGGATTAACCTCTACTGAGTTGTCAGACTCGTTCTTCGTTTTTTCTCGGTCTGTGTACGCACCAGGTGAATCAGATATCCAATAGAAAGCAGCGTGACACCGAGGATCGCGGATAACAAATCGAGATAATGTCCAACACTGTCTTCGGATCCCCAATGCATCCGAGGAAACAAACGAAGCGCTTCGAACACATGAGTGAGAACGACGACAACCAAACACGCCGCGCCAAGGACCCAGAAAAAGGAGGACGCGCTCTTCCGTTTTAGCCAAATAATCGTTGAACCAACAAACAGTAGGGACACTGGAATCAGCGCAATGGATGCTTTGAGCACATCCTTATTCATCGCTTGGTGCGCTTTCGCTGGACGAAAACGAAAGTCGCGAATCGAAATTTGCTCACTCCCACTCGATCGTGCTCGGTGGTTTGCTCGAGATGTCGTAACAAACCCTGTTGACGCCTTTGACTTCGTTGCTGATCCGATTCGAAATACGGGCCAGCAATTCGTATGGTAGCCTGACCCAGTCCGCGGTCATGCCGTCCTGGCTCTCCACGATGCGAAGCACAACCGTGTTTTCGTAGGTCCGCTGGTCGCCCATCACGCCGACCGACTGCACAGGAAGCAAAACAGCAAATGATTGCCACACCTTGTAGTACCAATCAGCCGCTTCCATTTCGCTTTGTACGATCGTGTCCGCTTCGCGCAGAATGGACAATCGTTCGCGGGTAACTTCTCCGAGAATCCGAACGGCAAGACCGGGTCCCGGGAAAGGCTGACGATATACGATTTCCTTCGGCAAACCGAGTTGCAACCCTGCTTGGCGGACTTCGTCTTTGAACAATTGCCGCACAGGCTCGACCAGCTCGAAATGCATTTTCTCAGGCAATCCGCCGACGTTATGATGACTTTTGATCACTTGCGCAGGATTTCCCTGGATGGACACGCTCTCGATCACATCGGGATAAAGGGTGCCTTGCGCTAGAAATTTGTAGCCGCTGTGCTTGGGCCCTCCATTTTTCTCGTCGTCTTGCAGCAGGTCCTCGGTCGCCTGCTGAAATACTTTGATGAATTCATTGCCGATTAGCTTTCGCTTCTTTTCGGGGTCAGTCACTCCTTTGAGCAGAGCGAGAAAACGCTCACTGGCGTCCACGTATTTTAGACGAACGTGAAAGTTCTCGCCGAAAACGCGCTGCACCACTTCTTCCTCTCTCGCGCGTAGCAACCCGTTATTAACGAAAATACAGGTCAGCTGGTCGCCGATTGCCTTGTGCAGGAGCGCAGCCGTTACGGAAGAATCCACACCGCCGCTCAAACCGAGTACGACCTTTTGATTGCCGACCTGTTTCCTGATGCGAGCGCAAGCCTCTTCGATGAAGGAGCCCATTGTCCAATCCATCGCGCAGTGGCAAATGTGAAACAGAAAATTCCGAAGAATTTCCCTGCCACGCGGTGTGTGCGCGACTTCGGGATGAAATTGCAATCCATAAAGCTTCCGCCCTGGATCTTCCACCGCGGCAAAATCGCAGCCCTCGGTGGTTCCGGCGACGCGAAACCCTTTCGGCAACGCCGTCACTTCATCCCCGTGGCTGTTCCACACATCGAGTTGCTCGCCTAATCCGCCCAGCAGTTCTGAGCCATTTTTGACGTGCAAGGCGCCCGCGCCGTACTCGCGTCGCCCGGTGAATACAACTTTTCCGCCAAGATGATGCGCCATCAGCATCAACCCGTAACAAATTCCGAGCACGGGAATGCCTAACGAAAAAATCTCTGGATCGATTTGCGGCGCGCCCTTGTCGTAAACACTGGCAGGACCGCCGGAAAGAATCAGCCCGTTCGGTTTCGCTGCAGCGACTTCAGCGGCAGGCGTGTCGAACGGGATAATCTCCGAGTACACCTGGCACTCACGGATTCGCCGCGCTATGACCTGCGTGTACTGCGAGCCGAAATCGAGGATAAGAATTTTTGAGTGCGTTGATTTGTCGGCCATCTTCACCGCGCTACGGATGAGTTTGCGGAACGCTATGCTCTCCCGCTGGATCGCCGGGAGATCGCTCCAATGGGCCGAGATTTCCCTGGCCGGTCACACCGCGTTCAAACTGTCCCTCGACTTCTTGCGAGGTGCGTTGTTCAAGCGGGTCTGTGCAGCCACACACAGCGAGGCATGCGATCACGAGCAGGATCGACATGCGTTTCATCTGCGTATTTTATGAAGACCGTGGGGCATTGCAATTGTGGATTGCGGAGGGACACCAAGTGATTGGTAGTTGAAACGGTCACTGTCTTGCCGTTGTAACCTTTTAACGTTTTAACTGCGTCTGCGATGATCGATTACGACCTTTTGCTGCAAGGTTATCGACTTGGTGTTTTTCCCATGGCAATGGAGGACGATTCAATTCAATGGTTTTCACCCGATCCACGTGCGATTCTGCCCCTGGAAGATTTTCATGTGCCACACGGCCTCCGACGTCTTGTGCGCAAGAAAGTTTTTGAAACGAGAATTGACAGCGCGTTTGCCAAAGTGATCGAAGCATGCGCGAAACGCGAAGATACATGGATCAATCTCGAAATAATTGAGAGCTACATCCGGCTGCACGAGCTCGGCCACGCGCACTCAGTCGAAGCGTGGACGGGAGGCCGGCTCGCTGGGGGACTCTACGGCGTCGCAGTCGGCGGCGCGTTTTTTGGCGAATCAATGTTCCATCGCGTGACGGACGCATCGAAGATCGCGTTAGTAGCGCTGGTCGAACATTTGTCCGCGCGCAAATTCGCCTTGCTCGATACGCAATGGCTCACCCCGCACTTGCAACAATTTGGCGGCATCGAAATATCGCGGGACCATTACCTGCGCCTCCTACGCAGGGCAGTTGAATTGCCGCGAAAATTCTAGCTGGACTCGCTCCTGCTAGCCCCCGGTAGAGATTCACAAGGCTAATTCCAAGCGTACTCGGATCAGAAACGATTCTGACCGTTGGCGGTAAGCGAATCCGCTTGCCCTGCAACCAGATTCGTCGCTCGCCGATAAAATCGATAAGTATTAAAGGCTGGATAGCTCAATTGGCAGAGCAGTGGATTGAAAATCTATTGTATACCCTGCGAAGGACTTACGCTCCTTCGCGCGTGTGCGAACCATAGCGAACGAAAGTGACCATTTATGACGCTCAAAACGTCAACGCCACGTCAACTAGTGATGCCGCAAAGTTTCGGATAGATCCTCACGCGCACGTGCCCCACTTTCTTATCACACAGAAATTTGGTGGGTTCTCCAGCGACGTCGGATCGCTTAGTGACATTATCGCGTTCACAGTTCTCTCATTTGTGCTGGCATTCCCTGTCTCGCTTGTATATGCGTCGTTTTTACGTTGGATCGCGCAGCGCATTCGGCGATTTCGCCATGCTCGTCGCGAGTCACATGCGAGCGTCTAACCAATCGATGAAGCCAACGTCCCCAGATGCAGCGAATTGGAGCGAGCTTGCCATGACACCCTGCCATGGCTTATCTCGTTCTAGTTAGGCGTCAATCAATGACTGGGATTAACGGAACCCATCGTATGGCAGGTTTGAGCTTACGCCAAGCAGCAGTGATCGCCGGCGTCTGCTATTTTCTCATGCCGGTGGCGTTCGCCGAATTCAACATCTTCCCAAAGCTAATAATTTCCGGCGACATTGTCCGTACCGCCCAAAACATTTCCTCCCACAGCAGTCTTTTCTTTATTGGAATACTCTGCCACTTCATCACTCTCGTGCTGGATGTGATCATTGCTTGGGCCCTGTACGTCCTTCTTGCACCGGTGAACCAAGCGCTTTCGTTTGCTCACTGCGTTTTTCAGGCTGGTGTATGCTGCCAATTACCTCGCTGGCTTGGATAAGCTGCTGGAGGCTCTTCATATCTTACATTTGCCTTCCTAC
>JBEDUS010000212.1:0-36161 GCA_040414975.1 Candidatus Udaeobacter sp.
TGGTTTCGCCGTTACCGTAGAACGAAGTGGGAAGCGAAAGCGCTATCTGGAGGCCAATATGTCTAACCAGCCGATCGCAGTCACGGCACCTGATTCAATGACGACGAGTAACCTTGCAATTGACCCAGTACGTGACTTATGGCTTTCCTCGTTGCCTGACACCCCACCCTCGATGGAGTTAAGCCTCCTCAAAACACTCGACGGCCTGATCAATGGCTGGTGTGAGCGTCGGGCACTCCATCCACTCGCGTGCTTGCTACCAACTTACCCGGGAGTCTTGGCGCACACTGACCAACAGTTTCAGTTGCTCGAAGCATTGAAAAACCTGAAGAGACTCGGTCTTGATCATCTCACACCAGAAGAGTTACGACGGGTCACGCAGGCACATGATTTCGTCGACGAGCGACTTCGGGCATGTGTCGTCTGACCAGGCCGCGGTAGCCAAACCCCTGCTTGAGCTCAGATCGCCAATTCAAGTTCCAAAAACGCCGTCAGGTTTCATCGGTGTGCGCAAGGAAACGCCGCAGTCCGAGAGAAAAGCTTATTACCCACGGTTTTATATTCTACGCGTCGGAATCTACGGTTTCTGATTCCGCCGCCTTCGTGCGATCCACGTCCACGTTAGATAATCATCGGCAATCTCGCGTACAATGTCGTAACGGTTAAGCTTGCAGACCGCACTCAGCTCGGATGATTTGCCGACGCGTGTGCAGATAAGTGGAAAACCTATTCGCTGGAGCAGTCGATTCGGCGCGGGATTGTCCGCTTTGGGTTCGCAAATCATTTGTCGTAACTTGAATCGTTTGTAGAGATCAACGACTGCGAGACAGAACAGATGCGCGCCATGACCTTTGCCTCGCAATTCTGTACGCCATAAGTGCAGGTGGATGCTGCCGGAATCGCCCGGCACGATGTCTTTGAGAGACACATGGCCGATCGCCTCGCCATTAACACACCAGGCAAGCACAAACGTGCGCACGTGCTTGTTGCGTGTTGTAAGCATCCTTTCCAGATCGGAGCGCATGTGGGTCGCCGAGGGCATGCGATCGATTGCAACTCCCATCCTTTCGATCTCCGCGGGGGAAAGTCCCATCCAGTAGTTGACGAAGCCGTCAAAATCTGTAGCTGCAAGGGGCCGGACAGTCAGTTCCATAAGGTTAGCATTCGCGTAACCTCCAATTCATTTCTTCTTTTTATCTAAGTGTCGCCACTGAGTGAGCTAGCGAAAAAATTGCAATGATCGCAATTACTCCGAAGGCAACAAGCTCGACCAAATAATTTGGTCGTTCCTTGTATGGGTCTCGATCCCTCACAAAACGACGATTACGAGTGCGCCTGGGTGTCATAGGTTTCATGTTGTTGATGAGAAAGGGAAATCACGTTGTTAATTTAGACACCGATCACTACAGGTGTACAGGACGGAAAAGGTAACGCTGATGTTACGTTTTGCTGAATGGCATGCCTCTACGTCCGGTCGTCGGTAAACCAACCTTTCAAAGACTCAGTCACTTGTCGTGCTATAGCTCCGCGAGTTTTTAAAAAGCTTCCGCGTGCAATGCTTCCCCGCCCGTAAGCTGGATTAAACTAGGAACCAGCGCGCACACCTTCGTAACCAACAGTGCCGCGTTTCAGTCCTTCGCGAAATACTGCCCTCATACCAAACCCACCTTCGAGAACTGCGGCACTCCAACCCTGAGATTCGGCAAAGCCTTGGATCTCTCTCTTTCGTTTTGCTCGCGTCGTCTTGCTGCTAGGCCAGCAACGCTCCAAATCACGCTCAAAAACGACGCAAAATGCTCGTTCTTCAAGCCGCGCCGCGACATGCTCAGCGAGAGTTTTCATATCTCCACATTCGGTCCCGCTCGGGTTTTGTCACGATGGCGCATCCGCGAGATTTTGTGATATCACCGAAGATGTATTGATCGCTCTCTCTTAAGAGGGAGGTCACCCTGCAGCCCTTAACGTTTCCGTCCGTGGGCGCCATTGTTTGATTGACGAAGCAAGCGCGCTGGATCGGTTTCTCTTTCTATTTTGGTGATGCGTTTGCAGAGCCGTTCAATCTCGGAGTTATCAAGCGGCTTATGTTTTCCTCCGTTTGTAGCAATGGAGTCTGCACCCCTTGCTGCGGGATAGCTATGCCATCGTCGCAGCGCGGCTAAGACAGTGGCACGTTCTCTATTCGTAAGATTGATCAGCATTTAACGCGGTATCTGTATCAGCTAGGCGCGCTGATGTCACCAAATTGTAACATTCCACCTTCATGAAACAGACATCTTAAAAATCTAATCTTCTGGATTTCCTGCGTTGTACAGGAATAAAATGCGGGCTTAGGCCATGCATGACTCAAGTGCGCTGGATCCACAGTCGCCGCAGGCACGAGTGATTTTCAATCTGGGAATTATTTCTACGGTCGTCTTTGTTCTGATCTTCGTGATCGTGACAGGCACGATCGTGTACGCGATCCTTTGTTTCCGCGGGCGGGAAGGCGAGGCTGATCCGAGGCAGATCGCCGAGAACAAAATAGTCGAGATTACCTGGACGGTGATTCCTTTCCTGATCGTCCTATTCCTTTTTGCCCTCACGCTCCGAGCCATGAGTCTGGTTGATCCGCCGCCAGCGCCGTCGCCTGATTTGGTCGTGACCGGTCATCAATTTTGGTGGCAGGCGGACTACCCGGGTTCGGGAGTTGCGACTGCGAATGAAATCCACATCCCGGCCGGCAAGCCTTTGTCTGTCCTCTTAGATTCGAAGGATGTTTTGCATGAGTATGATGACCAATGCTCGCCAACAGGCCCATTGTTTGATAACGGAACGGCTTGAGCGGCCGACCGAGAATCGTAGCTTCGATGTTCTTCGCAACTTCTATTCCTTCCCTTAAGCCATGTTGCGCAGTTGGGGGATAAGGCTTGCCTGTCTTTGAATCGGGGACCTCTGCGGAATCACCAGCCGCCCACAGACCGGTTGCTCCCGGCACCGCGAGGTATTCATTGACGACGAGACGCCCCGGTCTGTCTTGCAGCCTAACGATGCAATGACCGGACTTGGTTTCACACCTGCCGTCCAGATCAGCGTCGCGGCAGGAATCGATGTGCCATCGCTTAACGTGACCACCACCCCATCGTAATTCGCCACGCGTGCGCCCTTTATCACTTCCACTTTGCGCTCGAGCAATTTGCGCTCGGCGTAGCGCCCCAGTTCTTCGCCTAATTCGGGCAGAATGAAATTCCTCGGATGAACCACCACAACTCGGATCAATTCTTCCCCCAACGGCGGATAATAGCGCACCGTTTCCCGCACGAAATCGTTAACGGCACCCGTTGTTTCGGTGCCCGAGAAACCACCGCCTGCGGTCACAAAATGTGAGTAACTGCCGACGGGCTGCACTGTCAGTTTGTAGCGCAGCCTCTTCAAGAAGCGCGACCATCTGATTGCGCAATAGAGCGGCATCACCCAAGCTTTTCATGGTTACCGCCCAGTCGCGGACGCCGTCCATATTGAAGAAGTTTGTTTCCGAACCGAGTGCAAGAAGCAGATGATCAAACTCGAATTCAAAAAGCTCGCCGCCCGCGCCGGTAACAACCCCTATGCAGTGGACGCGCCGCGCACTCAGATCAATCGCCTGTACCTCGGCCGTGACTACTTTCACGTGGCGAAGAATCCGGCGAAGCGGATTCACGATGTCACCCGGATAAAGATCTCCGGCTGCGACCTCATGCAGCATCGGCGTAAAGAGAATGAAATTCTCGCGACTGATTAGCGTCACTTCCACGTCCGCGTGGCCAGCCAGGCGCTTGTCGAGATACTTCGCCGCATAAAGCCCGGCAAACCCGCCTCCGGCAATGACTATTCTAGTCGTCTTCATGCCATTACCGCGAATCGTAATGCGACCCGCGCGATTGAGATACTATTGTTGGATGCCATCATTGAGTCTCTTTCCCATCTTTTTCTCAAGCTTTTCAGCGTCTAAATTTTAGAGAATCATGGTCTTTTCGACGGTTTGTTCATGCGAAGAACTATCAAGTAGTCGAGTGAACTGCGACCAATAAAATGGATAACTCCCTAGCGTGTTCGCGCTGCCACATGAGTACCGCCAGCGGACAGGACTTTCTCAAGCGCGCCAAAAATAGATCAGCAGAAGGACAGGCAGGGTAATGAACGCGGGAGTCGTATCAACCACGCGGCGCAGTTCGTCTTCAGTCGCAGTCGATTGATCGTTCTGAATGGAGTCACTCGCCTCCACACGCGTTTGTTGCCAATTGTTGCTTAAATGCCTACCAAATTACATCAAGATTTCGATTGCGCGGCAGCGGTAGCAGGCTTCTCTGCAGCAGGGGTGGCAGCTTTCTTTTTCGCAGCAGCTTCAGCCGCAGCGGCCAGTTTTGCATCGACTTCAGCCGCATCGGTTGGAGAGATCCGATGATAATAGTCGTTGGACTTGGCCAGCTCATCCTTGCGCATCAGTAATGCATCGAAGCGTTCGCGACGACTAAGCTCGAAGTCCTTGTCCATCTTGATTGCCTCAAACGGGCAAACTTCGACACAAATCTGGCAGCTCATGCAGACCGAGATATCGATGTCGAAGACCTTCGGGTAAAACTGGGGTTTACCAATGTAATCGGGCTTTTTGTCTTCGCTCTTAACGATGTAAATGCATTGCGGCGGACATTCCTTCTCGCAAATCTTGCACGCGACACAACGCAGGCCCGCGTGTGGGTCGCCGCCATCATAAACGAGAAATGGAAAATTCCGGTAATTCTCTGGAAGCGGATTCCGCTCCTCGGGATACTGAACCGTGATCAGCCGCTCCTCGTCGAAATAGCTTCCGACGAAGTTCCGCGCGGTAACCGCCATTCCCTTGAGTATGCCTGCGCCGATCATTTGTTCGTTAAAAATGTTAAGCCCTGGAAGCGACTATCGTTTTGTCCTTATCGATCCACTTCTCCCATCACAATATCGATGCTGCCGAGAATTACCATCACATCGGCAACGGTATGGCCGAGACACATATCTTCTAAAATCGTCAGATTGATGAAACTCGGCGGACGCACCCGATAGCGATACGGGTTCGGTCCTCCGTCGCTGATCAAATAGAAACCAAGCTCACCTTTTGGCGCTTCAATGCGTCCATAAGCTTCGCCAATCGGCGGACGAAATGCGCGGATTTTCACCTTCGGATTGATGATTGGACCGGCTGGAACCTGTTCGAATGCCTGCTTCAAAATCCCGACGCTTTCGCGCATTTCCAGCACCCGCATCATGAGTCGATCGTACGTGTCCCCGTGTTCGCCCAACGGAATCCGGAACTTGAAACGTGGATAGAATCCGTATCCATCCACCTTTCGCACATCATAATTCACGCCACAGGCGCGGAGCATCGGACCGGTAATGCCGGCACTGATCGCGAGCTCGGCCGACACTTTGCCGACGTTCTGCGTCCGGGCGATCACAACTTCATTGCCGACGATCAATTGTTCCAGCTCGTCAACGAACCGCGGAAAGACATCGACAGTCTTCCTGGCTCGCGCGAGCCATTCGGGACTGGCATCGACCCGGCACCCACCGAACCGCATGTAATCGCACATCATGCGCGAACCGGAGAGCGATTCGAATAGATCGAGAATTTTTTCGCGCTCGCGGAATGCATACATGAGTGGGGTCCCCCAGGCGCCCATGTCGTTGAGCAAAAATCCCAGCAGCGAGACGTGATTCTGGAGTCGCGTTAGCTCAGCGAGAATAATTCGAAGGTATTCGGCGCGCTCCGGGACTTCGATGCCCGCCAATTTTTCCACGCTAAGTGCATAGGCCCAGTTGTTGGTCATCGAGCAAAAATAATCGAGGCGATCCGTGTATGGCATCGATCCGAGATAGCTTGCGCTCTCGCCAATCTTTTCGTGATTACGATGCAGGTATCCGAAGACCGGCTTGAGCTCGCGTACAATCTCCCCTTCGAGCGCGACGTTCATTCGGAATACGCCGTGCGTGGACGGATGCTGGGGCCCCATCGAGACTTCGAGCAGCTCGCCCTCAAGTCGCGAGCCCATGCTCACCGGCGGCCGCTCCATGGCTTCGAGCGTTTCGATCGTTGTGCTCATTTCAAATTGTCATCAGTCGCGCAGACGACGAAGGATCTCTGACCGACTGCCGAGCTTCCTGCATCCTGCAATCGCCAGGAATTTTGGCGAAGCTCGTCTTAAGCGAAGTCGAAAGGCCAACATGACAGGTCAGGAAGGCTCTAGTTTTTCTTCGGCTGGTCGGGACGCATAATGTCGCTTTGCTTTCTCCAGCACATCATCGTGCGGCGTCGGTTCATATTCGTAATCGTCCGGTTCCCGATAATCTTTTCGCATCGGATGATCTTCGAGCTCGTCCCACATCAAGATCCGGCGCAAATCGGGATGGCTATCGAACCGGACTCCGTACAGATCAAAAATCTCGCGCTCCTGAAATTCAGCACTCCGCCAGATCGGCGTAAGCGAAGGTAGCTGGGCACCCAGCGCGCGGTCAGCTGTACGCATTCGAACGATGATCGGTCCGTGTTTGTGAGTCATCGAGTAAAGGTGATAAACAGCTTCGAGGTAGCCGGGAATTCTTTCCTCGGTCGTTTCATTAACTTCCTTTTCCTCCCCATCGACCACTTTTTTCACCTTCACCGTTTTCTTTACAGTGCGATCCAGCCAATCGACGCCGGTCACATTGGAGCAAAAATCCAGACGTAATGCAGGATCATCGCGCAGAAACTTCGCCACATCGCGCGCGTGTTCATTATCAATTTTGAGTGAATGCTGCTGTGATGGGCTGCCGTTCTTGACAATCTCAATCTTTCCTCCAGGCACAGCCACTTCGATGCGGCTTTGGATTTGCTCGAGCGACTCCATCGGCTCAGGCCGCTTTTCTTGAATAGCGTCCGTTCTCAATTAGCCGACGCGCGCCGACGTTCCCATTGTATTCGTAAACCCAGCCTTTCACTTTTGTCCGGTTCGGCCGGCTTATTGACGTTTGCCTCCGCACGAAGAGGCTCTTGGCAGGACGCTTTGGATCAAATTCTTCGTAGGCGTCCAATCGATTCAACAGCTTACGGTCGCTGGGAAGTTCAAAAATTTTTCCAAAAATCTTGTGGTGCGCTTTGTCCTCCAAGATCGCACCCGGATATTTGCCAAGGTTATACAGACGACCAAAGACGAAACCCTTCCCCACATATTTCAATTTCCGGACCATATCTGCGATTTCCGGCGGCGCATTTTCCTCCGCCAGGGTGCCGTAAACGAACAAATAATCCTTCATTTCACTTTCGTGCGTGCTCGGACGAACTCATCGAGGTGTTCATACCCTTTGGCTGCCAGATACTCTCGAATCTTCGGGCTCTTCTCCAAGCAATCTAAATAATAATGGAAAAGGCCTTCGATTTCATTCGATTTCAGCTGTCCTGATTTCTGAAGGACTGCAACAAACTCGAAGAAGTTTAGATAGTCTGTGAATTCAGAAGGCTCGTCGGTCACTAACTTATTGATTTCCGACACATCACGATCAGCAGAATCCAGGATTTGTCTGACTCCCTTTAGATGATCTTTCTCATAGAACTTTTCATACAAACTTGCGAGCCAGCGTGCGCGCTCCAGGCGCGAATTGGCGCGGTACTGCAAAAAAGCGAAGACAACCGCGACGCCGCCGACGATTGTGACGATGTCTCGGAGAACTGCCAAATCCATTGGCGAAAGTGTGATCTTTAGCTCTGCCGTTCGATCGCCGGAGGATGAAATACGTTTGGATTCGCCGGCGGCTCGAGATCGTGCTTGCCAAATGCAGGCACGGGGTACTCGCTCGGCTGTTCTGATTCGAGGTGAGCCGCTTTGTCCGCCCCGCTCAACTTTTGCTCGTCGATCTTCTGCTGTAATTCCATGAATGCGTGTAAAAGCGCTTCGGGACGCGGCGGACAACCGGGGATATAAACATCGACTGGAATGTAACGGTCGATTCCTTTAAGGACGTTGTAGCCTTGCTTAAATGGGCCGCCGGAAATGGCGCACGCCCCCATTGCAATCACGTATTTCGGATCGGCCATTTGATTGTAAAGACGCACGATCTGTGGCGCCATTTTTTTGGTCACCGTGCCTGCGACAATCATCAGGTCGGCTTGACGCGGCGATGGCCGAAAAACTTCTCCACCAAAACGCGCGATGTCATAACGCGACGCTGCGGTTGCGATCATCTCAATCGCGCAACAAGCGAGTCCGAACTGGAGCGGCCAGATTGAGTTCTTTCGTCCCCAGTTGTAAAGCTCCTGCATCGAAGTCACCCAGACCCCTTGTCGCTGCAGTTTGCTGCGCAAGACCTCGTCGATTCCTTCGCTCATAGCTCCGCTCTAACGCCTTGGACTTTCAACTCTTTATCGTTCCCATTGCAAACACCCTTTACTCCAAGCCCAAACGAGCCCTTCAATCAGGAGCAATAGGAAAACTAATATCGCGATAAACGCGCCCACAGGCAAACCAGTGAAAGCCACTGCAAATGGGACGAGAAAAATCGCTTCCACATCAAATATGAGGAAGATGATCGCGTACAAATAATACTGCGAACGGAACTGGATTTGTGCTTCGCCAAGTGATTCGACGCCGCATTCGTAAATCGCGTTTTTCTGCGGGCCTGGTTTCGGCGGTTGAAAAATTCGCCGCCATAGCCAGGCCAGTGCGAGCGGGATCAATGGAAAAACCAACGCTACGCCAATGAAAACGACGATAAACAGATAGGGATTCGGTCTCATTGGTTACGATCAAATTCGCGCGAAAAACACCGCTGCCAAGTTTCTATTCCGGTTGCCACCCTGTTATCCTGAACGAAGTAAACGGCCTCACTCAAGGCTGATTTGAACACGCCTTCCTAGCTGGTCTGTGTTACTCAAGCGATTAGAAGACCTCTGCCTGGCCTCATATGCGCAAGAGTCGGGATGCCCCAACGTGTTTGACCGCGCCTGGGCAACAGGTGCCCGGAAATTATTTTTCGTCGCTCGGTTTCCGGCCGAACCAGCGTCGCTTCTTCAGTTTCGTTTCTTCGGCCGGGGCAGGCTCTTCCGAGGGTTTTTCTTCTTTCGCCTTTTCCTCTTTCGCCCGTGGTTCTTCTTCTATCTGCGTGGGGGCCTCTGGTTCTGTTTTCTTTGGCTTGGGTTCGGCTTCTTTCCGCTTTGCCTTTTTTTCTTCCGCAGGCTTTTTCTCAACCACCTCTGCCACATCGACCCACTCGATGAAGGCCATGGAAGCGGAATCGCTCTTACGCTGGCCAAGTTTCACGATGCGCGTGTATCCCCCATTGCGTTCTGCCGATCTCGGCGCGATGTCGTCGAACAATTTCTTCACGGCGCTCTTTTGCCGCAGCGTCGCCAGAGCCGTACGCCGCGCGTGAATCGAGCCGTTTTTTCCGAGCGTCACCATCCGTTCGGCAAGTGGACGAACTGCCTTTGCCTTCGCCAGCGTGGTTTTGATGCGTTGATGTTCGATCAATGAGCAAACCTGATTAGCCAGCAGCGCTTTGCGGTGCTCAGCCGTGCGGCCCAGTTTAATCGTCTTTTTTTGGTGTCTCATGACGTACCGAATCTGATTCTAGAGCCACGCTTAGTCTTCGCCAACTGCTCCGGTCGCGCCAGCGCCATCACTACTCACCGGGACATCCAGAAGGCCGGGCTCGAACTTCATGCCCAGACTCAAACCGAGCTGCTGGAGTTTGTCCTTGATTTCGTTCAGCGATTTCTTGCCGAAATTACGATACTTCAGCATTTCTGCTTCCGTTTTTTGGGCGAGCTGGCCCACTGTGGTGATGTTCGCATTATTCAAGCAATTGGCTGCCCGCACGCTGAGCTCGATTTCGTTCACGCTCATGTTGAGCAGTTTCTTGAGCTTCAGGTTTTCCTCGCTCACACCGGCAGGTGTCTGGTCAAACTCGATTACTTCTTCGTTGAAGTTCACGAACACATCGAGGTGATGCCGCAAAATGGCTGAGGCCTGGAGCAACGCATCGTCCGGCGTCAAACGGCCGTCGGTCCAAACTTCAAGTATGAGCTTGTCGTAATCGGTGCGCTGACCGACACGAGTGTTTTCGACCGCGTATTTGACGCGCGTGACAGGCGAAAAAATCGAATCGATCGGGATGAGACCGATTGGCTGGTCAGGACGCTTGTTCTCTTCGGCGGTAGCAAAACCGCGGCCGACGCGCACATCGAGCTCGGCGTCGAATTTGTGCTTCTTGTCCAGAGTACAGATGACCAACTTGGGATTGAGCACCTCGTAACCAGGCACCATTTGAATGTCACCGGCTGTCACTTCGCCTTCCTTGTTTATGCTGAGCGAAAGTTTTTTCGGCTCATGGTCGTCGGCTTTGAATTTCACCCTTTTGAGATTAAGGACGATATCGGTTGCATCCTCCACCACGCTTGGAAGCGTGGCGAACTCGTGCTGCGCGCCTGTGATTTTTACTGCTGTGATGGCAGCGCCTTCCAGAGAGGAAAGCAGAACGCGGCGGAGGGAATTCCCAATAGTGTGCCCATAACCGGCCTCAAACGGCTCGGCGGTGAATTTGGTGTATGTATCTGTGGCTGTGCTCTCGTCTTTGAGAAGAGTTTTCGGCATTTCGAAACGACCGTAACGGATTGGCATATGTTCTAAGGACGAAGGAAGAATTATGAATCAAGAAAAGAGTAAGGCCTCGCGGCACTTCATCCTTCTGCGCTCCTACTTCTTCCTTTCGGATCGCCGGGTTCCCCCTGGCGAGTGCGGTTTCACGTCCAGCGACGGAGACCCAGGGACCAACGGCGTAATTACAAAACTCGCTGCGGAGCGTTGAATAAAGGCCAAATCCGCGATTTTGCAAGTGGTCGTTTTGTGGGCTTACTCTTCAATAATCTGATCCGGCAACTCATTCGTCGAGACTGACGTTCTCGGAAAATGCGTGGCCAGCGCGTTTCCGACTTCGTTAATCGCTTCTGTCAGGGCACGGCTGAATTTTTCTTTCTGAAAATGAACGCGCATTCCATCCACAATGCGCTGCCAGAATTCTTCGCCACACTTTTCGTGAATTGCCTTATCGCCAACGACAGCGAACTTGTGGGCCCTTGGCGCTACGAAAATCAGCACGGCATTGCGATGACGGGTCTTGTGCATTCCGAGCCGCTGAAATTTCTTCTGCGCGACAATCAGAGGATCCATCTCGAATTTGCCGCGCTGAATAAAGACGCGAATCTCGCCGGAAGTTTTCGATTCCGCTCCACGAATCGCGCTCACAATTCGCTTATGCTCAAGCCTGCTCAGAAATTCTTTCGTTCGCATGGCGTTACCAACTCGATCCCGCGCCTCCGCCGCCGAAACTCCCGCCTCCGCCGCTGAACCCGCTAAACCCACCGCCGCCTCCACCTCCCGAAGACCAACCACCGCCGCCGCCTACCGGGAAAAATATGGGGCCACCCCCGCGGGATGAATAGCCCCACCCGCCAAGTCGCCGCACAATTCTCGAAATGACGATCAGCACGATCAGAAAAATGATGAAAGACCAGATACTCGACGCGCCACCGCCGCGATGTTGTTCAGCAACAGTCTTTCCCGATCCCTTGTACTCGCCGCGAATCGCCTTGAAAATCGAATCGATTCCGGCGGCGATCCCGCCTTCATAATCTCCGTTTCGGAAATGCGGCTTGATCTTGTATTCGGTGATATCGAACGCCGTGATATCAGGCAGGGCGCCTTCCAGACCGTAGCCGACTTGGATAAACATCTTGCGATCCTGAACGAACACGAAAAGGACGACGCCATTGCGACGTTCCTTTTGGCCAACACCCCACACCTGCGCGACACGCTGAGTGTAATCCGCAATATCCGAATCGCTCTGCATCTTCGGGAAGACGGCGACCACGACTTGGTCCGAGGTTTCGCGTTCAAATTGGGCAAGTTGTTCGTTGAAACGCTGTGCAGCTTCCTTGGAAACAACTCCGGCGTAATCGTTAAAATACCGATCCGGCTTTGGCGGAATAACTTCTGCGCCTTGGGAGCGCATCGCCAGCAAAACAACGAATGCCGCGATGAACAGAGGAAGATGTTTCGTACGCAACGTTTGTAGTGGTCCGCCCGAGGCGGATGTCGGGTGCTGGATCGCGAGCCGCCCGCCCGCCGCTACCGCAAGATAAAGAATCACCTTATGGCGACGCAGTTGTCGCCGGCGTCGGCGCGGCGCCCTGATTCAAATTAGCGGCCGGCGTTGGCGCGGGGCCAAAATTAAACTGCACAGGCGGCGCTTTCTCCGCGCCAGCTTGCGCGGTGAAAAATGGCCGAGGCGGAAAACCGAGCATTCCAGCGATCAAATTTGTCGGAAAACTGCGCACTGCGACGTTATAGCTCTGCACGGCGGTGTTGAAGTTACCGCGCTCGACCGAGATTCGGTTCTCCGTGCCCTCCAATTGCGCCTGCAGACCAAGAAAATTCTGATTAGCTTTTAACTCCGGATACCGTTCCACGACCACTAGCAGGCGCGACAGCGCGTTGCTCAATTGTCCCTGCGCAGCCTGGAATTGTTCAAGTTGCGCTGCATCGGTAGGCGCCTTGGTTGGGTCCAGTTGCACACGGCCAACACTGGCCCGCGCATTTGTCACCTCGGTTAGCGTCGATTTCTCGAAGTTCGCCGCGCCCGAAACCGTATTTACCAGATTCGGAATCAGATCTGCGCGCCGCTGATAGACGTTTTGCACCTGGGCCCAAGTTTGATCAACGGTTTGCTGCAAGCGGACGAGGCGGTTATAACTGCCGCCCAGCGCAAGGGCTGCAACAACGACAATAAAAAGCAGGATTACGATGATTATGCCGCAACCCATTGTGAATTTGCTCATAACAAATGTCGGCGATTGTTAATGATTATTTTTTCAAGACTGGGCTCACTTGTGATGCGACCACCTTCCATACGCCTTGCTGTTTCATAAATGTATCCGTCCACACAAATTTCCCGCCCAGAAGGTTTTGTTTTCCATCACGCGCCTTAATCGTGCCCTGGCCGACGACGATTCCGGTGTCGCCGTACAAGCGCACTTGCAGATCTTCGATTTTGAATTCGGTGAAAACGATGTCGCCGGTCATGCTTTTCAGGTCGTCCCGCTTGTTCACGATGCTCCCGTCAGGCCAGACGACGGTGCAATTTTCTGCCTCCAGGCGTCGGGTGTATGAGCTATCACCTTTTACGCGCGCTTCCGCCCACTCATGCTGGATCTTGATAAGCGCCTGCTCGTCCTCTGAGCTTTGTTTCATTAACGCCTGATCGTTTGCCAAACGGACAGGTAAGTCAATCCTGCATATGATTCACTGGATGCGGCCTAGCACCAGCCGCAAGAAATGCGCATCGGAAAATTTCGCGTTTGATCCCTGCCGCACAATGATCGCGTCCAGCGACGGAATAATGAACAGCCGCTGATAGCCCGAACCAAGTGCCACGACCATGTCTGCAGGTGCATCCTTGCAGATGCAAGTATTTGTCCATTGCGTGTCCTGCCACCGCAAATCGAGCATTCGTTCCATGTCTGCCTCGCGCCCGCCCGGCGCCTGTTGATTTAACCAAAATGTAAGGCCGTATGATGGGTTGACTTGCGAGCCAGCGAACGCGTCTCGTAACACAGCTGGCGGAATAATTTGTCGCCCGTGAAAGCTCCCTTTCCCGAGAACAAGCTCCCCAAGTCGCGCCCATTCGCGGGCTGTCAGCTCAAATCCTGTCGCTGGCAGCGGATGGCCCCGAGCATCCTTTTTGTAGTTAAGCCGACCTAATCCAAGGCGGTCCGACACACGTGCCTGAAAGTAGCTGATTACATCGCGCCCTTTTAGTTTTCGGCGCAATAGCTCGGAAAAGATTTGTAGATGACTCGGGCCATAAATAAAAGCCGATCCCGGTTCAGCGACGGCCGATAATCGAATCGCCATGGCATTGCGATCGCGAATCGAAGGACGTTGAAGACGCGAGGCACCTTCAATGCCGTCAGTTTGGTTGAGCAACTCCCGGATGGTGATCTGCGATTTACGCGGGTCGTTCTTCCATTCCGTGATCGTGTCGGAAACAGGATCGTCGAGCTTGAATAATCCGTCACGCGCTGCAGCGAGCGCGGCGATCCCCCAAAAACTTTTGGTCCCGCTAAAGATCGGCCAACGCCCCCGTACCGATCCGCCATTGACATAGTGTTCGAAGATCGTCCGGCCATTTTGCATGACCAGGATGGAAACGCCGCGCTTGCTCTCAGAATATTTTGCAGCGCGCGCACAATCAGCAGCATGAATTTCCGCTTGGGCAGACGTGGATAATACAAGCGAAATCAGTAAGGACACAATGTAGCCGTTGCGCTGTGCGAAGCGTAATGATGACGAACCATTCATGCGCGGATCGGGTCGCCCAAACGCGGAAAGGCTATGATTGAGACGTCGTAGCGGGGGTTGATGACCCGGGTGAATCAGCATCACCGACGCCCGCTACTGCACGTGCCTTTGGCAAATGGCGTGTGCGCAACTCTTCTACATTTGGCAATTCGTCCAGATTTCGAAGTCCAAAATGATCCAGGAAAAATTGCGTGGTTTCATAAAGGAGCGGGCGCCCGGGTATTTCTGCGCGCCCCGCGATTTTTACCAAGCCGCGCTCCATTAACGTCTGCAGGACGCCATCAATGTTCACGCCTCGAACTGCTTCGACGTCCGCGCGTGTAATAGGTTGACGATAAGCGATAATCGCCAGTGTCTCCAGCGCAGGCGCACTCAGTCGCGCAGGTTTTGGGGCCGGAAAAAGCTGACGCACCCAACGGGCGTAGTTTGGGTCGCTAGCCAGTTGCCAGCCGTCTGCCTTTTCGTTAAGCTGAAATGCTCGCTGTTGTTCGACATACTCGATTTTCAATTGTTCGAGTGCGACGGCAACCTCCGCAGCAGTTACTTGCGCGAATTCGTTAGGTGAAAATTCATCTTCCGCGCCCGCTCCCTTGATAACCTCAGCTAATTCACGGATCGAAAGCGGTTTCTGCGCACTAAATAGAAGCGCTTCGATTACTCGGGACAAGGTCATGTGTCGTCTACGTCCTATAGATACTATGCTCCGATCGCGCTTTGAATCGCATCTGCGATTCGATTCGCTTGCTTGTCGATCTTCTCGAGTTCGCGTCCTTCAATGAGTAGACGAATCTTTGGTTCGGTACCGGAATAGCGCAGGAGCACCCGCCCTTTTCCGGAGAGCTCTTTCTCAGCTTCGTTTACCAGCTTCATCACCGTATCCAGCTCTGCAAGCGGACGCTTTTCCTTCACGATCAAATTGCGCTGCGCCTGGGGATATTTTTCCAAGCAGGCCTTCAATTTACTTAACGGCTGGCCGCTCTTGTGCATGATGCACAGAATCTGAAGCGCGCTGATAATGCCATCGCCCGTGGTTGTGAAATCGCGGAAGATGACATGTCCGCTTTGTTCGCCGCCGAGATTGAGTTTTTTCTGCGTCATCTCTTCGATCACATAGCGGTCGCCAACTTTCGTCCGCAGCACTTTTCCGCCTTTTGCGGCAAGCGTTTCATCCAGGCCAAAATTGCTCATCACAGTGGCTACGACCGTGTTTTTCTCCAACCTGCCGGCGCTCAAAAGATCCAGAGCCGCGATAGCGAGGATCTCGTCGCCATCCACAATCTCTCCATTTTCATCGCACAAAAGGACGCGATCGGCATCGCCGTCATGCGTAATGCCAACATCTGCGCCGCTCATCTTGACGATGCGCTGGATCTCGTCCGGATAAATGCTGCCGCAACCGTCATTGATGTTCATGCCATTTGGCTCGTTGTGCGCCACGACAACCTCCGCACCAAGCTCGCGCAGAACGCACGGCGTCGATTTGTAGGCGGCGCCATTTGCGACATCCACCGCCACGCGCATTTCCTCGACCGACATTCCACGCGGAAGACTCGCCTTCGCGAATTCAACGTAGCGACCGAGCGCATCATCGATGCGCGTCGCGCGTCCGATCTTGTTGGCAGTTGGCCGGATCGAGTCAATCTCACCGGTAAAAACGAGCTTCTCGATTCGGTCCTCAATTTGATCATCCAGCTTGTAACCGTCGTGTCGAAAAAATTTGATGCCGTTGTCTTGATAAGGATTATGCGAAGCCGAAAGAACGATGCCGGCATCGGCGCGCAGCGAACGCGTAATGTACGCCACGCCCGGCGTGGGAAGCGGTCCGATGACAAGAACGTCGACTCCGAGTGAGGTGATCCCGGCCACGAGCGCGTTTTCAAGCATGTAACCTGAAAGACGTGTGTCTTTGCCCAGCACGATTTTGGGCCGCGCGCCTGCGAGAGTCTTGCGCGGATTCAGTTGTGTGAAAACATACGCGGCTGCGCGCCCCAATTTGAGGGCGGTTTCCGCAGTCACCGGCTCGACGTTAGCGATACCGCGTACTCCATCCGTTCCAAAAATCTTTTTTTCGGTCACGACGTAATTGAAACGCCCAAGACGTAGTTCGTAAACGGGAATTTTCAGATTCGCGCGATTCGTACCCGCCCCAGTTTTGGACAAATTCTGATCACATATGTGATTAAAATCCGTCCAGTCTACAACGCTCAGCGATACCCTCTCCTCGTACGCCATAGCGATGCAGGCTTGAGATTCAGGCCTCTTTTTACTTTCATCGCAGCGTGGATGCCAATGTCGAGTCGCATGACGAACGAGGGCCATCCCCGGCAGAGATCCCCAGGGAATTTGGCGATTACGAACTGCTGGAGGAAATCGGTCGCGGCGGTCAAGGTGTAGTATTTCGAGCTTGGCAGAGAAGTCTGAACCGCACGGTCGCGGTAAAAGTCATTGGCATTGGTCACTGGACGACCAACGCGCACTTGAAACGCCTTCGACGGGAAGCGGAAGCAGCGGCAAAATTAAATCATCCGGGGATCGTTCCGATCTACGAAGTCGGTGACCGCGACGGCGCGTACTATTTCAGTATGCGGTTCGTCGAAGGAGACCATCTCGACGAAGTGGTCAATCGCGGGCGGGTACCAGCCCGGCAAGCAGCAGAGCTTATCGCGAAAGTGGCCCGCATTGCGCATTACGCACATGAACACGGCATTCTGCACCGAGACATCAAGCCGGGAAATATTCTGCTGGACGCAAACGGCGAGCCGCACCTTACCGATTTTGGCCTGGCCCGGTTAATCGAACGTGGAAGCACGGTCACGGGCACGCAGGAGGTGATGGGGACGCCCAGCTACATGGCACCGGAACAGGCGCTAGGTAACAACGCCGACGTCAACAGTGCGACCGATGTCTATGGACTTGGCGCGGTTCTCTATGAACTGCTCACCGGGCATCCGCCTTTTGCCGGAGGAACAACCTACGAAACGATTCGCCTGCTATTGAACTCGGAGCCGCGGCAACCACGTTCGTGGAACCGGAAAATCGATCGCGACCTTTCTGACGTTTGTTTGAAGTGCCTCGAGAAAAATCCGCGTCACCGCTATTCGTCGGCCCTGACGCTGGCTGAAGACCTTGAACGCTGGTTAAGACACGAACCAATCCACGCGAAACGCACTGGTTTCTTCATATGCTCCCGGAAATGGGTCCAACGCAATCCCACGATTGCCGGCCTGATCATGTTGTCGGTCGTTCTCGCAGCAGGTTTAGGCGGAATGATCTGGGAACGCGAATCGATTCGCCAGATACCATCAGGAATCGCTGTCCTCCCATTTGAAAATCTGAGCGACGATAGAAAGGACGCCTTTTTTGCTGACGGCGTTCAGGACGACGTTTTAACCAAGCTGGCGAAAATCGCCGATCTCAAAGTGATCAGCCGAACCAGCGTGATGGGATATCGCGGCAAACGGAACCTGCGTCAGATTGGGCGTGCGCTTGGCGTTTCACATGTGGTCGAAGGAACCGCGCGGCGTTCCGGTAGCAAAGTACATGTCAACGCGCAGTTGGTGGACACTCGCACCGACATGGGAATCTGGGCCGACGGATATGAACGGGACTTGAAAGAGGCATTTGCAATTCCAAGCGAGATTGCGCAAAAAGTCGCCGAGCAACTGCACGTCAAAGTTTCACCTGTTGCGAAAGTGGCAATTGCGCGCAAGCCGACAGACGATCTCGCTGCCTTTGATCTGTACGCGCAGGCCAGGACCCTTCTTTCGGCGCCGATCTTTAGCGCCACCGGAGACGCGAACTTGCTGCAGGCAGTTAATCTTCTGAATCAGGCTGTTGCGCGTGATCCGGCATTTTTCGAGGCGTACTGTCAGCTCGCGTACGCTCATGACGTCTTGTACTTTCTGGGTAACGACCCTACTCCCGCACGCCTTGCAATGGCAGATGCGGCGGTCCAGGCGGCGTCCCGCCTCTTTCCAGATGCCGGAGAAACGCACCTCGCCCGCGCGGAAAATCTTTATAGGGGATATCTCGATTACGATGGCGCTCTGGCGGAACTGGAGGTTGCTCTCCAGACTCTGCCAAATGATCCACGGATCTTTGAATTGGAAGGCTACATCCAGAGGCGTCAGGGGCGATGGGAAGAAGCCATGCGAAATCTCGAACGAGCCGCTGATCTCGATCCGCGCAACGTTTTTACTTTGGAACAGTTGGCTTTGACTTACCAGCTACTCGGGAATTACGCCCAGGCAGAATCCCTGTTAGATCGCATACTAAGCATTGAGCCGAAGAATCTCGAGATACAAGCCGCGCGCGCTTTTGTCCGACTTGGACTGGAAAGCAGATACTCGTCCCTTGCACGAATTCATCGATAAAATCCGGACATCGAATCCAGGCAACACGCAAAGAATCGCTAACTACTGGCTCTTTTGCGCACTGGCAGAACGCGATGCCGCCGGCGCAAGAGACGCCCTGATCGCCTCAGGCGAGAATCCGATCACGCTGGCTAACGAAAATGTCGTGTTCAATCGCCCCTTTGTCGAAGGTCTCATCGCTCGCATGGCAAACGATGATGTAACAGCGCGGTCAGCATTTACCGCGGCGCGGCTGGAGCAGGAAAAAATCGTCGAAGCCCAACCTAATTACGGTCCTGCGGTTTGCGTGCTTGGTTTGATTCATGCCGGTCTGGGCGAAACAGGGGAAGCGTTTCGCGAAGGCCAACGAGCAGTTGCGCTTCTTCCTCTGGAAAGAGATGCACTCGGTGGTGCGGAAATCGTCAAATATCTCGCAGTAATTGCTGCGTGGGCGGACGATAAAGATTTTGCCTGCAAACAGCTTGTCTTTATGACTAACCACCCTAGTTCAATCAGCTACGGTCAACTGAAGCTCCTGCCTTTTTGGGATCCGTTGCGTGGCGACTCACGCTTCGAAAAAATTGTTGCCTCTCTGGCGCCAAAATGAGCCGCCAATCCATTGTGCGAGGCAACTACAGCGCGGTTAGTCGCGAGACCGGAAGCCGCTATCCTCCATGATCGTTGATTTCTGCGTCCGATTTCGCAGCACTCATTTCGTTGATTTTTCGATGCAGAGTGCGGCGGCTGATGCCGAGTTTTTTGGCTGCAGCAGTCACATTGCCGTTCGTGGCTGCAAGTGCCTGGGCGATCAATTTTTTTTCAGTTTCGTGTAGATCCAGGGGGCTCGTCTTTTTCTCGAAGGCCTCGGCTGAGACTCCACCGGGCAACTTTGCCCTTGCCGCTTGCCGCACAGCCATCGGCAAATCGCGCAACGTAATCTTTGGTCCGGTGGCCATCACAACGCCGTGTTCAATGGCAGTTCGCAGCTCGCGAACGTTGCCCGGCCAGTCATAAGTCAGCAGTGCGTCAATCGCATCGGGAGTCAGATCAATAAGAGGCTTATCATTTGCCTTGCAGAAGTGACGCAAAAATCCACGCACCAGAATTGGGATATCTTCCTTTCGTTCGCGCAAGGGCGGCATCGTGATGCGCACGACGTTCAGGCGAAAATAAAGATCGTCGCGGAATTTTCCTTCACGGACCAACTGTTCGAGATTTTTGTTCGTAGCCGCGATGATCCGCACATCTGCGTGCAACGTTTGATTGCCGCCAACGCGCTCAAATGCGCGGTCCTCACTCATGACGCGCAGTAATTTGACCTGAGTGCTTGGATCGATCTCGGCGACTTCATCAAGGAAAATCGTGCCGCCGTTCGCTTGTTCGAATCGGCCGATGCGCCGTTCGTATGCGCCTGTAAACGCGCCCTTCTCGTGACCGAATAACTCGCTCTCCAGAAGTTGTGGAGAAAGCGCCGCGCAATGCACCGCCACAAATTTCGCTTTGTTGCGGCGGCTTAAATTGTGAATGGCGCGCGCAGCCAACTCCTTGCCCGTGCCGCTTTGGCCTTCGATCAACACATTGGCCGACGAAGGCGCAACCTGCCGAATGGTGTCGAGCACTTCATGCAACGCCGCCGAGTCTCCCCAGATGTTCTCGAGGCCGTAGCGTTCATCCACTTGTTCCCGGAGCGCGCGATTTTCCTGTTCGAGCTTGCGGCCTTGCACTGCCCGCGCGATCAGCAACTCAACCTTGTCGAGATTGAGCGGCTTGGTCACAAAGTCGTAGGCGCCGCGTTTCATCGCTTGCACTGCGACATCGACCGATCCGTAGGCGGTCATCATGATGCAGACAGGGGGACGCGGCATTTTCAGCGCGCGATCGATCAAGGTCATTCCATCTTCGCTGCCGAGGCGCAGGTCAGTGAGAAGCACATCGATCTGCTCGCGATCGAGCACGTTGGTCGCGCCTGCAATATCCGGAGCGACATACACGTCGTAATCGTTCTCAAGCAAACGTCGCAGCCCGTCGCGAGTATGCTTCTCATCATCAACGATGAGGACGGTTGGCTGTAGGGTCATTGGCTTCGCCACATTAAATCGTTAAACGGTTACATCGTTACAACTGTACGTCGGGCAGCTCTCCATTTGTAACTTTTGTAACGTTTTTGACTGCTTTAACAAGTCGTGGCGAACCTTCGGACTTCATAACCGAAAGATTGATCCTCCGAGATGCCGCCAGGTACCAGGTCAAACAAATATAGCCATGTAGAAGAAATCATGTATCCTCGCCGCCGATGCATCAGCGAATTTTCCGCGGGCTGATCTCCATTTTTCTAGCTGGTTGCCCAACCGTTTTCGCTGCTGACGAGTCCATTAGCACGGACGATTACTGGAAACTGTCGGCTCAAGAAAAAAACGTTGCGATCTACAGCCGCCCGCGTCCGGGTTCGCCGCTCAAGGAATTCAAAGCTGTCGGCTCGATTGACGCGTCGACCCATACCGTTTGCGCGGTCATCGATGATTTCCAGAACTACCCAAAGTTCATGCCGTACATGACCGAGTGCCGGCTGATCAAAAAGGACGGCGATTCGATCGTTGGATATCAAAGGCTTTCGCCAAAAGTTTGTGCGGACCGCGATTACACATTGCGCGTCTGGAAGAAATCATGGCCCTCGACTGATGGTTTAGTTTTTATGAGTCGTTGGGCGCCTGCGAACGAACTCGGACCGCCGGAAAAGAAAGGCGTCGTGCGCGTAAAACTTTGCGAGGGGAAATGGCTGCTCGAACCCGATGGCGCGACCAAAACTCGCGCCACTTATTTCATTTACACCGACACCGGCGGCTTTATCCCGTCTTTCATTTCGAATCGTATCAGCTTGACGGGAATAACGAAACTCTTCGCAGCCCTTCGCAAGCAGGTTAAAGACCCAAAGTACGCTTTTTCGACTCCAGAAGGTGCACGACCGCCGACTGGATTGAGAGGAACGCCGATTGGGAAAAATGACCAGGCACAAATAGCAAATGGCGAAGGAAGCAAAAAACCGGAATAAAAATTGGTCACCAGTCGACCTCAGTCATTCGTCATGAATTCTGATTTGGTCGTTCCTTTCTCGTCATCTCTGCTGATGTTCACGCAATGATAACCAATCGGTTCCTATCTGTTATTAGCGTCATTAGTGCGCTAACTTTGCTTCGTCTGCCCGCTGCCGAACCGGTACCCAAAACTCCCAAGAGACCTGTTTCAACTAAATATCAGGGAGTGACTGTCGAAGATCCGTACCAATGGCTCGAAAACGATGATGAACCGGACGTAAAAGCCTGGTCCGAGGCGCAGAATCAGCGCACCCGACAGTATTTCGACCGGTTGCCGGATCGGGCGGCGATCGAAAAGCAATTGACGGAGTGGTACTCAAAAACTTCGCCAAGCTATTCCTCACTGGTTTCGCGGCCGGGGCTGTTGTTCGCTATGAAATTTCAGCCACCAAAGCAACAGTCATTACTGGTCACGCTCACGTCGGCTGATGATCTCAAATCTGAAAAGGTCGTGCTCGATCCAAATGTGCTCGACGCAAAAGGCACGACCGCGATCGATTGGTTTGTTCCGTCATTGGATGGCAAATACGTCGCCGTATCACTTTCCAAGGGTGGAAGTGAAGACGGCACGCTTCACTTTTACGACACCGCCACGGGCAAAGCGCTGCCGGACACGATCGCCCACGTCCAATATCCGACGGCTGGTGGCAGCGCAGCATGGAACGCCAACGGCACGGGAATTTATTACACACGGTTTCCCAGGAAAGGTGAGCGACCCGATGCTGATTTGAACTTTTATCAGCAGATCTATTTTCACAAACTCGGTACGTCCGACGCGGAGGATACCTACTCCATGGGAAAGGACTTTCCGCGGATCGCAGAGATCGTTTTGGAAGCGTCGCGTGACGGCCGATATGTTCTCGCCTCCGTGGAGAATGGTGATGGCGGGGATTTTGCGCATTATCTGCTGGGGCCCGACAAATCCGCCTCAAGCGGATGGAAGCAGATCACACAATTCGGCGATCAAATCAAAGCTGCCCGCCTCGGACGCGATAACGCGTTGTATCTGCTTTCGCTTGACGGCGCGCCGCGCGGAAAAGTTCTCCGTCTGCCGCTCGAAACGCCGGAGTTAAGCAAAGCGGTTGAGATCGTCCCAACTGGCGAGCCGGTAATCGAACGTATCGTCCCCACATCTGATGCACTTTACGTTGGCGATTTGCTTGGCGGTCCATCCCAAATTCGCCGTTTCAGCCTCGACAAAAGTGAAACAGTCATTCCGATTCCGAAAATATCTGCTGTCCAGGAAATGGTAGCCCTTGAGGATGGTTCTCTTCTGTTTCGAAACCAGAGTTATACCGAACCGGAGGCCTGGTTCCATTGCCCGAAGGGGAAAACCGAACCTGTAAAAACGGCGCTACGCGACACGTCGCCCGTCTCCTTTGCCGATATCGATGTGACACGCGAATTCGCCACCTCCAAAGACGGAACAAAAATTCCGCTCAACGTCATTTTCCGAAAAGGAACGAAACGAGACGGAGAGAACCCAACGCTGCTTTACGGATACGGCGGCTACGGAATCAGTATGTCACCAAGATTCGATTTCACGCGGCGCCTTTGGTTCGATCGCGGCGGCGTATATGTGGTGGCAAATATCCGAGGTGGCGGCGAGTTCGGTGAAGACTGGCACAAGGCCGGCAATCTCACTAAAAAACAGAACGTGTTCGATGACTTCGCTGCTGCGGCTGAATACTTGATCAAAGAGCATTACACGCGCCCTGAAAAGTTAGCGATGCAAGGTGGAAGTAATGGCGGCCTCCTGATGGGCGTAATGATCACGCAGCACCCTGATTTGATGCGGGCCGTCGTCTCCCAGGTGGGGATTTACGACATGCTGCGTGTGGAGCTCGCACCAAACGGCGCGTTCAACGTCACCGAATTCGGCACGGTAAAAAACCCGGAACAATTCAAGGCGCTTTATGCGTATTCGCCATACCATCATGTTGTCGATGGAACGAAATATCCTTCCATTCTGATGATGACCGGCGCCAATGACGGCCGAGTTGCGCCGTATCATTCACGCAAAATGATCGCGCGGCTGGATGAAGCGAACAAATCCGAGAACCCGATTCTATTGCGGACGAGCTCCAGCGCTGGTCACGGCATTGGCACTGCGCTGAACGAGCGAATCAAACAATTGGCCGACATTTACGCATTTCTTTTTGCCCAACTGGGAATGATGGGCAAGGCAGAGTGATCGGCGGTAAATGTGAAGGTCGCGGAACTCAGTAAGGTCTAATTAGGCCCGAGATATTAAATGATATTCCGCTGCCGCGCGATGCGCGAAATTTCGCGCGAGAAAAGAATCAGTCCATCGCGTAAAAGTTGGTAATGCTTGATGTCGCCGGCATTCCGGATTTTAACGCGCCGGTTGTCAACCATGCCCGCCGGGATTTTCCGCTACTCGATGCGGGCATGACAGTGGGCGAAGCTCTGGAGCGGATCCGCCTTGAAGGCGTAGGGGAACGCGTCATTTACTTTTATGCGGTCGATGAGCGGAAGCGCCTCGTTGGCGTGGTGCCTACGCGTCGCTTGCTCACGGCGTCGCTGGAAGCGCCGTTGCATCAGATCATGGTGCCGCGTGTTGTCGCCGTTCCCGCAACCGCAACGATTCTCGACGCCTGCGAATTTTTTGTGCTCTACAAGTTTCTCGCGTTTCCCATCGTGGACGAGCAGCGCCGCGTAGTCGGCATCATCGATGCCAACCTTTTCGCCGAAGAAATTTTGGAGGCAGGCGACACGGAATCGCAACAGAGCAGGAGTCCCATCGCGCCGGTAAGCCCGGAATTCTTTGAGGCGCTCGGTTTTCACATCGAAGAAATCCGCGGCGCATCGCCCTGGCGCATTTTCCGGTTCCGTTTTCCGTGGTTACTGGTCACGGTCGCCGGTGGCACGCTGTCGGCGATCCTGGCCGGCTTTTTTGAAGCGACGCTGGCCCACAGTTTGGTGCTGGCGTTCTTTCTCATAATGGTGCTGGGACTAAATGAAAGCGTCAGCATGCAATCGATGAGCGTGACGATTCACGCGTTACGTTCTGCTCAAGTCACGTGGCGGTGGCTGGCTACAGCGTTTCGTCGAGAGCTGGTCACCGCGCTCCTGCTCGGTGCAGCGTGCGGGCTTGTCGTCGGCCTGGTTGTTTGGCTGTGGCGAAATGATCTCCCTGCGGCGTTCGTCATCGGCGCCAGCATCGCGCTTTCGCTCATCACAGCATGTGGGTTTGGGTTGGGCGTGGCGTCGCTTCTTCACCGATTCAAGCTGGATCCAAAAATTGCGGCAGGACCAATGACACTGGCGCTGGCAGATTTTTTTGCGCTGGTGATTTATTTCACGAGCGCGTGGCTCGTTTTGCGATGAGTAGCCCTCATGTTCGTTTCCGTCATCATTCCCGCGCTCAATGAGGAGGAACCGATCGCGGACGTCGTGCGCGAATGTATCGCGACTGGCCTAACTAACGAGATCATCGTCGTTGATAACGGCAGCACAGATAGAACCGCCGAACACGCACATGAGGCGGGTGCGCGCGTCGTCACCGCGCCTCGTGGATACGGACGCGCTTGCGCCGCGGGCGTTCGCGCGCTTTCAACCCAATGTGACATTGTGGTTTTTCTCGATGGCGACGGTAGCGACGTACCCGCGTTCATGAATCAGCTTGTTGATCCCGTGGCATACGGGACGCACGATTTCGTGATCGGCTCGCGTACGCGCGGACAACGCGAACCTGGTAGCATGAATCCCCAGCAAATCTTTGCCGGACGACTTGCCGGGTTGATTTTGCAACTGCTCTATGGCGTTCGTTACACGGATATGTCCCCATTTCGCGCGATTCGTCGTGAGGCGCTCGAACGGCTCGATATGCGCGAGCAGACCTACGGCTGGAATCTGGAGATGCAGATGAAAGTTGCGCGCGACGGGCTGCGCGTCCTCGAGATCCCCGTAAACCATCGCCGACGTGCTGGTGGCGAATCCAAAGTGTCAGGCACGTTTCGCGGAACGTTTGTCGCGGGTGCCCGGATTGTTGCGACCCTGGTGCGCGTGGCTGTCGGGTAGCTCGATTCGATCTAGCGGTTAGCGAGTTTTTATGTAGCGTCGCCCAATGCTTTCGATGCTTGATCTGGGAAAGTTTCGCAGCACGTCGCTCGCCCGTGAGCCGTTTGAGTTTCTGGTTGTTCCAGAGTTTGTGAGGGCTGAGGCGCGCGCTGCAATCGATAGGGATTACCCCGAGGTTGGCCGCGCGGGGAGCTTTCCGCTTCGAGAGGTGACATACGGGCCCGCGTTTGCGAAGCTGATCGAGGAAATGCGCAGCGAAGAGTTTCGCAAAGCGTTTGAGGAAAAGTTTAATATCGATCTAACCAGTCGCCCGGACATGATCACTGTGCGCGGCCGTTGCAGCGAGAAAGATGGCAAGATCCACACCGATTCTGAGACCAAGATCATCACCATACTTGTGTATATGAATTCGGCCTGGGAATCGTCCGGTGGCCAGCTTCGATTGTTGCGGTCCGGGGCGGATCTGGAAGACGTCATTCTGGAAGTTCCGCCAACGGAAGGCACGTTGCTGGCGTTTCGCCGGAGCGATAATTCATGGCACGGCCATAAGCCGTTCGCTGGCCTGCGCCGCGTTATTCAATTCAACTGGGTCACGAGCGAGGCGGTAGTACGCCGCGAGCAAAACCGGCATCGGTTTTCTGCGTGGATGAAAAAGCTCCGCGGCGCGCTGTCGGGCGAAAAGCAGGCGGCATAAGCCGGGCGCCAGGCAGTTGTAGCCACGCCGCTGTGTCGGCGTGCGAGTGGATAACGCGAGAAAGCGCCTCGACACAGCGAGGCTCCCGGGAGAGTGTGGCTTGCTTGCCCGCCCTCCCCGGTTTGATTTAACTTCGGTAATTGAACGGTCAGCTTAATACCCCAGAGAAAAAGAACTCCGACGCATTGAATCTGCGGCCGACAGAATTTTCGCGAATTTTGCTAATCAAACCTTCAGCGCTTGGCGATGTCGTGCACACGATCCCGGTGCTGGTCAAGCTGCGCACGCGTTATCCGCATGCGCGGATTGACTGGTTGATCACGCCGGAAAACGCGGAAGTTGTGCGCTACCATCCTGCCCTCTCCAACGTCGTTCTTTTTGCGCGACGCGATTTCTCGAAAAGAGGACGCAGGTGGCGCGCGATGCTGGATTTTCTCGATCTGCTCAAAAAAATTCGCCGTGCGAAATACGAGCTGGTGATTGACATGCATGGCCAGGTGCGTTCGGCTTTTTTTTCTCTCATCAGCGGCGCCCGTGTGCGCATCGGATTTGATCGACCGGTCAAGCGCGGTCTCACAATTTCCGCTGAACATGATCTCAAAAATATCCCCAACCATGGCTGGCGCGGCGCGCGCGAAGGTTCGTGGATCGCCTACACGCACCGCATTCCCATTCCAACGCTCGACGTTCACGCCATCGATCGTTACCTATGGGTCGCCCCGCTGCTTGGCCTCGATGACAAGCCGCCCGATCTCACCATTCATCTTTCACCACAGGCTGCTGACAGAGTGAATCAATTACTTGAGGAGCACGGCGTCCCCGCGTCTAAACCGCTTATCGTCCTCGTGCCCGGCACCATCTGGGAGACAAAGCATTGGACGGTTGAAGGATTCGCAGGCGTTGCGCGGCATTTCCTTCAGGATGGATTTGCCGTGGCTCTGGCGGGTACCGGGCGCGATCAACACCGATGCCGACAAATCGCTGCCGCCGCACCGGGGGCTTGTGATCTTTCCGGCAAAACAACACCCGGAGATTTGGCCGCTCTGATTCGGCGTGCCGAAGTGGCGGTGACCAACGACTCCGGCTCGATGCATGTCGCCGCCTCGCTTGGCAAACCGATGGTCAGTGTCTTCGGTCCGACCAATCCAGTTCACATCGGCCCGTATCAGCGACCAGAATCAGTCGTGCGAGTGGATCTACCGTGCTCTCCATGCAATTACCGTCGCTTGAGCCAGTGTCCGTTTGATCACGCCTGCATGAAGCAGGTTACATCCGCGATGGTAGTGGAGCGCGTGCGGAAAATTCTTTCTGCTGCAAAAAGCCGTCCAGAAGTTGTAGCGGGGGTCGCCGCGGCGACCGCCGAATGAAGAACCAGGCGCTTGGCACAAGCGCCTCTACAACTCATATTCGCGCTGCGTGCGTAGAACGAAGGCCATTCTCGCCGGCCTGCTTGCTGGATTGATCGCCGGGATCGTGATGACGGTGGCGATGTTATTGCTCGCTGTGCTGGGCGCGGCTACACCGCTCGTGATCGTCGGCGATCGCCTTTCGGTTTTCATTCCGCCGGGTCCGTTTCTTTCGCTTATGGGCAACGCCGGCGGTTACAATCATCTCAAGCAAATCGGCGTGGGCTCGACGATAGCCGGCCAGTTCATCGTCGGCGCAATAGGCGGAGCAATCCTGGGACTGTTCTCGCGGCACAATCCTGCGCGAGTTCCACCGCTTTGGACAATGTCGATCTTCGTTTTGTTGCCGATCGTCGTGTTTGCGATCGCGCTTTGGCCGGTTTTGGGAACGAGTTACATCGGCCTGCCTATCGGCGCTGCGCGTCTGGTCACGCTGGTCGGTTTCGCGCTGTGCGTTTTTGCCTTCGAACAAACGCTGGTGGCCGGTTTCCGATTTCTTGCGCAACGAAGAATCGGGAATCGGGAATACGAATTCAGTCCCGCAATTGGCCGCCGTGCTTTTTTGCTGGCTGCGATCGGAACGGCGGTCGCTGGCGGCGGGGTCGCGTTGGCTCGCAAGCTTTATCGTGTCGCGGCGTTCAGTTATGACGGCACGGAGTACAAAGGCCGCATTGTTCGGCCGATCACGCCCAACAAATTGTTTTATTGTGTTACGAAGAATGTGGTTGATCCGCGAGTCGATGTCGATCTGTGGCACCTTGAAGTAGGCGGACTTGTGAAGAACGCCGCTACGTGGCCGTTCGACGACCTGTTGGGATTCGAAACGGTGGAACAGGAAACAACGCTGATGTGCATTAGCAACGGTTTGGATGCGGGATTGATGAGCAACGCTGTCTGGAAAGGTTTTCCGTTGGGGGATATTCTGGATCGGGCGATGCCGCTGGCCGGCGCCGCGCGCGTACGCTTTCATGCGGTCGATAATTACACCGATTCAATTCCGCTCGAAAAGGCACTGAAACCGACCACCTTGCTTGCTTATGAAATGAACGGCGTCGAGCTGCCGGATCGGCATGGGTACCCATTACGTCTCATCGTCCCTGGTTACTTCGGCGAAAAACATGTGAAATGGCTCACCCGAATCGAAGTGACCGATGCGAGTGCAAAAGGATTTTATGAGACACAAGGCTGGGGCCCCGATTTTGTCACGCCGACAAGATCAAGAATTGACGTGCCGGATTATGGCTCGTCTTTTTCGTTGGGCAAACTGAGTACTCCGGTTCAAGTAAAAGGAATCGCCTACGGCGGCGATCGCGGCATTTCGCGAGTGGAACTTAGCAGCGACGGCGGCAAAACGTGGCGCGACGCTGCGATTTATTATTCCGGCGGCAATCTGGCGTGGTCGCTCTGGAAGGCAGAATGGATGCCAGATGCAGCAGGTGACTATGTCCTCGTGGTCCGTGCGACAGACGGCAAAGGCGATGTGCAGGATTGGTATGAGGATCGCGGCCCATTTTCCGGGGTAGCGGGCTTGCACCAAATCATCGTGCGCGTGAGGGCGTAGCTGGGCGTGTCTCCCCGCATCCGGCGTGTCGGGCAATTTGGCCACAGATGGGCGAAGTCGCCCCGCGACAACTTGCGCGGTGTGCTAAGTTTTATCGATGGAACGACTGATCATCGTCGGAAGCGGTTGCGCTGGATTGACAGCTGCGATTTATGCCGCGCGCGCGAATCTCAACCCCCTGGTGCTGGAAGGTCGCCAGCCGGGCGGACAACTTGCGACCACTACGCTTGTTGAAAACTATCCGGGTTTCCCTGAGGGAATCGATGGACCGCAGCTCATTCTGAATATGCACAAACAAGCCGAGAAATTTGGCGCGCGGTTTTCATATGCCGAAGTGACCGATTTCGATGCAAGCAATCGGCATGTTCGGATCAAGGCCGACGATGAATGGTTGGACACACAAACACTCATCATTGCTAGTGGTGCCTCGGCGCGATTCCTGGGACTCGAAAACGAACAGAAACTGATCGGTCACGGATTGACTTCGTGCGCGACGTGTGACGGCGCGTTTTACAAGAATGTGCAGGTCTGCGTCGTTGGCGGGGGCGATTCTGCGGCGGAGGAATCATTGTTCCTCACGCGTTTCGCTTCAAAGGTCTATTTGATTCATCGACGCGATAAGCTGCGGGCTTCCAAAATCATGCAGGACCGCGTCTTTGCGAACAAGAAGATCGAACCGATCTGGGATACCGTCGTCACCGAGTACATCCCCGACGAAAAAGGTGAAATGCGTGCTGTGCGCTTGCGCAATGTAAAGACGAATCAAGAGAGGATATTAGACGTGTCCTGTGTGTTTGTGGCCATTGGTCACGACCCCAACAGCAGGGCGTATCGAGGCAAACTCGACATGGATTCGGATGGTTATTTGATCGCAAAGAATCTGGTCGAGAGCAAGCATCCTGGTGTTTTTGTGGCGGGCGACGTCGCAGATCGCGTTTACAAGCAGGCGGTAACCGCAGCGGGCTCCGGCTGCGCGGCCGCCATGGACGCGGAAAAATACCTGAGTGAGCTGGAATCCGATGCTTGAAGGCCGCTTTTGTAGCCCCTTCGCTAAGCGAAGCGCCGCGTTGGCCTTTTCAACATCCGCGGATTGCGTCGCCGACCGGGAAGCGGCTACAGTGCAAGCTTGAAAATCTGCGACCTCACGCAGTTTTACTCTCCGCTAAGCGGGGGCGTAAAACGGTACGTCCACGAAAAAATTGCCTACATCAGCAATTGTTCGTCTGACGACGCTCATGTGCTCATCGTCCCCGGCGCAAAAACCGAGATGACAACGAATTCGCGATCACGCGTTTACTCGATTCGTTCGCCGCTCGTATCGAGAAGCTCGCGTTATAGGGTGCTGCTAAATCTTCGGGCAATCGAAGAAATCCTGGAACGCGAGCGTCCTGACCTGATCGAATCAAGCGATCCGTACCAGATTGGGTGGAAAGCAATTGCCGCAGGGCGCGCGCTGAAAGTTCCAGTGGTTGGTTTCTATCACTCACATTTCCCGGAGGCATATCTCCGCGGGAGTACAAAATTTCTGGGTAAACGCGGCACGCAGCGAGCCATGAAATTGACGCGCGCTTACGTGCGCAAACTGTACAATCGGTTTCAGGCCACGCTGGTGCCATCCGAAATACTGAGCGACGTGCTTTCGGAGTGGGGGGTGCGCAACGTACGTCCTGTTCGGCTCGGGGTGAATACCCGGATCTTTAAACCTTTCCCGGATGACGGGGCCGCGACGCGTCACTCGTTAGGAGTCGGTCGCGCGCAGACATTACTTTTATATGCGGGTCGGCTGGCTCGAGAAAAAAACACACAAACACTGTTTCGAGCTTTCGAGGTCCTACGTCAGCGAGGTCATAATGCATTTCATCTCCTGGTGATCGGCGACGGACCACAGCGAAACAAAGTGCAAAAGTTGCAACGCCGCATTGGAAACATCTCATGGATCTCGTACTGCGCAGACTCGGTTGATCTCGCCCGTTACTATCGCGCGGCCAATCTTTTTGTTCATCCAAGCGTTCAGGAGACGTTTGGGCTAGTGGCGCTGGAAAGTCAGGCCTGCGGCACACCGGTCGTGGGAATTCGCGGGAGCTACATGGATCGGATTATTTGCCACGACCAAAAATCGTGGGCGCAGGAAAACAGTCCGGAAGCGCTGGCCGATGCGATCGAAGAGTTCAGCGCTAAAAAATTATCAACTCTTGGGAAGACCGCTGCGGGAACAACGGAAAAGCTGTATAGCTGGCCGCGTGTATTTGAGGAACTGTTTTGCATTTATCGCGAGGTTCGCGCAAACTACCGGCGATTTTAAATGGTGAACGACGACCACAAGCCGTTCCTCATTCGTGGCTATCGCAGATCGGACCGCGAGGCGGTAAGAAAGCTTTGCTGCGATACCGGATTTCTCGGCCACCCCATTGATCCAGTATACGAAGATCGTGAATTGTTTGCTGATTTTCTCACCACATATTACACCGATCACGAACCGGAATCGTGTTTTCTGCTGGAGGTTGATGGCGAAATTCGCGGCTATCTCCTGGGTTCGCGTAAGCCTCTCCAAAACCAGCTCTACGCGCTTTACCAGAATATCTGGTTGTTTTTCCGCGCGTTGATGCGCTACGTTCGCTACAACGAACGCTCGCGGCGTTTTGTTCGCTGGATCCTGGTGCATGGCTGGCGCGAGGTGCCTGCGGCGCCTCGACGCACACCGCATTTCCATATTAACCTCCTGCCAGACGCCCGGAAGGTTTCCACAACGCGCGCCCTCATGAGCGCATATTTGAGTTATCTCTATCGCTCTGGCGAAAAACGCGTGTACGGGCAAATCATCACATTCGAAAGTCGGCGCGGAGAGAAAATGTTCGAACGGTATGGTTTTAAGGTCCTGAATCGGGCGGAGATCACAAAGTACAAGGCAATTTATCCGAAGTCGGTCTATCTCAGTACAGTAATCAAGAACCTGGAAACGGCCGAGCCACTCTCGGTCACGACGCGATCGCGTTTCTAGCGTCGGCAACCTGTTTGAAGCGACCATTAATGTGCGCGGCATTTCTGCCGGCATAGCCCAGCTGGTAGAACAACTGATTTCCGCTTCGAGACTAACCAGTCGCGCGCTTCATTTCACCGGTTTGCCCACGGTTGCTGCGACCGTGAAAAATTTTTGCGAGTGCCGTAATGGTCCCTCGCGTGCGCGTGGAATGGTCCATCGCTCGACGAAGAGACAACGCCGCCGCGAACCCTACGCCGGGCCTTCACACACAGAATCAAGCCGACTACGGCAGGTGTCGGAGGATCTCAATCCCTTTTTCGGCAGGGTTGGCTCCGACCTAGTTCATGCCGATGAAGATGGCTGCGTCCTTGGTCGGATTAACCGCGATCACGCTGCCAAATCCTGCTGTTCCTCCGTTCTTCACAATCACGGGATGCAGGTTTGGATTGCCTCCGCCCATATTGTTCACCCACGCCATCGCCTGCTTGTTAAATCCGTGCGGTATGGTGTAGATCGGCTTCTGCGCCAGCCGCAGCGCCGAGATCAATTCAGCAGAAACCGGTTTCCCATTCACTTCGTTATGGCCAAGATTAGCCTCGCCAAAGCTGATCATATCGTGTGCCGTTGAGCGCAGTCCGCCGGCAGCGTACCAGGCGTAGACGGGCCAGCGCGGCGCATTCTGGCCGGCGCGGGTATGGCCTTGCGCCAGGCGCTTCTGCTGTTCAGGCGTGGGCCGCAGCGCCGTGTCGACCATGCCCAGCGGCTGGAGAATCTCGGAATTCACCTGATCTTCCCAGTTTTTGCCGGTCGCGGTCGCGAGCAGGTAACTCAGAAGCCCGATTCCGGCGTTGGAGTACTTATAGCGCGCAGGCAACTGGGACCTCGGTTCGTAGTTCGAAGCCCAAGTGAGAAAGTCTTTCACCGTGTAGTTCTCGATGCTTCGCTGTTCGAGCCCGGGCGGCAGGTTGGTCGGATCGTCAGGCATTCCCGAGGTGAAGTCGGCGAACTCCAGCGGTGTCAACTGATGGGACCGGAGCATGTAGCCGTTGGGCATGTATTTCTGAGCGAAAGCGTCCGGGACGATTTGGTTGCGGTTGATGGCCAGTGCGAACAGCGTGGTGGTGAATGTCTTGGTGCAGGAACCGATCTCCACAACGGTGTCGCGCGTGAACGGAGCGCCCGCGTCGGTAGCCTTTCCAAATGAGAAAAAGTAGCGATGGCCGTGCAGCGAAACCGCGACGATCGCTCCCAGATCAGGAGATCGGTTCCACGTTTGGCCACGCGGGGATCTACGTTGTCGTTGAGCCAAGTACGGCTGCATGATGCTGTCGACCACTCGCTTGACCGCTGCTTCCTCGTCGCCTGCATTTTGCTGTAAAGGCGGACCGGCGGAGGAGGGCACTTGCTGCGCGGCAACCTTTGCCCCCGCCAAAACCGCGACGGTGGCGATAACGCAAAAACGAGTGGCAGTGCGATGCATAATCTCTTCTCCAGGCAACTAACTGTTTGCGAAAACGAGGAGTTTTAATTTCGGCTGGACATGTTGGCAAGACATTTGACGTCCACGAGCCAGAGAGAGGTGAGTGTTGGCCACGCTCCCGAAGATCAATCCAATCAAAGAACCGATCTTCCTGGTTACGCTGCCGGGGAAGTACGCCCTGTTATGAAACTGAGGGTTCCGTAATTCACAGCTAAAAGTAGCTTGCCATCCTGACGCCTTGTAACGGACATTTCTTTATATGAAGACAGAAATAGATTACGAAAAGCCGTCTAATTCTTGTTAGGCCGAGAGCGAAAATGCGATGAAACGCACGTGGACAATCATCGGAGTAAGCGACGTTCCCGCCAGCTTCAAATGGTACCAGTCGCTCTTCGGCCAGCCGGAGACGCCTCCGGGCCATGACTATTTCGGCCAGATCCTGGATACGGATGGAACGGTCTTGCTCTGTCTCCACCAGTGGGGCGCACACGACCATCCCCCTTTGATGAGCCCTAACGAAGGGACACTTGGCAACGGCCTTCTCTTGTTCTTCCGCGTCGACGACTACGAAATGATCCTGAAAAGGGCACGCGCTCTCGTCGACCGCTTCGAAGAGGAGCCCCACGTGAACCCGAACACTCAAACAAGCGAATTTTCACTCCGGGATCGGGACGGATACTACGTAACGATCAGTGCTCTCTCCGCGCCCGAGCGAAAGCGACCCGCAAGGCGGCGGCCTGACAAGCGCATGTAACCGACGAATGCGCGCGGCCGAACCAAGCGGTTACGGAAGCGATGTTCGCGCCTTCGCGCCTGAAGCGCTGATCGTGCGCTGCAGCGAACCGGCACGGAGCGTTTCGGTTTGATGAGTCACTGGTTTTACAGCATGATTGGCCCCCGGCAGAGCGGCACAAATTCAACAAGGAAACGAAAATGTGGTTTGAGCTCATTCTTGCCGCAGTGTTGGTGGTGTTGTACGTGGCCTTCTGGGCCTGGCATTCTCAGGGAGCGGGCAAGCTCACTCGAACGGAGATCGACCACTACCTGGCGATCATCGAAAAGCTACCGCTGCCTGAGAAGGGGGTACAGGCGTTCACTGCGCGTCTCCGCCCATGGGCGGAGGCAGACGATGGCAAGCCGTTCTACATGTTTAACCTCATCCATTTCTTTCCCCGGCTGCAGCCGTTTCCCGGCGCCCCGGAGTTCAAGGGAACGCCCGAACAGGCTAACGCACATTATGAAAAGAGCCTCATATGGCTCTGGTTGAGTCACGCGTCCTATCCGATGTTCATCGGAGTTCCACAGGCCAAGAACCTGCTCAACATGCAGCCGGAGAGAACCTGGGGCAATATGACTGTCGTGCGGTATCCCAGCCGGCGCACGTTCTTGAAACTGATTTCCCACCGCAGCTACGCGCCCCTGGCACCTTATAAGCTCATAGCCGTGGAGCTTGACTTGGTACCGGTTTCGAGCGGCATCGTGGTCCCCGACATTCGCTGGTTGGTAGGCGGCGGATTTGTCATCCTGTTCCTGCTGATCGAGTGGGTACGCGCCGCCGCGCTGGGGTGACCAGTCCTCGTCGCACCTCCGCTTGGTGCGGCACGAAACGGTCTGCGATCATCCCCCATTCGACATCTCGGATTCGCGCTTTGGCCCCCAAAAAAAGCGTACGAGCAGACACAATCTTGAGTCGGCGGCGTCTGTAACATTGATGAGCATGTCGCCCGAGCCGCCGGAACGGCTCGCAGAAATCCTGCTGGAGATTCTCGCGTTGTCTAAGTCTAGCCGGACCAGGCAATCGGAATCCGCTCGCGGCAGTGATCCAATCGAATTATTCGATGCGCATTCCGATGAAGGGCAGTCGCAACGAAGGGATAAGGAAGATAACAACCGGCCAAGACCGTAACGCGGGATATTCCAACCATAGGTGACGAGTTAGCAGCCAACAATATCTCGTGGAGATATTATGGAGGCGGCTTCCATGTCCCGGCTAATAACCCGCCACTCAACACGCTATACTGCGCCATCTGCAATGGATTCCAGTATGCCAGATCGATCATGACGACATCTTGGCTACAAACCTTGGTCGATTTGACGCAGTTTTACACCGATCTCGCCAACAACCAGCTGCCAGCCATTTTGTCATCCGACGTAACACAAACCAAGGCGGTTTG
>JBEDUS010000213.1:0-3975 GCA_040414975.1 Candidatus Udaeobacter sp.
CACTAATTCCTTCGTAGTCGGTGACGAAATCACCGCACCCATACAGAACAAGACGCCCCTTGAAGACTTCAATCGCTTTCACATGATGCGAGGAGTGTCCATGCACGATTGCAATGCCTTCCTCAATCAAGCGATGAGCAAACACGATTTGGTCGCGCGGAATTTCGTAGCCCCAGTTACCGCCCCAGTGTATGGAAGCGACAATTAAGTCGCCGGTTTGCTGATACGCGCGCATCCGATCAGCCACTCGCGCTGCGGTCGCTTTCGAAATGTCATCGAGCAGGTTTACTCCCGGGGAAATGCTGGTGGCTTTCCAATCGTGCGGAATACCGCTGGTTCCTGATCCAAATGAGAATAGCAGCAAGCGGCCATTGCCAGCGGTGTTGAGCACTGCGGGCAGCTTCGCCTCTTCGGCGTCGTTTCCCGCACCCGCATGGGCGATGTTTGCCGAGTCCAAGGTTTTCAGCGTTTCGGATAATCCATCGTATCCCCAGTCCAAAACATGATTGTTCGCCAAAGCACAACCGCTGATCTGCGTAGCGGTGAGGCAGCCTACGTTTCGTGGATGCATCCGATAGTGAATTCCTTTTTCCGGCCACGGCGTTTCAGCCGAGGTGACAGCGGTTTCTAAATTTACGATTCGTAAATCCACCTGGGCGCGCTCTAATTCCTGCAGCGCATCGCCCCAGGCGTAATCGACGCTCACCGGACGCGGTATCGGTCCATTCGCCTTCTCGGCGAGAGCGACATACTCCCGCGCATCACGCACATACGGTTCATACAACAGCGGGTTCACCGGATGCGACAGCGCCTGATCAATGCCGCGCCCTGTCATCACATCGCCACAAAGAAAAAGGCGCATGGCGCAAGGTAGACGCCAACTTCTACGTTTGGTAGGGGGCGTTACTCCGTGCGCGCCGATCTTCAAGGGCCCCAAGCGGCGCGCAGAGGACTGCCGGCCCTGCCTTAACCTTTTTCGCCGTGCCTCCCATCACAATTCCAGGGTCATTCCATCGAAGGCGATGCGTACTTCGACACCTCGTTCGGCGCCAACGTTATGAAGCTTTGCAGCCAGCTTGGGTTCGTCGCCGGTGACAATCTCAGAGCCGCAATGCGTGATGATGGCCCTCGATACGCCTTCTTTTTCGCACCACGTCAGCTGCGTCTGAACGCGCGCATGGCCAATAAGGGTTTTACCGCGCCTCCGAATTAACGAGCGCGTTACAGTTGCGCCATCGCCAATGTAAATTTGCACGTGCTTCAATGCCTCAGCTCGTTCGTGGATAAAGATGAGATCGGGAACGTAAAAAAAACGTGCACGACCAGCGGTTACGCGATACCCGACAGCCGGCGCAAGAATGGAGTGTTCCACTGCAAACGCTTCGAACGTGATGCCGCAAATTTTGGTGGGTCTACGCTCCTGGATGAGACGCCGGTCTTCGACGCGACAGTTTGTTAACATTTCCCAGGTTTTTTGCGGCGCATGTACCGGGCAGGGCGCGCCATTTTTCAATCCCCACGCGTGATCGGGATGCGCGTGTGTGAGCACGATCGCGCTCGGATGCAGCCGCTGAAACTTTCCCAGCCAATCGAGACCGCAATCGATCATCACGTCGGCTTCGCGATACGAGACCATTAGCGACGTATGCATGCGATGCCGTCGGGTCCGCTTCTCGATCTCACCGCGCGTGCCCAAGAACGTCAGTTTCATCGGGAGAGAACCACAACCCAGCTCACGAAGGGGTGTAGCCGCCTCGCTGCATCGAGGCGCTTCATTACTTTTCCTGTTTCGAGGAGCACGGCGACACAGCGCCCTGGCTACAACGCCGCGCATTAGTGGCGCCGAGTGCCGACAAAGGGGCCTGAGCCCTACAACAAACTCCAGCCGGCACGATCATGCTTGCTGCGCAACTCGTTTGATTTCATCCAACGACGCCGGGTTTTCCAACGCCGATATATCGCCGAGCTTTTCGCCAAGGTACGCGGCCCGCACGATCCGACGCATCACTTTGGCGTTCCGTGTTTTTGGAATATCCGACACGAAAACAACGTCGCGCGGGGCCAATGCCTTTCCCAAATCGCGTCCGACATCTTTTTTTAACTCAGCAGCTAGACTGACGTCGCCATTTGCACCCTTCTTCAAAACGCAGAAGCAAACCAGGGCTTCGCCTTTGATGGAATCAGGGACACCGATGGCAACTGCTTCACTCACTTGCGGGTGCGCAACCAGGATTGATTCCACCTCCGCCGGGCCGACGCGTTTCCCTGCGATCTTAATCGTGTCATCGCTGCGACCCAGAATGTACCACAGTCCGTCCTTATCAATTGCAGCCCAATCGCCGTGCACCCAAATGTCGGGGAAACGCGACCAGTAGGTCTCGATGTAACGCTGGCGATCTTTCCAAAAGCCGCGCGTCATCCCTATCCAGGGTTCGCGGATCACCAGTTCGCCCACCTGTCCGCGAACAGAGTTTCCGTGTTCATCGACAACGTCCGCCGCCATCCCCGGAAGCGGTCCGGAGAACGCGCACGGCTTCATCGGTGTGAGGACATTGCCCATGACTATTCCACCGGAAATTTCCGTGCCGCCCGAATAGTTGATGATTGGAAGTTTTTCGCGCCCCACGTTCCGGAACAGCCACAGCCACGGATCGGGATTCCACGGCTCGCCGGTGGAGGCGAATTTACAGAGCGATGAGAGATCGTGCCGATGCACGATCTCGTCGCTCCCGCCCGCGCGGGACCGTAGCGCGCGGATCAATGTTGGAGAAACGCCGAGCGCGGTGACTTTGTGCCGATCCACCAATTGCCAGACACGATCTGGCTCCGGAAAATCAGGGGCGCCATCGTAAAGCATCATCGTCGCGCCGAGCAGCAACGTGCCGAAAACTTCCCACGGTCCCATCATCCAGCCCATGTCGGTCATCCAAAAAAGAGTTTCATCCGGGTGCAGATCAAGGCCGTGCCAGATGTCTTGTGCGGATTTGATCGGAAACCCGCAATGCGTATGCACCGCGCCTTTTGGCCGGCCAGTCGTGCCCGAAGTGTAGATGATCATCATCGGATCTTCTGCCGAGGTGCGCTCCGTTGGCGTCTCATCAAAAGGCTCGGGCAATTTTGTCGGTGGTCTCGCGTTGCGGCCGAGTTCTTCGATGAGCCATTCACCGGCCTGGTTTAGGACGATCAAGTGCTGCAATGTTGGAATCTGCGCGGCCGAATCATCGGCGATCGGTTTCATCCGGTAATATTTCCCGCGTCGATATGTTCCCGCTGCGGTAAACAGCGCCTTGGCCTCAGCATCGTTTAATCGGGAGGCGATTGCCGCGGCGCCAAAGCCCGAGAACAACGGCAGGAAAATTCCGCCGATTTTGATGATGGCGAGCATAGCGATGACTATCTCGGGAAGCATTGGCATGAACACGCCAATGGCGTCGCCTTTACCAAGTCCGAGGGTGCGCAACGCCCCAGCCATCCTATCGGTTTGCTCGCGCAATTCTTTGTAGGTGAGAGCGCGCATAGTCCTGTCTTCGGCCTCGGACTTAATGGCGAGACGATTGTCGACATTGGTGCCCGCGTATTTATCGAGCATGTTGTGGACGATGTTCATTTCGCCGTCGACGCACCAGTGCGCCCATGGTTTGGCTTCGCTTAGATCAACCACGCGCGAGTATGGCTCGTAAAACTGGATATCGAGATCGCGCAGCACCGCATCCCAGAACCACGCAATGTCGGTTGTCGATCGTTGCATCAACTCATCGTACGAAGCGAGCCGGTGTTTCTTGATAAAGCGTTGAAGATTCGATTGTGCGACGAGTTTCGGCGTGGGATGCCAGACAAATTCTCCGCCAAACTGAAATTCGCTCACAGACTTACTTTGCTGTCATTCCGAGCGAAGTCGAGGGATCAAGGCCCATAGGAATGGGCCCTTCGACTCCGCGGAGTTTGCCATGAGCGAGCGGAGCGAGTCGAACGGAC
>JBEDUS010000214.1:0-4761 GCA_040414975.1 Candidatus Udaeobacter sp.
CAAGCAGAAACGATGCGCCTAACATAAACAACGAATTAGTCACAATCGCGCCGGCGACCGATGCTTTCACCAATGTGTATTGTCCGGCCTGCAACGCCGCGATGGCGATAACAAGCTCGGTTAAATTACCGAGCGTCGCATTGAGCAAACCGCCCACCGAATCGCCCGTCTTCGCCGCAACTGACTCGGTCGCGTGGCTTAGCAGAACAGCCAGCGGTAAAATCGCCAGAACCGACAAAATAAAATGCAGCGTGTGGGCTTCGTGGTTCAGTTTCTCGGTCGCCAGTGCAACGGGGACAAAGATCAGCAGCCAAAGCAGTGGGTTACGACGGATCTCTTGAATGAGGAGCTTCACGGCAAAGCGGCTGTTGGAATTAGTGTCCTGTCACTTAAGGAGTGTCAGATTCCTAAAGGCGCCGACGACAAAACTCGGTATCAAACCTAGTATTTGCAGGTCAAGAGAAATATTGTGATCGACAGTCACAAGCAGACGCGTTCTAAAGACAAGACAAAGGAGACCGCGAGACTTTCCGGGTCCGATGGTACTGCAGGGGGAAGGCGTATTTTTAAGCGTCGAGGAAATTCTTAGCAGGAGCTTCCATCCCTCGAAAAACAAAACAAGGAAGGGAAAAAGTAGATGAAAAAGCTTCTCTTGATTGCATTGGTGGCAGGTGGATTGGCTTTCGTTGCCGCGCCGTGTTCTGATGCTGGTGTTTGGGTCGGAGTGGGGCCAGTTGGGGTTGGGATCGGATTCGGCGGCTATTATGGCCATCCCTATTACGGGTACGGCTACTATCCGTATGGATACTATCGACCCTACTATGGTTACTATTATGGGCCGTCATACTACTGGTATCACGGGCATCGAGTTTATTACCACCATTATCACCATCATCATTACTATCACTATTAAGCTGACATATGCTCTAAGGCTCGGTGGCTGACTTGGATGTGATGTCGAGCCAGCTCTTTTTTGCCAAGCGAACGGCGCCCGGTTTTCATGGGCTTCTGCCCGTATCGCGCCGGTTAGCTTTTGATTCGTTCACGTAACAGCCGGAGACAGATCGCCCTTTCCAGTTCTAAGAAGGCAGTGAACTTGTCATCGGCGTGCGAGGGTCTGACTCCCGGGTTGTAAATGAAGGTCATTGGTTGCGGGATTAACGAACAATGCAAGTGTGCTGAGTTATTGCTCGTGAACGACATTTCGCGCGTGCGTTATGGTGGAATCAGAGAATGCTGAAAGTTCAATTAAACCTGCGACCAGCGTCACCGTTCTGCTCGCGATCGTGCTTGCGCTAGCGATTGGATCGACCGTTGGCCTCGGCGCTTACACCTTCACCTATGCACATGGCGCATCGTATTTCAGCAATGATCCGGCGGCGTGCGCCAACTGTCATGTGATGCGGGATCACTTGGACGCGTGGGTTAAGTCAAGCCATCGCTCGGTGGCGACTTGCAATGACTGCCATACGCCCCCCGGATTTGTCTCGAAATATTTTACCAAGGCGGATCACGGGTTTTTCCATTCACTCGCGTTCACTACCGGCGCGTTTCACGAGCCGATTCAGATCAAAGAACGCAGTTTGCGGGTGGTGGAAGCTGCTTGCCGCAGATGTCATCAGGACGTTGTTCATCAAATCGATACGGGAACGACTTCCCCTCTGGCCATGTCATGCACTAGGTGCCACGTTGACGTCGGTCATATGAACTAATGAGAATGACCCAGTTCCGCGATCGTCTCCTGAATTTTTATCGTGCGCGGCCCATTACAATCTTTGTCGCGCTCGGCTTGCTCGCGGCCACTGGCGCATTGCTTGGCACGCTCCTCCTCGTTTCTATTTTTGAGCACAAACAGGAAGCAAGAAATCCGTTCTTTCGCGTGGTGGAGCTTACGGATCAAACAGATGATCCAGCTATCTGGGGCAAGAATTTTCCGCTGCAATACGATGACTACCGCCGCACGATTGATCAGGTGCGTACGCGATATGGTGGGAGTGAAGCGATGGAGCGCACGCCGACGCAAGCCGATCCGCGTTCGGTGGTAGCGCAATCACGAATCGAGGAAGATCCACGTCTCAAGATCATGTGGGCGGGTTATGCATTCGCGAAAGATTTCCGCGAGGAACGCGGCCATGCTTACATGCTTGACGACCAAACTTATACTGAGCGTCAGAAAGTAGCGCAACAACCCGGCACATGTCTGCATTGCCACGCCTCTATTGTCGTACCATACGAAAAGGCTGGTAATGGGGATCTAGTTAAAGGATTTGAGAAGTTCAACCAGATGCCGTTCGCTGAAGCGCGCAAACTCGTCACTCATCCAGTGGCTTGCATCGATTGTCATGAGCCAACTACAATGCAGCTGCGTATTTCGCGCCCCGGCTTTATCGAAGGAATGCGCGCGCTGAAGGCAAGTCAGGGCATTAAGGATTACGATGTAAATCGCGATGCCACCCGGCAGGAAATGCGCAGCTTCGTCTGTGGCCAATGTCACGTGGAATATTACTTTAAAGGACCGGAAAAGCGTTTGGTTTATCCGTGGGCGAATGGACTGAAGGTGGAGCAAATTCTCGCCTACTACGATACGGAGCAGTTCAAGGATTGGACACACGCCGATACCGGCGCGCCAGTGCTGAAAGCCCAGCATCCGGAGTTCGAGATGTGGAATCAGGGGATTCACGCGCGTTCCGGTGTATCGTGCGCCGATTGCCACATGCCCTACAAACGCGAAGGCGCCACGAAGATTAGCGATCATCATGTGCGCAGCCCACTGCTCAACATCAATCGCTCGTGCCAGACATGCCACAAATGGTCGGAGTCGGAATTGCTGGCGCGCGCTGAGTCGATTCAGGAACGCACTCTACACATGCGCAACCTTGCTATGGATGCTCTGGTGGAATTGATAGGCGACTTGAAAGCGGCGCGCACCGCTAATCCACCACCACCCGAGTTAGACAGGGCGCAAATGTTGCAGCGCAAAGCACAATTCTACCTGGACTTCGTCGAAGCGGAGAACTCTTACGGCTTTCACGCGCCGGAAGAAGCATTACGCATTCTGGGGGAATCCATCGATTTCGCGCGGCAAGGCCAGCTCGCCATCCGACCCGCGACCGGGCAGCCTGTCCCTCAAGCTTCGTCTCTTGAAGACCAGTGTACAGTGACTCGTTAAAACCTACGATGGCGTGCTTAAGGTGAACGGTGGAGTTGGTAATAAGAAAGTTTATGACCCCCGCTCGTATCTCGCGCCCGCAGAGGCTGCCATGTCCGAGCGCGTAAAACGGGCCGTCAGCGGTTTGCGAGGTAACGGGAAGACGATGTTCGTGTCATGACTGCGGCGCTTCCGCAACACAAGACAAAAATTGTCGCGACCATTGGCCCGGTTTCGGAATCGCCGGAAATGCTGGCACGCCTCATCCGCGCTGGAGTAAATGTCGCGCGACTGAATTTTTCGCACGGCGATTTTTCACATCACGCAGAAGTCATTCGGCGGATCCGCGACGCGGCATGTGAAACCGGGCGGCGCGTCGCAATCATGGCCGATCTGCCCGGACCAAAAATGCGGCTTGGCAAAATCGATCCGGAACCAATTCAATTGGTGCCCGGTGCTCGGTTCAGGCTCACGAATGAGAAAATCGTGGGTAACGCGCAGCGCGTCTCAACAAGTTTCGAGCCGTTGCCGCGAGTCGTGAAACCGGGCAACCGAATTTTTCTCAACGACGGGCTCGTGCAACTGGTCGTCGAGCGCGTCGCAGGCAATGACGTGGAGTGCACGGTCGCTGTCGGCGGCGAGCTGCGCTCGCGTAAGGGGCTGAACCTGCCTGGCATCGATCTCGGTGTTAGAGCGTTCACAGAGCACGATCGCGCGTGTCTTGAGTTTGCTCTCGGCGCTGGTGTTGATGCAGTGAGCCAGTCATTCGTCGAGCGCGCTGCCGATGTCGAAGCCGTCCGTACCGCAGCAACAAGGGTCGGCGCGCAACCGTTCATTGTCGCAAAGGTCGAGCGCGCTGATGCGCTCGCGCACTTCGATGAAATTCTCGCAGCAGCCGATGCGGTCATGGTTGCGCGAGGCGATCTTGGCGTTGAAGTCCCAATCGAAAAAATCGCGCACACGCAGAAGCAACTCATCGCGAAAGCGAATGTCGCGGGTAAACCTGTCATTACTGCAACGCAAATGCTGGAATCGATGGTTGCCAGCCGACTGCCTACCCGGGCCGAAGCGACCGACGTCGCAAATGCGATTCTCGATGGTACCGATTGCGTCATGCTCTCCGGCGAATCAGCATTGGGAAAATTTCCTGAGGAATCGGTGATGATGCTCGCGAAGATCGCAGCTTTCACCGAGGCGCACCGGCCGCGTACCACGCTCAGGGCGCGACGCGAATTTCTACAACAACAGGCAGCGCTTAGCGGCAGTGATCGAATGGCCTCGCTCGTCGAGCATGCGCTGGACACGGTGCCTTGCGATGCTGTGCTCGTGCCGACGCGAGGCGGCACGACGTCACGACACATATCGAGGTGTAAACCGTCGGTCTGGATAGTTGCACCCAGTTGTGATGCAGGTGCGTGTCAAAGTCTCGCGTTCTCCTATGGCGTCCATGCAGTCCATCTCACAAAAGAGCCGGACGACTGGCGACAATGGATCGCTGGGTGGCTTCGTGAACGTGATATTACCGCGAGCAGAGTGATGCTCGTCGCGGGTCCATCTCCGAAAAACCCGAACGCCAATCACCGGATTGAACTCATACGACTTGGCAGACCGTC
>JBEDUS010000215.1:0-6167 GCA_040414975.1 Candidatus Udaeobacter sp.
GACCCCGAGAAACTGCGCCGAGCAGTTCTCAAACTTGTCGCCGAGAAAAAAGGGCGAAAGCAAAAACGGCGTGATTAAAACTGAGTCGTTCTGACGACGGCATTACCGTTTCAAGTTCCAGCAACGCTGTCAGCTTCTCATCCGCACGCACAACGAAACGGTTTCCGTCGTCTCGGTGCGCGTCAACGATCCAGATCGTTCGCCACCCAGTATCCATGGCTGAGACCAAACCCCAACTCCATCCAGCTTTGCTCAAATTCTCAGCGATGATTTCCCAGTACTTCACGTCGGGGTCTGTTTAGCAGTGATGGGATGCCAAAAAGATGCGCCAAAAAAACTCCGTTCCTAAAGCCACAAATGAAGCTAACAAAAACAGTGTTTTACTAATTAAGAAGAATGTCGCCGGATAATCGACCCATCGCGGTTTGGTCACTTCTTGTGGTAACTCACCCGTTTCTGAATAGTGCTTTTCTTCTTCGTTCTCCAAGAATCGTCGAAGAGTAAAAGCTGCGAAAATATACTGAAGGACATCGAAAACAAAAAAACACACCAGCAAAGCTAGTGACCAAAGAATCGCAGGCGGAAACGTAATCTCGGGAGTTTTAAAAAAACAACAGATAGCTGCAACTGCAAATCCAAGCTTACTGAATTGGTCGTTAATTCGTGCGAATAATCCTAACTACGGGCGCTTCGACGGGGCCAAGCATTGGCCAGAGCGATGGCGTGTTCGTCTACAGCGGTCAGGACGTCGTCTTTGGAACCGTCCGGTGAGAAAGCGAGAGACGGCCGGATCGAACGGCGAGAATCTAACGCTGAGTCACAATGGTAACTTCATCTGCTACACAACTGGATCGGGACAAAACAACTACGACATCGCAAAGTTTAGGACCTCCGACTTCGCCTCACTGGGTTCTTTCAATACTGGACCATACCCGCAAGCACTAGCCTTCAGCCCAGACGATTTGACAGTGTATGCTTCGGTTAGTTTTGGCGCTGGCATCCAGGTCTTCAACGCGAACTCGTTTCTCTCGTTAGGAAAAATACCCGGTCCAGAGGTAGCAACTAAGTTAGCGGCGGATTCCACGGGCAGATATCTATTTGCTGGATACACTGAGACGTTCAATGGTTTCACCGGAACGCGTGTCTATGACATATCACCCCTACCTGAGTCGCAGTTAAGTAACATCAGTACGCGCGTCTTTGTCCAAACGGGTGACAATGTCATGATCGGGGGGTTCATGGTTCACGGGATTCAACCAAAGAAGGTGATCATTCGTGCCATTGGCCCCGAGCTGACTCAGTATGGCGTTCCCGACGCATTGTCTAATCCGACCTTGGAGTTGCACAATGCCGCGGGAGCTCTCATTGCCTCTAATGACAATTGGATAAGCGCGATCATCGGTGGGATTATCACGAGTAACCAAGTCGCCGAGATTCGAGCCAGCGGCCACGCACCCAGTGACGGAAGGGAATCTGCAATCATCGCGGACCTGCCACCAGGCAACTATACCGCAATCGTACGAGGTGTGAACAACACTACCGGAGTGGCCCTGGTAGAAGTGTACGACTTGGATTGATCGTACCTTACCCAACGGCTACACCAAGGATAACTCCAATCCAGAGGGTTCGCCCGACACCGTTCCCTCGCCCGACTTTTCCGCAGTGAACCCCGTTACGGCGGCGGCAACGAACTAGTCATAACAAAGCGATTCAGGTTTGCCAATTTGATCATCTAACCATTTGATTAAGCCAAAGGCCCCATTGCAACATGTTGCAACCTGGTGACTTTCTCTCGTTTTCGCTCGCAAAATCCTCCCCGTCTTCGCGTGTGAGCGCAGCGCCAGAATCATGCTAAACGTTAGATCACAATGTTCGTTCTCAAGCCGTGGCATCGAGCAATTTGGATGGCCGCATTGGCCGGTGCAACGGCGTCGGTCCTGGTTTGGTTGGCGCGGAGTGATCCGGCAATCAATTTTTTGAAACGCGGTAGAGGGGCGGAGTGGATCGCTTTTCCCACCGCGGTTGACGCGCATGCGCACTGGTTTGCGAATCTCGACGCAACATTTCGGCGCGAGTTTGCCCTGACGGATCGGCCGGCGGCGGCGCATTTGAGCGTTCGCGCGATGCGGCGCGTCGAAGTGAAAATCAACGGCGGTCCTGTTCGATTGCCGTCGAATCGCAATTGGAAAAAGATTGAGAGTGCGAACGTCGCCGAGCAATTGCACGCCGGCACGAATGTGATCGAAGCGCGCGTCTTTAACTATAATGGTCCCCCGGCACTGTGGCTTACTTTGACTACTGATCAGCTGCGCTTGCGGACCGATAGAAGTTGGGAAGCATCGTTTGCTGGTTCCTCTTGGCGTCAGGCGGCGCTGGCCACAACAGCAAAAGCGCCCGGGCCCGGTAATCCCACTGCTGGCGCCGAAAGCACATGTGATGCGGCGAAAAAAGTTTGGCCGTTCTGGATTATTCTCATCGTGATAGCGTGTGCAGCTGCCTTTCTATGGAACGCCAGCTTCAAGGAATCCAAATCATTGCGGCGGGGAACCGGCCTCCTACTTATATTTGCCAGCCTGTGGTTCCTGTTGTTCTGGAACAATAACCGGCTATTGCCATTCCATAGGGGCTTCGATTCGAAGGAGCATCTCAACTACATCAACTACATCCAGCAGCACCGGTCGCTGCCATTGCCGACTGAAGGCTGGGAAATGTATCAGCCGCCACTCTACTATTTGATCGGCGCTGCAAGCCTTTCACTTTTCCGGCTCTCGGTTGACGATCAGATGTCGATATACGTGTTGCGCTGGCTCGGGGCACTCCTCGGCATCGCACAATTCGTTTTAGTTTTTCTAAGTCTGCGGCTTTTGCTTCCAATCCGAGCCGCATCCATCGGACTTTTGCTGGCCGCGTGTTTGCCGATGCATTTGTACCTCGCGCACTACGTGACGAACGAAATGCTCGCTGCTGCTTTGGCCACAGCAACGCTCTACCTCTGCTTGCGTTTGCTGAAGAGCGACTCGCCGGGCGCATCGCAATTTGCCTGGCTCGGAGTAGCCCTTGGCGCAGCAATGCTGACCAAGGCCACCAACGTCCTGCTATTGCCAGTCGTATTTGTGGCAATCCTGGGTAGGTTGGCCAGTGGACGAGCTCCAGTCGCAATCTCGCTGCGTAATTTTGGGCTCCTGCTCGCGGTTTGTTTCGCAGTATGTGGCTGCCACTACGGGCGGATTTGGCTGAAGTTTGGGACTCCGGTACTTGGTAACTGGGATGTGGTCAGTGGGTTCACGTGGTGGCAGGACCCCGGTTATCGTACTGCGGCTGATTACCTCCGTTTCGGCCGCTCGTTGGTGCATCCATTTTTCAGCGGCTTCGCCGGATTTGCCGATGGAATCTACTCCACGCTATGGGGCGACGGCTTGTGCGGCGGAAATTCGAGCTTGAGCGCAGCTTGGAATCCGCAGCCAATGGTTGTGGGTTATTTGTGGGCTGTGATCCCGACAGCGCTGATTCTCGTAGGCGGGGCGATCGCGCTGATTCGCTTTATTCGAAACCCTTCGAGTGAATCGTTCCTATTGATTGGCTTTTCCGCTGTCATTGTGCTTGGCCTGGTTTTTATGACCTTAAAAGTTCCCTCCTATGCACAAGCGAAAGCGTTCTACGGGTTGTCGGCTCTCACTCCGCTTTGTTTCTTTGGCGCGCTCGGTTGGGAAACGCTAACAGGCGGGCGGGAGCGTTTACAGCTCATTCTTTGCATCTTCGTCTTGTTTTGGGCGATAAGCAGTTTCGCCACATACTGGATTGTGCCCTCGGTATCGCACCACCTGTATGCAGTTAAGGCTTTAGGAACCCAAGGCAATATCGACCGGGCCAACACTGAAGCAGTGATGGCCGTGGAAGCCGATCGCGCGAACGCCGCCGCACGAGGGTTCCACGCGTTGACTTTAAGCGAACTAGGCTACTATGAGGAAGGCGTTAAAGAAGCCCAGCTCGCGATCAAATTAGATCCGAGCGGTTCTGCCGCTCACTTGGATCTGGCTATTGCGACAAAGCGCATCGATTTGGAACGCGCAATCGCGGAAGCTCGCCACGCAATCCAGCTTGGTCCGGAGGATCCTTCGGCTTACCAATTTCTCTCGAATTGTCTTTTCGAATCGCGTCGTTACAGCGAAGCGGCCGACCTTGGGCGCGAATGGCTGGCTGTGACGCCCTATGACGCAGCCGCTCATTCCGCGTTAGGGTCGGCTCTAGCCGAAAACGGTGATCTTGTATCGGCGGCGCGGCACCTCGGTTATGTAATGATGTTGCGGCCAGAAGTTGAACAAACGCATGCGCAACTGCGCCAGATTCTCGTCTCATTTGCCAAAGAGCCGGATGGCTTGCATCGACTCCGCGAGATCGCTGCACACGCCCCGGACTCACCGCGAATGCTGGACGAACTCGCCTGGTTGCTTGCAACGTACCCTGATTCGAAATCGCGCGATGGTAGCGAAGCAGTTCGCCTTGCAGAGCACGCTTGCGATCTCACCGAACGCCAGATCCCGGCTCTTCTCGATACACTGGCGGCAGCTTATGCTGAGGCGGGAGATTTTCCGCGGGCAATCAGCGTCGGCGAAGAAGCACTTACCCGTGCTGGTTCCTCCGGAGACAATGATGCTGTTAAGTTGAGCGAAAACATTCTCGCATCACTTCGTGAAAATCTTCCCTATCGCCAGGCGCCGGAGTAACCGCTTACTTCGCTGGTAGCCGTGGTGGTGGCTTCTCGCTATTCCCGCGCGGGAAAACCGATGACACCGGCTTGCTGAGAAGCCAAACAATAAATGGGATCGGCTCCGCTTTCCATCGTTGCGATGTGCGTCAGCAATCCAGATTGTTCGCCATTTACGATCCACCGCTGAAACGCAGCCCCAGCTCCATCCGGCTTTGCTGAGATTGTCAGCGATGATTTCCCAGTAGCGCTTCACGCGGCGGATTCTGCCTGTTTTGCTCTCCACAGGGCAATGACAAAGTGCGGCTTTTGGCGCTTGCCAACTTGCCGTGTTTTTCGGCAAACTTCCCTCTATGGAGGCAGAAATATACGACAAATTGACGTATAATTCTCGTTAGACCTCATGAAAATCGCTCGCATGTTCGGGGCGTTTTGGTGCGGCGTGATCGCGGGCTGGTTTGCCGTTGGTTGCTTCATGGTTGTCCACGACCGGGCCGGTATTGGCGGCGTGCTTTGGCTTGTTACTTTGTGGTTGCCGGTGGCAGCCGTTTATTCCGTGATCATCATTGCAGCCTCGCATCGGCTTCTTGCGCGTTTTGCACCCACGTTGCTGCTTCTGCTCGGCTGCATGGTCGGCCTGCTTCCGTTCTTCGGGTTCTGGCCGCCGTATTTTTTCAAACCTGCGTTTCTTCCGTTGCTCCTTGGCATTCATCTAGCAGCTGTCGCGATCGCCGGATCCGTGTGGGTTCTCGTCGTGCTCCTAGTCACGCGCATGGGCCTAACCAATCGATGAAGCCAACGTCCCCAACACGAAGCAATTTCAGCGTGTTTGCCACGACACCCTGCCGTGGCTTATCTCCGTCTCGTTAGATGGCAAAGCGCTCTTGATGCACACTCTTTGGCTAATTATCGGCATACAGGCTACGGTCTTGGGATGCACGTTGCTGTTCGCCGGTTTTGTTACGCCAAGCGAAGCAGAAATTGAAGCCACTCGCCGATCATGCGACGCGGAGCGCCAGAAGGGCCGGTGGCACGGTTTCTTTAATTCCCTGAGTCAAGTCGGCTCTTACCGATTTCGCGGTCTTTCTTTCGCTATATCACACTGGCCTGAGAGACCACAGAGTCGTAAATTCGTTTACCTTGGTGTCGCATTTCTAGCTGTTGCAGCAGCAGTAGGATTCGCTTTGGGAGTTTTCTCTTCATGAACACATACCGATCTAACCAATCGATGAAGCCAACGGCCCCGTCCCGAAATACGTTTGGCGTGATTGCGACCACACCCTGCCCTGGCTTATCTCTTTCTCGTTAGATGTGGACGCCACAATGGACGCCGCGACATGGATTAGAATCTTTGCCGGTGTCCTCATAATGGCAGGCCTCACCTGCATACCGATGGGTCTCGGCGCACATCCGTATTACTACACGACCTGGTTCAGTTTTCTCGCAGAGTCAGGCGGTTTGC
>JBEDUS010000216.1:0-4051 GCA_040414975.1 Candidatus Udaeobacter sp.
ATAAAGGATCGCACCGTTCCCGAGGGGAAGGTAATCGACTGACTCGAGAACGGTGATTGTAGCTCACCGCCGAAAAGCGCGCCAACGCAGTTGCTGTTTTTTGTCGTTTTCCTCATTGCCTAAACAACGATCCTTTTGTCATCGCGGCATAAACGGTTTTCAGTTCCCTCAGATCCGAGGGAATGATAAACTGAAAGGAATCCATGCTGCTTTAAGGAGCAGACGTATGCCGCGTAACAAAGACCCATTCGCAAGGGACAAACAGGCACCGCTGTTGGCGAAACATCGTGCCGCGCACAAGCCCCCTACAGAAGCGGTAGACCAGCGGCGGTTGGAGGTCTGGAGGCTCCGCACCGACGAGCGGATGACTGTAGCGCAGATCGCGAAACAGCTTAGTATCTCAACCTCGATCGTCTATGACGATCTCAACAACCAGCATGACCAGATCCTAGCCGCGCTCTCTGAATACGGACAGTTTCGCCGAAAGGAGAGCGAACGGGAGCTTGAAGATTTCAAAGCGCACTGCGCTTCCTACATATACGATCCCAACGTGGTGATTCGCGGAACCAAGATCGTCGATGGCAAGGCGAAGGTGGTCGAATTAAGCAAGTTCGAGGTGATGGTGAAAATCATACCGTTTTATCTGACCGCGATGAACATCCAGAACAAAATGTGGGGGCTTTATACTATGCCTGAGAAGGCGCGCCATGACAACGCCCCGGATTCAATGAACATCAAGCACGTCTCGATCCATATGGTCCAGGAACTGCGAAGAATAGCGCAAAAAGGGGTGTCGTCAGTCAACAACGGCGTGAAGCAGCTTGGAGACCAAAGCCAAGCGAATCCGGCGGTGGATTGAAGAATGTAATCCAGAGGCACTAATGGCCGATGGATTCGATGAAGCCATTATCGGTATCGCGGAGCGATGCGCTCAGGTCCCCCTTGGTGTTTGCGACGCCGAGCGTTGCATCGACATCTTAGTAGGACTCGGTGTAGATGAATCTGAGCTTAGAAAACACCCAGAAAAAGCAACGAGTGAAGAATCTGTGGAAGCTTGACTATCCGCCTCAGGAGCCTGAGCTGCGTTGGGCGTGGATTTACCAAGTTGAAGACCATCTGTTCGGCACACGAGAGATGCAGAATGAACTCCTGAAGGTCTGGGGGTTCTCTTATACACGCAAAGACCGGCGCAAGAAACCACTCAGGGATAAAATGGGCGGAATCAGTCTGCGGGCTCGTTACCGTGAGCTTAAAATCATGCAACTGCGCGAAGAAATGACCCTCTCATTCCGGCAGATTGGCACTCAACTGGGTATCAGCCATGTCGCGGCATACAAACGCTATTGGTGGGCGATGGACGAAGGTCTTTTCGCTGAACAACGTCGAGAGCGATGCTTGAACAGCATCTGTGAATTGCTGAACCGGTGGATCAGATACTACGCAAAGCTTGATTCCACTGCGCCAGAAAAGGGGACGTCCAGCGCAAGACCATAAGGGTTAACACCTCAACCATTTCCTCCACATGAAATCATCCGCCGCTGGCAGTGTGTTCTACGACGGTCGTCTTATCAGCGCCGACACGAGCGCGCTCGAACGAATTCTGGGCGCTCGAGCATGCGGATCGAGGGATTTGGCGTGCTGATCGTGCTCGGGCGGGGCGAAATCTACCTCTGCTATGACGGAAAAAGAACGTTCTGTGTGTGGCCGCAAATATAAGATTCTCCGATGCACAGCGGCGGGAAAGGCGCTCGCGCATAGATTTTCCGCGAATTTTCCGGAGCGGAAAAACTGGCCGGAAAGCGGTCGAACAGGCGCGCGAGAATGCAGCGCGGCCGCGGTCGAGCTGGACTTGACAACGGCGCAGCTTAAGGACGCTCGAGTTTACGTTTTTGCGTGTGAAAAGCTGTTATTTGTCAACTAGCTGGCAACAGATCGCGCTTGCTTGGCAAAACAACGGATTTGCGATCCGTAGCGCTCTCGATCGCCTTGACACTGTCAAGGGCCAAAGCCCGCGGATCGCGCGAACGGATGGTGACCGTCCCTCCACGGGCTTGGGGTTACCCACCACCCCCGCCACGGGTGCACACGCGGAGTCCCGCCGCTCAACCGATAAACGGCCACCCTAATTTTATAGAAAACCCCTATACTACCCTGCGCTTCCTTAGCGAGCTTCATTTCACGCCCAACCGTTGGGCCACCTCGTCGAGATCAGCATGAAAGAACGATTGGAACTCAATCTCACAACCAAACTTCGTGGCCGTGGGATCCGCATCCCGAAAGAGACCAATCACCTGCTCCGAGGTGAGAGGCATGTTCGCAAGCTGATACGGGAGCTTTATCTCCAACTCATATTCATCAACCAGTCGCAACGAAATCTTGCCGTCTTGCTCCGTTAGTTTTGCGCGGGGTCATGTCGCGTCACGAAAAGGCACGGCGAAGCCGATTGGTTGTCGGTGCGGACGCCGCATTCCTGTTGGAACTTTTTGACGGCAGGCTCGATCTTCGCCCGCTGCTCCTCGATCAGATGTGCGGCGGAGTTTGCGCGGACGATCATAGCCAAAATTAACGCAGCAGCAGTGACAATTGGCCTAGCCTCTTCCGCTGCTCCTGCACCCACTGGAGACGCTGCTGTGCTTGTGCCCGGAGCGCCTCTATTTTCTTCTGGTAACCGGCGTCACTCGCGTCACCGGCGTAGGCGTCAATGACCTTGAGCACGTTCTGCACCAAGCTCAGGATGTGGTCGAGCGCTTTCACCAGCGCGTCGCACTCCTCTTTGCACGCCTGGATGATTTTGTTTTTCTTTTGTGCTGACATCTCGCTGACTCGGCGCGCTTGTTTTTTGAGTTTGAATCCGAGCAGCCCTGCAAGCTCACGAATCGCATCCATTGCGAGTTCCTTGGTCTTGAAGCCGTGGATTTCGGCTACTACTTGTTCAATGATCTGGCGCTTCTTGTTATCCTGTAAGCGACGCCCGAGGCGTTCCGCGGTTGCAGCTGCGTCTGCGACCTCTTTGTTAATTAGCACCTGCAATTTAGGTTCTTTGCAAGCGTCAGCTACCACAGCCTTCCAGATTTTGCTCGCGGTTGCATCGGTCCGCTTTCCGGCAGGGATTAGCCTTGATAAATTCGATAACTTAACGGTCTCGCCGTCTTCCTGAGCTTCCTCGTCTAGTTGTTCGAGTCGAAAGACGATCTTCATGTTAAATTGCCATCGTCGTTGCGGCAAACGGCCTTTCTTAATCGCATTCCACTGCCGTCTGAACCAATCGGCATCACCGGCCCGCACCGCGCGTTCAAATTCAACACGGAGGGTGTCCCAAAATGGAGTGTGCCGCGAGAGGCGCACGTCACGAGGGACAGTGCCGTTTTTGATCATATTCTGCAACCCTACCATTGCCCATTCGGCGGAACCGTAGACGAGACGGAAAATTATTTGCTCATACGTCTGGTCCGGTGTGATGCCGGAGAGAACGCCGGAATCCTTTTTACGGCCGCGCTTTTTGTTCATCGCGCCACAAGCGGGACAACCTGCGCGCTCGTCTCCGGCTTGATGTTCCAGAAACGCTCAGCTTCTTTCGGTTTCACCAGTTCGCGGTAGTGCGCGAACGTGATCCTGCTGTCATGGTGACCGAGTTCTAGCGCGGTTGCAGCAGCGTTCTTGAAGTGCGCCAGATGGTAGGACGCGAAACTGTGCCGCAGTGCGTTGTCCGGCCACTTAGCGATGCCAGCGCTCTTACGCGCTTGAATGAAGTGTTTATTGAAGTCCTCTGGCGTGATCAGGCCTTTGTGCTTACGCGCCGGCAACAACCACTCGCGCAGATTCGGTTGCAGCGTGGCGAATCGACGTTGCGCGGTCTTGGACTTCTCGGCTTTGACTTCGATTAGGTTGCTCTCGAAATCTATCTCGGACCAATCGAGTCGCTCTAACTCCGCACGACGCAGACCAGCAAAGAGTCCGATTGCGATGTGTGCCAGAACGTCGGGTGTTGCGATTTCAAGTAAGCGCGCTGTTTGCGTAACACTCAGAATGCCCGGCGCTGCTCTCAGCACAT
>JBEDUS010000217.1:0-3313 GCA_040414975.1 Candidatus Udaeobacter sp.
GGCAATTTCGTAAAGCACACACTTGAATCGAAGAATATCTCCGCCGTATAACGCAGCCATGGCAACCTATGTTCGGCGAAATGGCGAGAAGCTGGGGCCCTTTGAGGATGCCCAGCTGCTCTCCTCACTTCAGCAGGGAATCTTCTCCTACGACGACCTCGCGCTGCGCGACGGCTGGACCGGCTGGAAGCCTTTGCGAACCTTATTTGCTCCTCCTGCCACCGCGCCACAGGTCACACGATCCGCTACGGAGGCAGCAAGTACAGCCGAACAACGCGTGTGGTCAGGCAGACCCTCTCATTGGAATTTCTTCTTTTCTTGGCTGCTTGCGTTCGTGTTTGTGGGAGCCGGCGCGTTTTGTCTTTGGATCTATTTCAACGGCGGCACCAACCCATTGCTGCTCATCCCCGGTGCAATCGGCATTCTCATTCTGCTCTACATTTACATCAGCAGAGCGCGGCAGCGCTACATCGTAACAAACCGCAAAGCGGAAATTCAGGCGGGGCTCGCTGTTAAGAGCACCAACGAAATTCGGGTGAAAGACATTCGAAGCATCAATGTAACCAAGCATGGCCTTGCCGGATTTATCGGCATTGGTAGCGTCGAGTTTTCTTCTGCGGCGACGGATCGAGCCGAAGTCGTTTTCGTCAACATCGCTCACGCAGATCGGGTCCGAGACCTGGTCACGAATCTGAAGGAGACCTAGCTCACGCTCAATCGAGCCACGCAAACTTACATTCGGTCGGTGATTTCACGATGAGCTTTCTAGATTTCCAACCCGGTGTATTCGCCAGAACAGATGTCGAAGTTCGGCGTCTTGAGGTCGGGTTTGCCCGGGTTCGAAATGATTGATCTTGCTCGCCGATCCAGCGAAGCAATCGCTTACAAATAGAACGGTTGGCAATGCGAACCGAGATTCTGGTTTGACAGCCGTTCACGCCAACGTATATGGCATCGCAATATATGGTATCGCCAGTTCCTGATCGCGAACTCAAGAAGGGCAGCGCAGAACTAATGATCCTATCGTTGCTCGAAGATCGACCCCGGCACGGATATGAGATTGCGCAGCTGATCGACCTACGCTCACGCGGGCGCGATCCGATTTAATGTCGCCTCTCTTTATCCTTTGCTTTATCGACTCGAGAAGCGGAACTGGATTCGCGGTCGCTGGGTCGAAAAGCCGGACGACGACGACGACGCTATTATCGTCTAACTGCCTCGGGCAAAAACGTGCTGTCCAAACAACGCACCGGGTGGCGTGAGTTCGTCGAAGCCATCAACCTAATTACAGGAGTTCAACATGCCTGACTTCAAGCTCGAGATCAGGGCTCGGCTGGCGGGACTCCGTTTATCGCCGGTACGGGAAGCGGAAATCGTTGAAGAGCTTTCGCAGCATCTGGAAGAGGAATATGAACGCGCCCTCGGCTGCTGTACGTCGGATGACGAAGCACGCAAACAAGCCCTCGAGCAGCTTAACACGCCGGATCTGTTGGGCGGCGAATTGAAAAATGTGGAAAATCGGGTATCGCCAACCCCTGTCACACCCGGAGCTGAAGAGAACGTCAACCTTTTTGCGGATCTCTGGCAGGATTTGCGTTACGCGCTGCGCATGCTCGCGAAGAATCCGGCATTCACAAGCATTGCTATTGTTGCGATCGCCCTCGGCATCGGCGCAAACACTGTAATCTTCAGCGCAGTCGATGCAGTGTTGTTGCGGCCGCTACCGTTCAAGAACCCCGAGCAACTCGTGATGATTTGGGAGAACGCCACACACCTTGGTTTCCCCAGGGACACACCGTCACCCGCAAACTTCCTCGACTGGCAGAAGCAAGCGGGCTCCTTCACCGGCATGGCAGCGATAGTGGAGCGCAGCTTCAATCTGACTGGCATGGGCGAACCGGAAGGGCTCGATGCGCGACGTGTTTCTGCAAATCTCTTCGAATTATTGGGCGTGCCGGCCCTGATTGGGCGGTCATTCGTTCCGGATGGCAAGTTTGCTGTATGGGATCAGCGCGACAGATCCAACCACTTTCCTCGGCATCTCACTGGTGTTGCTCGCAGTCGCAATCCTCGCCAGCTACCTCCCGGCGCTGCGTGCAACGAAGATTGACCCTATCATAGCGCTACGCTCGCAGTAGACTCCGCGCCAAATCTTGCGGACTGCAGAATCTCTGTGCTTAAATTATTCAAGTGTCTTGGGTAATATTTCTTCGTGCGGTAAACGTCGGTGGTGCCAACCGATGCCAACCGGCCGCCATCGCCAAACAGTTAGCGAAGTTTGGTGTCGTAAACATCGGTGCCGTCGGCACGTTTGTCGTGCGCGAAAGCGTGAGCGAATCGACTCTGCGCTCAGCGATCGAGAAGAAGTTGCCGTTCAAATGCGAGATCATGATTTGTTCGGCGACCGAGATCATTAAGCTCGCGTCAAAGGACCCGTTCGCCGGGCAAACTTCGGGCCCGACCATAACGCGTTTCGTAAATATCCTGGCCAAGCGACTCCCCTCGCCGCCCCCTTTGCCCCTTAGTCTACCGTCGGACGGCGATTGGCTGCTTAGAGTCATTGCGATCGAAAACAGATTTGTTCTGGGTCTTTATCATCGGCAGATGAAAGCGATCAGTTACCTCGGCAAAATCGAGAAACTTCTCGGCGTGCCGGCCACCACGCGCAATTGGAACACGATGGAAAAAATCGTGAAGATTCTGAAACAGGATTAGTGTTTAAAGGAAACCATTCGCCGCCCACGAATTTCTCTTGTCAGCGTTTCTGCGGTTTTCTAACGAGCAAAAAGAACTTTCTTTCGTTTCGCCTATCCAAATTGGTTTGAATCCAAATGCGCTTTGCAATGCGTCGAACAGGTGAAATGTCGTACCCGACAACCAGCTTCCGGGCTTTTGTTCGTAATCCCGTCTTTATCGGCGGCCTTATCGTCTACGTCTCCGCCTTCGCGCTCCTTTTGCGAAACAGGAACTTCGACGCAACAGGCGCCGTCGTCGTGCTCATTGTCTTCGGAATTGCGTTCCCACTTATCGCATGGATCGCAACCCGTCGGGCAATCCCACTTTCGATTTCTGTCGAGCCGAGCCAATCGCAATTAGTCGTCCTAATCGGATACATCATTATTTTATCCGCATATCTGATTGGTGGACCGCAGTGGATTGACCAACACCTTCCTGCTTCCTGGATTGACTCCGCGCGGATCAAGTTTTTTATCACGCTTGCAAAGAAACTTATCGTTTTCGTTGCCATTCCCTTCGCGATTTTTCGATTCGGATTCGGTTACCGACTTCGTGATTTTGGAATTCAGCGCGAAGG
>JBEDUS010000218.1:0-8918 GCA_040414975.1 Candidatus Udaeobacter sp.
CGGTTGGGAACGCCATTGCTTCGCTGCCTTGATTCAGAAGTTCGATTTCTTTTTGTGCTGCGTAGGTCTCGGCTTCGGCTTTGGTTCGGAAAAATCTGCGCTCCCATTTACCGGTGACGTTGGATCGCACAACGAATTTTAATCGCGGATGTTTATACGGTTTGATGCGGAAGTGTCGTTTGGCCATGAGACACTGTTGCTATTTATTGCTATTTTTTGCAAGCAAAATGCGCATTTATTCGTTCTTATGCGTTAGCATCAGTTCATCTGTTTTTGGTCTTTCTTCCTCTGAAAACACCGGTGAGGGAGGGATTCGAACCCTCGGTAGCCTTTTGGGCTACGGCGCTTTAGCAAAGCGCTGCTTTCAACCACTCAGCCACCTCACCAAAAAGCGGAGGGAGAATATCGCGAAGAATTGCCGATTGCCAATCGCCGATTGCTGATTGAAGTGATTGGCGATGATTAGCGAGGAGGAGGCGCGCAATCGAATTTTGGAAGGGGTCAGTCGTACGCCGGAACAAAAGCTTCCCCTTTCGGACGCGCTGAATTGTTTCAGTGCACGTGATGTCGTCGCACGATTGCCGCTGCCGATGCTCGATAATTCGGCCATGGACGGTTATGCCGTCGTGGCGAGTTCCTCCAGAAAGGGCGCGCGATTGAGCGTGATCGGTGAACAGCCGGCTGGAGTTGATCGGCAGCTCCGGATCTCTCCCGGCGAAGCGGCGCGGATCTTTACGGGCGCGCCGATTCCTGCCGGGGCAGACGCGGTTGTGATGCAGGAGGACACGACGCGCAAAGGCGAAGAGGTCGTGGTAAATGTGGATGTTGATTCTGGGGAGTTCGTCCGCCGGCGTGGTTGCGATCTAGCGAAAGGTCAGAAAATTCTGGGGCGCGGCGAGCGAATTCTCCCGACGACAATTGCACTCCTCGCGTCGCAGGGTTTTACGGATGTGGCAATCGGTGGAAAAGCAAATGCGGCAATCCTTTCTACCGGTGACGAGCTCGTGACACCGGGAAAGGAACTCCATCGAGGGCAAATTTACGATAGCAATTCAGCGTTGCTACGGTCGCTGCTGCAACACTGCGGTGCATCTGTGGCATCAGCCGAACATTGCCCCGACCAACACGAACGTTTGGTCAAAGCGATCCAGCGCGGAATCCTCAATCATGTTCTCGTTATTACCGGCGGCGTCTCGGTCGGTGAACACGACCTGGTTCGGGCGTCGTTACGCTCGCTCGGAGCCATCGTCGACATATGGCGTGTGGCGATTAAACCGGGGAAACCATTTCTCTTTGGTCAGGCAGGCGGATGCGCTGTCTTCGGTTTGCCAGGAAATCCCGTGTCAGCATTCGTAACTTTCTTGCAGTTTGTGCGCCCCGCGATTTTGAAAATGATGGGGGCGAACAATGTGGATCTTCGGAAAGTGCCGGCGAGGTTGACTGCCGATCTTGCGAACGAGGGCGATCGGCCGCATTACGTTCGGGGTAGAATCGACAATGGAACATTCGCGCCGATCGGGCGTCAGGAATCGCATGCCCTTTTCGGTTTGAGCCAGTCGAATGCGTTATTGCGGGTCGCTGCGGGCGAGTCGTTGAAGACCGGCACGATTGCCGACGTACAAATCTGGGATTGGCAATGAGTATTCTTAGCGAAGAGAACAACGCTTCGATCGAGTTTGCGCAAAACAGCCCCACGAAGCGCCAAATCCTTCGTCGGTGGTATTGACAGGCAATGCGCGCATTTTTAGCTTAATCGTCTTGAATATGGGAGTGCTTACCGCGTTTGCACGAAGTCCGGCGGATCAAATTCGTGCGGATGCGGAACGGCTTTCCCATATTGTTCTGGAATTGCAGCGGTGCTTTGTGCTGCGTCTGTGCAAAGAGCTTGCGCCCGGCAACGTTTCGTTTCCGCAATTTTTTCTTCTCGCGTACCTCGACCAAAAGGAAGTTCTCACCATGTCTGCCATCGCGCAGAAGATGGGGCATACGACAGCGGCGGCGAGCGGTCTGGTAGCGCGCCTTGAAAATCTGGGATACGTGGTGCGCTCGGTTGCGCGAGATGACCGGCGTAAAGTCATGGTTTGCATTACACCGAAAGGTTCAGCACTCGTCAGGCGAATTCGCGAAGAGATCGTCGGCAATCTTATGAAAATTCTCGAACATCTTACGCCGGACGAACAAAAGGCCTGGCTGCAAATTTACGGTAAAATTTACGATTATTGCCAATCGAAATGATTTTCATTTACCCGGCGGCAGTGCTATCAGACTGCGGTAAATACTGAACGTTAAATCCGCACGCTGGTTTTCGCGCATCTAATCGCTAATTCTCTATGAGAAAATTTTTTATTTTGCTGGGGATCTTTGCAATCTGCAGCATCTATGGCCCGCAAAGTTTTGGCGGAACCGAAACAAGAAAGTCCAGAAGCGAGACAACTTCCCGCAGTGCAAGCAGGTCGGCCGGCAAAGTTCCGACTTTTACTCTGGATCAGGCGATCCTCACGGCGCTGCAACAGAATCCTGCTCTTCTGAACGCGGAACAGGAGATCAAACGTACCAGAGGCGTGATCATCCAGGTGATTGCGCAGGCCCTGCCGCAGATCTCAGCCAACGGGAATTTTGAGTGGACTGATCCTCACTTACAAGGTGCTCGGATATTCGGAACGACAGGTACGGGGACAGGAATCGGCCCCACTCCCGGAACGACGCCGGGCGCGGCCATTGGATCACTTGTTGATTCGCCGCAGTCGCAGGTGAAAGAGGGTCAGGGTTCCGCTGCTGCGTCCCCATCGCCAACACCCTCGATTCCGACCACCGAGGCAAGCGACATTTCCTACAGTATCTCCGTTCTTGGAAGGCAGTTAATTTTCAACGGCACAACCTTCAATGAGATCCGGGGCACTTTCTTTCAACGCGACAGCGCTTACTTCGCGTTCCGCAACGTTCTGGACCAACTCATCGCGACTGTAAAAACACAGTTTTACCAGATCGTGGTCAATCGAGAGCTCGTGAAAGTGAACCAGCAATCGGTGGAGCTTTTGAGCGCTCAGTTAAAGGACCAGCAGAATCGTTTTGAAGCGGGAACAGTTCCGCGGTTCAACGTCCTACAGGCGGAGGTAGCGTATTACAATCAACTTCCGCAACTCATTACTGCCGAGAATAACTTACGAATATCGAAGTTGACACTGGCCAAGACGCTTGGTCTGTACTTTCAACCGATGCGCGGTGAAGAGCCGCCATTGGACGTAGTCGGTGAAATGCCATACAACCCACGCAGCATTAACCTCGCCAGCGCCATCGAGATGGGAAAAGAGCGGCGCCCATTTCTCAAACAGGCACGAGCAAACGTGTTGAACCAACTTCAACAAGTGCGCGCGGCAGCGGGCCAGTGGCTTCCGACGATCACTACCACCGGCGGCGGGGAATGGGTAAGTTCGCCGACCAACTCCAGTTGGCACGATATTTCAAAAGGTTGGATCGCGCAGGTTCAAGGCAGCCTGCCAATCTGGGATAGCGGCTCGATCGCTGGCCAAGTTATACAACAGCGGGCTCTGCTTTCGGAAACCAAGATCACGTACGACGATGACGTCCGGCAGGTGGAACTGGAAATACAACAGGCTTATTCAAATTTGGAGCAAAATCAGGAGCTGGTTAAAAGCCAAGAGAAAAATGTCGAGGAAGCCGAGGAAGCGTTGCGTTTGGCCAAGGCACGCCTCGACGCCGGCGCGGGAGTCCAATTAGATGTGCTCAATGCCCAGACGCAACTGCTGACTGCACAATCCACTCGGTTGCAGGCGCTATTTGGATATAACTCATCGTTGGCAGAATTTGACCGGGCCACGGGCGCGCAGAGTACTTACCACGAGATGTTCGCTGACCTCGCCCCACGGGCGACGAAAACAAAGACTTATTACACCGGCAGCGGTGTGGACGCGGAAGGCAAACGGAAAGAGGCTGACGACGACGCGCCGCGAATTCCAGCTGGAAGATCCCGAACCTCATCTTCGAAATAACGGCGCGAACCGGAAGTTCCATGTCCCCCTAGCGGCGCTCGGAATTTGGTGAATTGGAATTTATCGACACCTGGAATTTGGAGCCTGGGACTTCAAAGGTAAACGATGCAGTTTCCGTTCGAGCAATTTCACGCGCTGAGTGCGATCGGGATCTGTCGCCACGCTTTTACGCAGAGAATTCCGGGCATCGACGTCTCGCACGATAAAGCTGAAGTGTTGAAGCGACTTGATGCCGCGCATCGCGAAATTCGCAATGCAATCGGTGTGGGCGATTGGCCGCTGCTCACTGCTCAACAAATTCACGGAAACGAGATCGCAGTCGTCGATCGGGTAGGGTCGTCGCTCCGCGGCGCTCCTGGCCGGGAGTTCTCTGGATGCGACGGCATCATCACGAATCAACGCGGAATCGTGCTGGGCGTTTATGTCGCAGACTGTTGCGCTGTTTACATTGTTGATCCAAAAACGCCGGCTGTTGGTCTGGTTCATTCCGGCCGCAAAGGCACGGAACGCGGCGTTGTCCCTAATGCAATCAGGCAAATGGCGGATCGCTTCGGATCCGATCCGGCGAGCATGACCGTGCAGCTCAGCCCGTGTATTCGACCGCCGCATTACGAAGTCGATTTTGTAGCGGAAATTATCCGGCAATGTCGCGCGTCTGGGATCAAAGAAATCCATGGCTCGGGCATATGCACTGCTTGTGACCTCGATCGCTACTACTCCTATCGCGCCGAAAAAGGAAAAACCGGTCGCATGCTGGCGTTGCTGGGAACTGGATAGCATTGGAACCCACGGCGCTTTGTCGCTGTGCGTTCGGAAAACGCCCCGACACAGCGGGGCGGCTACAACGACGCTTCTTCGAATGCGTCACGGCTGAGCGGACAGATACCGCGCTTCCTTGCATTCGCGACAAAGTCCAGGAACTCGCGCCCGGGTGTGCCGAGTTTCGCTGTCCGCGCTTTTTCAAGCGCTTGGGAGATATTGAGTCCGCTCAGGTAAACGAGCTTGAATGCCGCTTTGATTTCGTCTCGCTCCTTCGCGCTGAAGCCGGCACGGCGGAGTCCGATCACATTTAGGCCGAACACGCAATTGCGCTCCGCAGCGATCACGAATGGCGGTAGATCTTTCCCAAATGCGGAACTGCCTTGCACCATCACTAGTCGTCCGATGTGCATGAACTGGTGAAATGTCGATCCACCGCCAAGAAACGCACCATCATCGACGCGCACGTAGCCGGCCAGCAAACAATTGTTCGCGATGACGACATTGTTTCCGATGAGGCAGTTGTGTCCGATGTGCGCTCCGGTCATTAGAAAATTCTTGTCGCCAATCTTCGTCGAGCTTCCTTCGGCCGTGCCGCGATGAATGGTGCAATACTCGCGGATAACGTTGTTGCTTCCGATCTCGACATTCGTTTTTCGTTCTGGCAAAAATGAGACATCCTGTGGCGGCGTGCCAATCAGCGCGCCGTGGCCGATCAAATTTTCGTTGCCAATTTTGACTTCTCCTTCAATTACGACGTGCGACTGCACAATCGTTTTGTTACCGATCGTCACCCTCTGTCCAATGACGGAAAATGGCCCGATCTCTGCATCATCAGCGATTAGCGCGGCCGGATGGACGAGAGCCGTCGGATGGATTTTTGCACTGCGCATTTTTGCGATTTCGCGCTTCTACAAAACGCCTGCTTCCTTGAAGCTGAAGTAACCCGGATTCCCTTCCGACGGCGCACCGATGATGATGTGATCCAACAGTTTGATTTGCAACAACTCAGCTGCTTCTGCCAAGCGTCTCGTTAGACTATGGTCCGTTTGGCTCGGAGAAGCGTCGCCGGACGGATGATTGTGAACAACGATGACGGCGTAAGCTGAATAAGTGATGGCAGGCCGGAAAATTTCCCGCGGATGAGCGATGCTCTCATTCATGCTTCCCGTTGAGACCGACTCGACGCGCATCAAACGATAACGAGTGTCGAGCAAGACAACGCGGAGTGATTCGGTTCGGAGCATTCGCATTTCGCCGCCCAGCAATTCGTGGATTAGTTCCGGTGAGTCGAGTTTCTCCTGGAGCAATGGTTCTTGCGCAAAACGCTTTCCCAAATTGAAAGCTGCCACCAGTTCCAATGCTTTAGCTGGCCCGATTCCCTTGATTGCCTTGAGTTCCTTGACAGAACAGCGGCTCAACTCCGCAAAAGACTTGTATTTGTTCAAAAGTTCGCGAGCGACCTCTATCACATTCATTCCTCGACGCCCGGTGCGCAGCAGGATTGCAATCAATTCCGGGTTGGTCAGAGCGTCCGGACCTCGTGCAAGTAATTTTTCTCGCGGCCGCTCATCCTGCGGCATCTCGCGGATTTTCAGCTGCGACATTTAATATAGCCGCCTGAATGCCGCGACCTCAGACGCGAAGTTGATCGAACATTTCGCACAACGCGTCGCCGAGCGAGAACAATGCCTCGGCGTAAGAATTCGACTTAATTCCATCCAATGCGGCTTGTGCTTCGCGAATCAAGTCGCTCCCGGCAGCGATCGATTCGTTTAGCGCTCCATTGGTCGCGCCATTCTTCAAGAGCTCAATCATTTCTTCGACTTGTTCTTCGAGTACAAGCTGGCAACAGCGCTCCCGCTCGAACTCCGTCGCAGAGCGGAGAAAAATCAGAACGGGCAACGTAAACTTGCCTTTGCGGAGATCGGTCCCGAGGGTCTTGCCGGTTGCTCCTTCGCTCCCAGCAAGGTCAACACAGTCGTCATAGATCTGGTACGCCGTTCCAACTTGGAAGCCGAAATTCTTAAATGTTTCGATCACGTTGGGAGCCGCGTCGCTGATTACAGCTGCTAATTCCGCTGCCGCAGAGAAAAGCGATCCTGTCTTCATTTCGACAATTCGCAAGTAATCGTGGACTCCCAGGTTGAGGTCGAACTTGCGTTGCGTCTGGATCATCTCGCCAGAGCAAACCGTCGCGGCCGTACGGGCAATCGCTCGGCCGATGTTCGCGTTTTCAAAATTCGTAGATAAAGTGAGCGCGTGCGCGAAAAGGCAATCGCCCAGCAAAACACTGAGTGAATTTCCCCAGCGTGCGTTCGCAGTCGGCTGTGCTCGACGTCGCTCCGCTTCATCCATCACGTCATCGTGCACAAGTGTTGCGATATGGATGAGTTCTACAATGACGGCGAGATCGACATGTCCGGAGTTGATCTTGCCGGTCGCGCCTCCGGCCAGAAGTGTTATCAGCGGCCGCAGACGCTTGCCGCGGCTGCCGACTGCGTACACGACGTAGCCTTCGATTGCGGGATCGAAAGCGGCCGCTTGTCGTGCAATGCGTGTCTCGACCTCTTCGAGGTGTGGCTGAACCAACTTCGCCACCTTGGCGAGCGAGCTGGTCGGAGAAGCGGCCGCCGCATTTCCAGTCAGACCCGGCCGTGAGCGCGCGAAGAGTTCCACGAGGCGAGAATAGCGGGGGCGCTTACGGCTTGTCAAAACTTCGCGCAAAGGAATTTCCGGATCTGCTTTGTGTAGACCGCAAGGGCTGAAGCACCAAACGCCAACATCCAAGCACCAGAGAACCTCCAAACATCACGCTCAAAAGGCGCGGCACGCGAATGTATTTAGATATTGGAGTTTGAAATTTCTTGGATGTTGGAGCTTGGGAGTGGAAGCTTCATCTAGCGTTTTCGCAGCCACCTTTCGGTGCTGTACTTCATCTCAGCCAGTTCTCGCGCTCGATTCAAGATTTCGTCCTCGAGCTTTTGCTCGCTACGATTTGCCGACAGTTCTTGTGCAAATCGTTGCTCCAAATCCTTCCCGAGATCGATCCCCTGGATGCTGCCCTGCTGTAGCAGACCGCAGCGCGTCCGGCGTTGTGCTGCACCTGCAATTTTGCGGCCATTGATCATTACGTCCGCACGCACGAGGTTTGCGAAGCAGTTGTAGCCGGCATAGCTGATGCCGGTCCGCACGGCCATCATCGGTGCGCGGCATGAACCGGTGTCACCGACCTCGGCTACAACGGCGTTCAATTCCTTCGCAGCAAGCACTTCGCACAAAGCGCGATGAATCTTTTCATAAACCGACATCGACGATTCAGTGAAAGCTGCATCGCTTGCGGGAATTACAATTGAATACGTGAGGTCCTCTCCGTGAAAGACAATTCCGCCCCCGGTCCAACGTCGGACCAAATCGCGCTCGCCCTCGTAGCTGGCCACATCAGCAAATCGACCAAAATATCCAAATGAGAGAGCAGGGGACTGCCAGCGGTAAAAGCGAATTACTGGATCCGGCGCATGTTCGAGCAGCGCTTCATCGACGGCCATGTTCATCGCCGCCGAATGCGCGCCAGCTTCGTGATAAACATCGAGGGCGGCGAATAGGCTGTTCGTCATTTCCAGTCTCGTTTTGTCATTCCGACCGCAGTGGAGGAATCTGTAAATTGCAGGATAACAGTTTAGAGATCTCTCGACCTCGCTCGAGATGACAATTAGCCGCTTATCTCTTGCAGAATCTTCGCGACAGCTTCGCGCGGATTTGGATGCGCGGTGATCGGGCGGCCAATTACCAGATAGTCTGCGCCAGCATCTATCGCTTCGCGCGGAATTGTCACGCGTTTTTGATCGCCAGTTGAGGACCACTTTGGGCGAATCCCAGGTACGGCGATTTTGATCGTGTGACCAAATTCACGACGCAGTGTTTTGATTTCGCGCGGACTGGCCACAACCCCATCGATTCCTGCTTCGACCCCTAGTTTCGCCAGGCGTAACACCTGATCGTCGACTTTGCCCTGAATTCCAATTTCGCGCAGCGTCTCTTCAGTCGAACTCGTTAGAACAGTTACACCCAGGAGCAACATATTGTTTGCCCGTGCCAATGTTGCCGCGCGGATCATTTCGCTGCCGCCGCTCAAATGAATGGTGAGCA
>JBEDUS010000219.1:0-9439 GCA_040414975.1 Candidatus Udaeobacter sp.
CCTGCAACGCCGAAATGAATCGGCAAAAGCGTCCGGTGCAGAAACCAGGCGGGAATCGCAGTCGCACCCAGTAAAACGCCCGTGTAAGTCGCCAGGAACATTCCCCAAAACGCCGACCCGAGAATCAGCAAAAACGCAACGATCTGGAGAAACTGGTCAAAACCGCCGGCAAAGATTTGGTGCGCACGGAGCTCGAGCGCGATCAAGCCGGGAACCGCGCTGCTACCGAAAACAAACAGGATCCATGCGCCGACCGACATCGGCGATTGATACTTGAAGACACGCAGCATGTTCACAAACAAACGCGGGCGGCCGAGATCCATTACCAGCAAGATTGGGGAGACGATGGCGCCGATTGCTGCGACCCACATTGCGGTACGGGCAAGGTTGCCGTGATGAAAGACCAGTCCGATCAGCGCAATGACGGCGGCCATTCCTGAAAGTCCGCCGACGAAAAGGTAAACCGGGATCTCCCACGTCCACACAGGCGGCCTAACGACCGGTTCGCCGTAATATCCGGGCCTGCGCGGGATCGGTCCGGCGGCGACGTCCACGCCATGGCCGGAGACGACTCCTTTCTCCCAGGCCTGCTCCCGCAATTCTTCGAGACGCTGTTCGTTAGGCATACGCATTCTGTAACAGCTGGCGCTGACCGCGGTGGCTTTGCGTGAGAAAATGTCCTGTGCGGGCGGGGTCAACGCACCCGGCTACAGTCCCGTGAATTGTTTGGTTCATAGGAAAGCGAATGCGCACAGAGCGGCGACGAGCGCGCCGATCGCGGTTGCGATGGCAGAGGTCCATGCGGATTTCAAATAAATCGTCGGCACCTGCGGTTTTGGTGGAAGCCCGTACGCCTCGGGTTCGCCGAGAATCAGAAAGAACGCGTGAATGCCACGGACGCTTGTCTGCTGTGGATCGTAAAGCTGCGCGTCATCATATCCGTGCTGGCGCAACTCTTCCACGCGCTTCCTTGCGTGCGCGCGCAGGTCATCGAGTCGCCCGAAAACGATCGATTCCGTCGGACAGACCTTCGCGCAGGCGGGGACTAGCCCGCTTTTTTGCCGATCATAACAAAAAGTGCATTTGAAAGCGCCGCCGGCGTTGGGCAGCGGTTCCGGGCAGCGATCGATCACGCCAAACGGACATGAGACGACGCAATATCCGCAGCCGTTGCACACGTCGTTTTGCACAAGGACAGAGCCGACTTCGGTCCGCACGATTGAGCCGGTCGGACAGGCCTCGAGGCAACCAGCCTCCTCGCAATGCTTGCAAACATCGGAAAGGAACACCCAGCGGAATGGATCGTCTCTGTCGCCGTTGCCTAACGAGTGGTAGCCGACGACCTGACTTCCCTTTTGTCGGTCCTGTTCGAGAAACAAAACATGTCGCCAGGTGGAAGCGCCGAGATGCCCGGTGTTGTCGTATGAGTTTCCCGACCACGTAAAGCCGTCATCGGGCACTTCGTTCCATTCTTTGCACGCGACTTCACACGCTTTGCAGCCGATGCATACGGTCGGATCAGTGAAGAAACCAACTTCGACGTTTTCCTGCACGTAGTTATGCCGGCGCTGGTTCGGGCTGTGAGTTCCTTCGCCGATCATAATTTATTGGTAGGGCGCGAGTCCGAGCCGGACTGGCATTTCCGGGCGCGCCGCGCTTCTCGCGTCAACGTTCGGACGGCCCGGCGGTCGGTCCCTACCAGTGCAACGCTCATGCTTTGCCTTCCTGCGCGTGACCCCCGCCGCTCCCGCCTACTCCGGGGCGCGGCTCTTCCGGGTGCACCTTCGCTGCGACGTCCCGCTGCGCATATGTTTTGAAAAACTCGGCGAACGCGCGGCCGCGCGGTAATCGGCCCGGCACAACGTTGCAAGTGCACGCCTTGGCTTCCATGATTGTGACGTTCGGTTCGCCGGAGATCGTGAGAAGATCATTCGCCGAGGCGCCGCGTACGAGGCCGGCTGTTCCATAGTGATAAGGCAATGCGACCTGATGAAGTGTTTTACCATTGAGGAGCAATGGCCGAATGCGGCGACTAACAAGTGCACGTGCTTCGATGCCTGCGCGCAAAGTAACGATGCAAATGTAATCGCCGTTACGCACCTTAAGCTCACGTGCAAGCTCGGGCGAAATTTCGGCAAACATCTCCGGCTGTAATTCCGCGAGATAGCTGAGAAAGCGCGACATGCCGCCGGCCGTATGATGTTCGGTCAGTCGATATGTGGTCAGCACGAATGGAAATCTGGAATCGCCCGGAGGTGCGAACCGATTTTCGCGGCGCGGAAACCAATGCTCCGGGGGATTGGTATCGCGCGAATAAAGTTCATTTGATACGGGGGACTCGAGCGGCTCGTAATGAGTCGGCAAGGGACCGTCCTTCAAACCTTTTGGCACGTAGATCCACCCCAAGCCGTCCTCGTGCAGGATAAACGGTGCATCGCCCGGAATTGCATCGAGACCTTCGGCGCCTACTTCGGGCTCGTAGTCGGGAGCTTTCCCTTGCACAAATCCGGCAACATCGATGCCGGTCCATTTTTCAGAGTCCCACCAGACCAATTTTTTGCGTTCGCTCCAGGGATGCCCGTCCGGCCGCGCGCTGGCGCGATTGTAAATAATCCGGCGATCGCTCGGCCAACTGAAACCCCAGCCGTGCCCGAGGTAATCGCGTGACTTCCGTGAGTTCGCTTTGTTCACTCCATCGCGACCAAACACACCGGAGTAAATCCAGGTACCGCACGCAGTGGATCCATCAGCTTTCAATTCTGCGAAACCATTGACCTGTGGACCGTGATGCGGATTGCCTTCGCGATCGATGCCGCCGAAGAGGACGCCCTCGCTCGCGCCGCGGTCAGCGCCCGCGGCTACAGGTTCAGCTTGCCAGCCGTTGATCTCCGCGAGAACGGCTTCCATTTTCGGATCGCCGAGCTCATCTTCCGGATACCACCAATCAAGCGCGCGCAATGGCTCATCGAGCGGGTCGCCTGATTGTTTTGCCTTGGCGATCAGACGCAACGCGAGTTGATGTATAAACCATGCGTCCGAACGCGCGTCACCCGGCGGATCCACCGCTTTTTCGCGCCACTGTAGAAGACGTTGCGTGTTGGTGAACGCACCTTCTTTTTCGGCGTGACCGGCTGCCGGGAAAAAGAACACCTCGGTCTCGATGTCCTCGGGTTTCAGCTCACCGCGCTCCACTTCAGGCGATTCGCGCCAGAAATTAGCTGATTCAATTTCAACCATCTCGCGCACGACCAGCCATTTCAGTTTTGCGAGGGCTGTTCGCTGGAGCCGTGAGTTGGGAGCGCCGACGGCTGGGTTCTGCCCCATGAGAAACATGCCTTCCATTTTTCCGTCGAGCATGTCGTAGAGATATTCGAAGAAGGAATGGTTGCCGGTGAGTTTCGGGAGAAAGCCGTAACCGAAATCGTTCTCCGCTGTCGCGTTTTTCCCATAGTAAGCTTTGAGGGTGCTGACGAGATACTTGGGGTAATTCGACCAGAGGCCGGTTTTCTTGGTGTAGTTATCCAGATAATTCTGAAGAGTCTCGTCGCCTTTGCGCGGCATCGTGAGATAACCGGGCAGAATGTCGTAGAGGGTGGGAATATCAGTCGAGCCCTGGATTGAGGCATGACCGCGCAAGGCGAGAATTCCGCCGCCGGGCCGGCCGATATTTCCAAGCAGCAATTGCAGAATCGCAGCGGTACGAATGATCTGCACTCCCTTTGAATGCTGTGTCCAGCCGACTGCGTAGCAAACCGCGGCGGTCCTTTCCGGGCCAGATGCAGCAGCGAGGCAATGCGCGACTTTGTGAAAAAGGTCGGGCGGAATGCCGCAGATTTTCTCCACCATCTCGGGCGTGTAGCGAGAAAAATGTCGTTTTAATTTTTGAAGAACGCATTGCGGATCTTGCAATGTGAGATCGCGTTGTGGCCGGCTGAGGTCACCACCTTTGTAAGCCCAACTGTCGCCTTCGTAAGCGCGCTTCTCTTCGTTCCAGCCCGAGAAATAGCCGTCGCCGTTGTCTTCCGGGTCGCGGTATTCATCAGACAAAATACAAGACGCATTGGTGTAATGGGCGACGTACTGATGAAAGTAAAGGTTGTGTTCAATCAGATGACTGATGAGTCCGCCGAGAAATACGATGTCTGTGCCCGCGCGGATTGGCACCCAAATGTCGGCCAGCGCGCTCGTCCGCGAAAAACGTGGATCCACATGGATGATTGTGGCGCCATGCTCCTTGGCCTTCATCACCCAGCGAAAACCGACGGGGTGCGCCTCGGCCATTGATGAGCCTTCGATCAAGATGCAATCGGCGTTGGCCAGGTCTTGTTGCGCGGTTGTAGCTCCGCCCCGGCCAAAGGAGGTGCCCAGACCGGGCACCGTGCTGCTATGTCATATCCGGGCCTGGTTGGACACACAGACCATGCCCAGGCCTCCGGTGAACAATTTTTTGATTAGATAATTTTCCTCGTTATCGAGTGTTGCCCCGCCGAGGTGACAGATAGCGGTCGTATGATTGACGGCTGATCCGTCCACCTGCCTGACGAATGTGCGCTTACGCGATTCCCATACCCGCTCGGCCACCATGTCCATCGCGCGCTCCAACGACATTTCCGTCCATTCCTTCGCACGCGGCGCGCGGTATTTCATCTTCGTTTCCCGTCGGGAATGTGTAAGCAATTGGTAGGATGCGGCGCCTTTCGGACAAAGATTTCCCTGACTGATCGGCGACTCCGGGTCACCTTCGATAGAAATCAGTTTCCCATCCTTGTGATAAATCAGCTGCCCGCAGCCGACGCCACAATATGGGCAAATGGAGCGTGCGATTTGCGCATCGTCCGTCCTCGCGCGCATTGCTCGCGTTTTATCCGACATCGCCTCGAGCCCGGTGCCATCCTTGCGCTCGCGAATCTGCCTAACGAGCGGCCATTTCGAAAGCAGCGCGAACATATTTCTCCATCAATTTCTTTGCGACCGAGGCGAACTTCAGTGGCTTGAAAATGTCATAGGCCAGCAAGCCAGGCGAGTAAAAACAGACGCGGTTGGATGTTCACAATCATTGTTCGCCTCGCGACTGTGCAGCCAGATGCGTCGCCACCAAAAAATGTTTCCGATGCCGCAAGGAGAATGCGTTTCAATTCCCAAACGTCATCGCACGACGCCGCCTAACGGCCGGGTCAGGGATTCTCGGATACAAGGATAATGGCGGCGTTGTATTGCGGTGAGAGCATTGTGGCCGGATTTTATGTTGAGCGACACACGGGCGGCCCAATGACCACCGTATGTGACAGGAATGGTGGGGGCTTGCCGATGTCGCAGACTCTTGGAAAGGAGGGAAAAATGGACAATCGGCAAAACATCAATCTCGCCGCGTCTGAGTCCAGCACGTCAGGAGTGAGCTGGGTCAATGTCCTGTTGGGCATTTGGGTGATCATCTCACCGTTCGTGGTCCAGTTTGCGCGGATACCTGCGGCAACGTGGAACAACGTGATCGTCGGCATCATAATTGCGATACTCGCGCTGATTCGAACCAGCATACCGCGGCAACCAGGGTGGAGTTGGGCCAATGTAATCCTCGGGATCTGGATGATTATCTCGCCTTTTGCACTTGGCACCATGACCACAGCGATACTTTGGAATAACATCATTCTAGGCATTGTGATCGCAATCATCGCTAGTGCTAATGCAAGTATGAGAGCTCACGCACCTGCGTAAAGAAAGCGCTTGAAAATGCGCGCGGTGTCTCTTAGTCACGTCCACAGAATCCGACGGAGTCACTCGCGCGCCCGAGCGCGCTGCGATCTCACGTGTTAGATCCCTTTTTCTCGAATCAGATCGGCTCGACTTAGTCGGTAAGAAATTCGATGTCCGATGTGGCGACCCATTCCCAGCATCACAGCCACCGGCAAAAGTCGACAATAACTGCGGCAAGCCACAAGCCCGGATCGCTCGCCGCGCGCAAAATCAAAGCGCAACGTTCCAGCGATAAACCATAGGCATCGGCAGCGTCGCCTTCCAACTCCTCAACTGACGGGGATCAGTCCCCGTGAGCCGCTTGTTCAATTGTGCGCTCATCCGGTCCGACCAATCCGCCTTCAGCTCGCAGAACGCCTGTTTGTAATCACGCTCGCACCTGTCCGCTGCTGCTTCCGATTTGCGATAGAGCCGTTCGGGGTCGAACTCATAACCGAACTCATCCCAAAACATAGCGCACAACCGCGCCTGCAAGTCGCTTCGCGCGTTCTGCATCATCTGAATGTATTCCACAGAAAATCTGAAGCGATGCTCTGCAATCAGCCAGCAGACTCGTTTATCGATCACGCGATGCAGCGCTTCCAGAAACCAGCTTTCCAATACGGCCATGATGCGCCTGTTTTGGTCTCGCAATTCTGAAAGCGTTCGTTCTTCTGCCAGTTTATTATGTTTATCCTGCCACCGGTCCAAAAACTCGCGCGCGTATTTCAGGCTCAGCTTAAGTTGCGGAACGTCGCGAATGCTTATCCCGCGCTGCGCAGATTTCCATCGTTCGCGAAGCGCCTCGTATTCCTGCATCAATTCACTTCGCAAGCTTCACCTCCTATTGAAATATTCGTGGCGAGCCCATGCTGCGGTTCTGCGCTGCGCAAAACCCGAGCTAAATAAACCGCAAAGTAGGAAAACGCCGCACAAATGCCGAACACAGAGCGGCAACGGGGCATAGGTCTGCACCCGATGTGCGCAGATTGAATGACTGTTACTCAACCGCGGGGCGAACCCGTGGACTAGATCGGTTTACTTCAGCGACGCCGTAAAAGAATCGATGACCGATATATCGCATCAGGCCGATATCGCGACCGGGGCCGTCTTCAATATCAATGGTTCAGCGGCACCCAGCCACGGGTGGAATAATCGCCTAGGGTAAGAGAAATCATGATAAGTAACCAGATCACGCCAGCCACTGCCGCGAGATGGAGAATTCGGCTGCTTCCCTTTATGTGCATGAAGAAAAGGGCAATCACAATGGCTTTGCTAATCGCCACTGCGAGCGCAACGATTAGATTGAACGGGCCAAGATTGACGTAGGCGATCATCCAGGTCAGTGCGAGCAGCGCCAGCAAGGCGATGCATGTGCGCACGTAAACTTTCGGTTGCACAACTTTTTCCATCAGCGGTGCCCCACTAAATACAAAAGTGGAAATATAAAAACCCAGACAATATCGACGAAATGCCAATACAGTCCGGTGATTTCGACCGGGTTGTGATTTCCGTGTGAAAACTTTCCAAGCCATGCAAGCAGCGCCAACACCAGCATGATCCCAATGCCGACAGTGACATGAATTGCGTGAAGCCCGGTCATGGCAAAATAAAATCCAGAAAAACAGTTCAGCATGAGGAGGATCAGCGCCATGCCACTCAAAATGTCGGCCCGGGACCAAACGATCCACATAGTCATTGTAATACTCAACGCCTTTTATCGACATGAACACGCAGCCGAGTACGGCCGTGCCAATTAACAAGCCCGTCAACATGCGTCTTTGATCCAGCTTGGCCGCGCGCACAGCCAATGCCACCAACAGGCTGCTGATTAACAATACGGCAGTGTTGGTCCCGCCGAGAACCACATTCAGCTTGCGACTAGTTTCGACAAAAACCTGGCCGTACGTGAAGCGATAGATCGTGTAACCGAGAAAGAGGCCGCGTCCGTCCACAACTGGGAATGGCAGGTCATGCCTGTCTCGGTCGGTGGAAGGCCGGCAAATGATGATTTCTCCACCGACGTGTGGCAGTAACGGCAATCGATTCCATCATCGTTGACATGATGTTTGTGGCTGAACGGGATCGGTTGTGGCAGCGGCACATTGACCCGCGTCGTATAGGGCGACCAATAGATGGTCGAAGTCGCCCAACCAGCTCCACAGATCAGGATAACGACGCCCAAAATCGTAACGCGAGCATGAACGTTCGCGCTTTTCGGAAAAAGCTGGGCCATCGTGAGCTATGCTTGATCTTCGCAAGAGAATCGCGCACGAAAGCGGGCGAGGACGCCTGCAATATTTTCACTCCGGCAACAGTCGCCCGCGGAGCCAGGTGACGGAGCGGTCGTTACCTGTCAATTGGAACGTGGTCCACGCGCAAATGTGAAACCTGCGAGCCGCGGCGCGCTTGTATCGACATTTTTGGCAAGCGCGAGCACCTCAAAGGCACGGCCGAGCATTTCGGGATGCAAAAGTGTTTGGAGCGCCCGTTTGGTTTTAGGCGAATCAGTTAGGGGCGATTGACCCGAATCGACGGCACGCTGGTCGGATCGACCGCCGCTAACAAGTTCGGAGATGATGCCTGTTAGAAAATGATGCTGATCGGTGAATCCCGCAACGCGCAGTCCGTTTGCCTCTGCGCAACGGACAATACTCGTCCAATCGACGTGCATCGTGATGTCCGCGTGACCGATTTGCTGAAAAGGGGAATCGAGATGTCGATGCTGGGCGCGGACTTGAATGTTTCGGTGAAATTGGTCACGCAAATAGCCGTAATCGACCGCGATGATGTAGCCGCGCTGCAGATTTGCTGCAACGCTATTTATCCAATCGAGCGCAGCGTCGTTGAACGCTCCATCTAACAGCGGGCGCTCGATGAATACAAACCTGTCGTTGTGAACATTGACGAGCTTTTCTATGCCGCCACTGATCAAGCGGACTGGCATCGCGTCCAGTAGCTCGTTTGAAAAATGGACGCCGGTGAAAGGTTCAAGTGCAGGGCGCCATTCAGTCTTATCCCGAAATGGTTCCAGCATCTGTAATTGCCGCTTCCGTAAAATCGGAAATGGCTCAACAACCCGGTACCGCAAAGCTTCGAAGAAATCCGGGGCGTATGCTTGGGCAGATTGGAGAACATCGCGAGCGAACTGGCCGTCGTGCGCACCTTGCTCAACGATAATAAAGTTGTCGATTTTACCGAGTTGCTCCCATATCTCGGCGAATTGTGCCAGCATCAATCGCCCGAAAAGCGAGCCAACGCTGACGTTCGTAAAATAATCGCCTTTCCGCCCAATCGCGCAGCGGCCAGAGGAATAGTATCCGTGCGTCGGATGGTAAAGCGCCTGCTCCATGAACCAGGCGAAGGTTTGTGGCCCGTGTTTTTGGATTTCGGCGTGAATCAATCTGATGAGCGCAGGATTTCCTTCATTCGTGTTCAACGCTAAATGCTCAACGCCCAACGCCCAACGTTCAACTCTTGCGCTCCGAATTGGGCGTTGGATGTTGGCCGTTGAGCGTTGGACGTTTCGCTCGTAAATTCTCCGGCTGTTGAGACCGCCCACCGCCACATATCTAAGGCCCCCGCCGGGCTATCGCTTTCGGCCACCCTGGTATTTAAGACCGTGGTTTTATGTTCCCATTGGCATCTTTGCGGTGCTTGTCGTCGTCTTAATAGTTTACCTTTCTAGTTTGGCCGCCGATCTCAAAGC